>DASWTW010000305.1:0-20786 GCA_036401895.1 Herpetosiphonaceae bacterium | reverse complement strand
CCGATGCGCACGGCCTCCTCGGCGCCGACCGGACGGCCGGTCAGGCAGATCTCCACGGCCCGCTGGTGGCCGACGGCGTGCACCAGCGGGTAGGTGCCGCCCAGGTCGGGCACCAGACCCAGGGTCGGCTCGGCCATCCGGAACTGCACGTCGTCGGCGACCAGCCGCAGGTCGCAGGCCAGCGCCAGATCGCAGCCCAGACCGGCGGCCATGCCGTCGACTGCCGCGATGACTGGCCACGACGAGCTGCGGATCGCCAGCAGCGTGGGGCCGTAGGCGGCGGTCAAAATCTCATAGGCTGTGTCGGGAGTTACGCCGGGCTGAAGTGCGACGCTGATGTCTGTGCCGGAGGAGAACGAGCCGTTTGCGCCAGTAATCACGATCACGCGTGTGCCGTTGGTCTCGCACGCCTCGATGCCCTCACGCAGCGCAATCATCGTGGGAGCGTCGACGGCATTGCGCACATGCGGCCGATTGATCGTAAAGGTGGTGACGCCGTCGCGATACTCGGTCAACAAGGTGTCGGTCATGCTTCACTCCTGATGTAGCGCGAGTGTACTATAGATGCGGCGCTTTGCACAAGCGAGGAATTTATTCTGTTCTGCGGGAAAGGCAACAAAGCGGATCATTGACTGATCTTCCCGGTTCTAGGTTCTGGGTTCTAGGTTCTTACGATCAAACAGTACCCAAGTAATTAACTATTTTTTGACAAGTTATTGATCTCGGCTTAATATGCTGCTGCTTAAACTGTCAAGTAGCTATTCGATCTATTTCTGCCGCTCCACAGGAAAGGTTCTGGCTCATGATTAGCCTTCGCGCCCGAATCACCGGGATCGTCCTCTCCGCCCTGATGCTGGTTGGCGCTGCCTCCAGCGTCCACGCCTCCTACACCGATCCGGCTGCTCACCTGACGATGGGTAATCCTAGTGGCGCGACCAGCAGCACCGCTAACGATCGAAACTATCTGATTCAGCGTCCGCAGTACGCGATGTCCTACCACCGCTATAACGGTATTCCCAACTGGGTCAGCTGGCATCTGGAAGCCAGCGACATCGGCAGTGTTGGCCGCAGCGATTTTCAGCCCGACAGCTCGCTGCCCAGCGGCTGGTATCGCGTGCAGCCCGGCGATTACACCAACAGCGGCTACGATCGCGGCCACATGATCCCATCAGGCGATCGCACTGCGACCACCACTGCTAACCAGTCAACCTTTTTGATGAGCAATATCATTCCCCAGGCTCCCGACAACAACCAGGGACCGTGGGCGGCGCTGGAAAACTACAGCCGCGATCTGGCCCAGGCCGGGAATGAGCTGTACATCATCGCCGGTGGCGACGACTCGCAGGGCACGATCGCAGGCGGCAAGGTGCTGATCCCAAACTTCACCTGGAAGGTCATCCTCGTGCTGCCACGCGGAAGCAACGACCTGTCGCGCGTCACGACCTCAACCCGCGTGATCGCCGTGAGTATGCCCAATCGCCAGGGCATTCGCGCCAACGACTGGCGCCAGTACCGCTACAGCGTCGATCAGATCGAGACCTGGACCGGCTATAACTTCCTGTCGAATGTTTCGTCCAGCGTGCAGAGCGTGATCGAGGCGCGCGTCGATACTCAGTAGTTGTACGCTAGATCCAAAGATCGCCGGCGCCCGCTCGACAACTTGAGCGGGCGCTGCTGATTCCTGGGCTGCGGATCGGCTCAGGTTTCGACGACCTGTGTGGTGACGCCGGCAAAGGTGCCGTCTTCTGCGCGCCCGACGACAAACACATCAATCGTGCCGCTCGCGCCGACTTTATATGCCGCAATGTCGCTCAGCCGCGCTTTGAGCGTTTCCAGCAGTGCCTGAAAGCGCCGGACGCGCTCCCGCTCCTCGGGGCCGTGCCAATCATACGCGCGGGTGGCCGGGCCGAAAAACTCGTCGACGTCCAGCTTCGCGATCGGCGTGCTGTCGTTGTAGCCTTTAGCCTCGCGCAGGGCCTCGATCGAAAACGGCGTCGACTCTTCCCACACAAACAGCTGGACGGGCGCGTCGGTCTCGCTCATGAAGAGCAGCCCCTCGCTCATATCGGCGATCTCGTCAATCAATGCTGTCATGCGTATGTTTCCCGATTTGTATTCAAACAACGACAGATTGTAACACTACGCTTATTGATCTTCTTCAAACGTGATGTACTCGTACACGTCAGCTAATGGTAGATTGCAATCGATCGTATCGATTTGTACGACCTGATCTGACGTAAAAAAGTCAACTAATAGCCATCGATGCTCATCTTGTCGAATGTACTGCTCAATGTGTGTGCGATCTTGCGCAACAACAATATATGCTTGTAATGTTTCAACCGTTCGATAATGTTCAAACTTTTTACCGCGATCATAATTCTCGGTACGCGGCGATAAAACTTCGATCAGAACGTTGGGATTGGTTACCGTATCTTGCCGTCCCGTATCGAACTGAATCGTACCGCAGATGACCGAAACATCGGGATAGGTGTATAAGCCAGTCTGCTCGATCTTAAGCCGCAGATCGCTGGGAAAAACACGACACGGCGATCCGCGTAGCTGGCTATGCAACAGACCAATGATATTCGCGACGATCAGATTATGCCGTGCCGATGCTCCGGTCATCGCATAGGTAGCACCACGGTAATACTCATGTTTGATCTCGCTCGTCGCTTCAAGATCGAAGTATTGCTGGAGAGAAAGATACTCGTAAGGTTGCGCACTCATAAGCGTCCTCCACGCACGCCGGATCTTTCAAGAGTGTACCAGGATTGAGCCTCTCTACAAGCGTGTCTCAAGCTCAATCCTGCTTGTACAACAGCCGGTACATGCCCCAGTTGCCGTAGACCACTTTGACATAATGACGCGTCTCGTGGTAGTCGATCAGCTCGGCGAAGAGATCGCGGTCGGGGAAGCTTTCCAGCCAGCGCGCGGCGTTGCCGGGTCCACCGTTGTACGCTGATGCCGCCGCCAGAAGGTTGTTGTCGAACGCGCCGAGCTGATGGCTCAGATAGAACGTGCCGAAGCGGATCGAGACGGCCGGGTTGTAGAGCTGATCCGGCGAGAAATCGGCGACTTGCAGGTTTTGCGCGATGCCCTGCGCGGTTCCGGGCATGACCTGCGCCAGTCCCCGCGCACCCACCCACGAGGTCGCATCGGGATTGAACAAGCTCTCCTGGCGCATCAGCGCGTAGATCAAACGTGGATCGAGGCCGCGCTCCCTGGCCTCGCGCTGGATCACCCGCAGATACGGCGTTGGGTAGATCAGCCGCAGCAGGCCGCTGGGCGTTTGCGATGTGATCCGCTTGTCGGGGCTTAGCTCGACCACACGCTCGGCGACTTTGAGCGCGACATACGGATCGCCCGCCTCGTGAGTTTGAAGTGCAAGCTGCCATAGCCGTGCCGGATCGTCGTTCCAGGCATCGCGAGCGGCGAACCACTCGTCGCGCGACTCGTTGCGTAGATTGACGCGCAGCAGCTCGCGGGCGCGCGCAATCTCGGGAGCGCTGCCGACGACCGCGCCCACATTCGGCACGTCCGCCTTGAACCACCCGCCGATCCAGGCTTCCACAGCTGCGCGCTCGTCGGCGCTCGGCCCGCTGCCCAGCGGCTGCGTCCCATCCAGCGGCTGATTCAACAGTTCACGGGCGCGCATCCCGTAGTACGACTGCGGCGCGATCGTGTTGGCAGCCTGAAGCTGCGCCCCGGCCTCGGCGCCTTGCCCGGCCTGCACCAGCGCGTTGCCGGCCCAAAAATGCCCCTCGGCGCTGTCGGTGCCGGTTGCGCCGTTGGCTAGCAGCTTCCAGGCTGTGATCGCCTGCTCTCGCTGATCATTCAGATAATAGTAGAAGCTGGCCTTGGTCAGCGCGATGTGCGCCTGGACGCTGTGAGGATAAACCGTGCCCAGCTCGATCGCTTTGGCCATCGCGCCGGCGGTGTCGCCCTGGCCCTCCTGGAGCTGGATCGCCCGCCACAGCGCCTCCGGGGAAAGCTCGTGCCCAGGGAAGCGCGCCGCAAACGCGCGGTAGCCGTCGATCGCCCAGGGCACGTTGCCGCTCCAGCCGACAGTTTGAACATAGTCAAGCTCAGCCTGGACGGTGCCAGTGATCGGCGGTTGCTGCTGCGCCAGCGCGCCCAGCTCGCCCAACGCCTCATCGTACAGCGCCTGCTCCCGTAGCGAGAGCGCCCGCCTGTGCCGCGCCTCGAAGCGCTCCGCATCCGTCAGCTGACCGGCCAGCGCGGCATCGTAGAGCGGCACCGCGACGGCGTAGCGGCCATGCACGAAGTTGATGTTCGCGGCCTGAAGTGGCGTCAGACCACCCGCCGGATCGTTCTGCAAGATCGTCAGCGCTTCGAGCGCCTCGTTACGTTGCGGATATTTGGCTATGATCTCGCGCAGCCAGGATCGGGCCTCGTCGGTTGCGCCTGCTAGCTGAGCCGCCCGCCACAGCACCGCCGGCCGGTAGTCCTCGTGCTGCGCCAGGCCCAGTAGCTCACGGTAGCGCGCCAGCTGCTGATCTGTCTGGCCCGCCTCGCCATAGATCGCGATCAGCCGCTCAAGCGCCTCGGCCCGGCGTCCGCTCGCGATTGGCTGCTGGGCGACATAGCTATAGGTTGCGATCGCCTGCTCGATCTGGCCTGTGGCCTGCTCCTGGGCCGCCTGTCGCAGCGCGGCGTAGGGCTCAAGCGGCGTTTGTAACTCACGGTAGCGCTCGTACGCCGCGATCGCTTCCGGCCAGCGACCAGTATTTTCGTGCGTGCGCGCCAGCAGCAGCAGCGCGCGTGCGGCTAGATCATCGGTTTGTCCGTCGGCGAGAAATTGCGTGAAGTCACGCGCTGCGTCGTCGTTTTTGCCCTGTAGCAGCGCGGATTCGGCCAGGCCATAGCGTGCCTGCCGCGTCTGCTCAGCGCCTGGCTGCTGCGCCAGAACCTGTTGCAGCGTGGCGACCTGAGCGCTGTATTCGCCCGAGACCCGCTGGTCGGCGGCGAGCGCCAGAAGCTGATCGTTGGAGATCGTCGTGGCTGTGCTGCTAGCCGGCTTGGGCTGGGTGGCGTTGGCGAGCGGGGCTTGCGCCTGGCGCTGCGGCTCAATGCCGCTACAGGCGGAGAGAAGAACCAGAGCTAGCAGCAGGATCACGCGTTTCGACAATCGATGGTCCTCGCAGGGGGTGTATAATCGGCGGGAATTCACAAAGGCTTTCGAACTCATCGTTGTGTCGTCCCGAATATGAGAGCCATTTTACCAGTTTTTCGAAAGGCAACTACGATGCGTCATGCTCCGCCCGAGTATCAGGCGGCATTAGACTATATCTATTCGTTTATCAATTACGAGTCCAAGATGCCGCCCACGCCGCAGCACGCGCGCTTTAATCTGGGCCGTATGCGCCGGCTGCTGCGTGATCTTGACAATCCACACATGCAGTTTCCCAGCGTCGTCGTGGCCGGAACCAAGGGCAAAGGCTCGACCTCGGCCATGCTGGAGTCGATTCTGCGCGCGGCGGGCTATCGTACCGGCCTGTTTTCATCGCCGCATCTGCACTCCTGGCGCGAGCGGATTCAGGTCGATCGCCAGCTGATCCCGCAGGCCGACGTGATCGCCTATGTCGAGCAGCTCAAACCGCTGGTAGCGCGGCTTGGCGATCTCGGCCCGCCCACGGTTTTTGAGCTGACGACCGCGCTGGCGCTGCGCTACTTTGCCGATCGACAGGTCGATATTGCCGTGCTTGAGATCGGCATGGGTGGCCGCTACGATACCGTGAACGTGGTTACGCCGCTGGTCTCGGTGATCACGCCGATCTCGTTCGATCACATGGCCGTGCTGGGCTCGACGCTGCCGGAGATCGCTTCCGCCAAGGCCGGGATCATCAAGTTCCGCGTGCCGGTGGTGGTCGCGCCGCAGATGCCCGAGGCGATGGAGGTGATCCGCGATGAGGCCGCGAAGTTGCAGGCTCCGCTCTTCCAGGCTCAGGATGCCAGCCTGTGGCTGATGATGCCGTCGCCGGATCTGCCCGAGCCGCCGCCGCTGCGCTATCCATTCGCGATCGAGCCGGGCAAGATCGGTCTGGGCGGCACATATCAGCTCGACAACGCGCGGGTTGCGCTTGGCACGGCGCTGCTGCTGCGCCAGCAGGGCTGGAAGATCGGCGATGACGCGCTGGCGCAGGGCCTGGCCTCGGCGCGCTGGCCGGGACGCTTCGAGATCCTGGCGCAACAGCCGACGATCGTAGTCGACGGCGCGATGAACGGCGAGTCGGCGCGGCGGCTGCACGAGTCGTTGACGGCGCTGTCGCACCGCAAGCTGATCCTGGTGCTGGGCACGTCCCGCGACAAAGATATCGACGCGATCGCGCGTGAGCTGGTGCCGGATGCCGCCGCCGTGGTGCTGACGCGCTCGTATCATCCGCGATCGACACCGGTCGAAACGCTGGCCGAGCATGTCAGGCCGCTGCTGCATTCGCCCGACGTCCCCGTGATTCTGACCGACGACATCCCGCCCGCGCTCGACGAAGCCCGCCGCCTGGCCGCGCCCGACGATCTGATCTGTGTCGCCGGATCGCTGTTTGTGGTGGCGGCGGCACGTGAAACGCTCGGCGCGGCGACCGAGATCGACTAAAGGAGCTAACGCATGGCCTACTGGATTCTCAAGACCGAGCCGTCGACCTACTCATTCGCCGATCTTCAGCGCGAGGGCCGCACTGTGTGGGACGGCGTGGCCAATAACACCGCGCTGATCCATATTCGCTCGATGCAGCCCGGCGACGAGGCGATTATCTACCACAGCGGCGACGTCCGCAGCGCGATCGGACTGGCCCGCATCGCCAGCGCGCCGTATGCCGACCCCAAGCTGGACGATCCCAAGCGCGCAGTCGTCGACGTCGAGGTGGTGCGCCCGCTGGTGCAGCCGGTTACGCTCGCCGCGATCAAAGCCGATCCACTGTTTGTTACGTTGGGCCTGGTGCGCCTGCCGCGGCTGTCGGTGGTGCCGGTGAGCGCCGAGCAGTGGCAAACGCTGATGCAGATGGCCGGCGAGATCTAGAAACGCTTTACACTTGACGCTGGCATAGCTCGGCAAAATGCGCGAGTATTTGATTCTCGTCGTCGCGTGTCGTATAATACTCAGTACCACACGCCATAGGCGAATCTGATGGTTAAAGGAGGTGAGCGCGGCATTTGTCGGCTCATCATTTCGTAGCGAAATGAAGTCGAGTGTAGCCGGAAGCTATGCATGTAGATCGACGTGACGGTGAATCCGTCGAGCAGCTGATCCGCCGTTTCAACAAGGGCGTGGTCGCCGAACGGATCACCAAAACATACCGCGAAAAGATGCACTTTATCTCCAAGAGCGAGCAGCGCAAGGAGAAGCAGCGCCGCGCGGAGCGAAATCGCCGCAAGCGGGAGCGCGCAGCCCAGGGCTAGCGTCGCGGCTTGAAGATCGACGGGCGGGGGTACACACCAATCCGGTGCGGGCCCCCGTCTACTTGTGTTAGTGGCGCGTTTTTTGCGCGTCGTGGCGATAAAGATTTTCAGGACGCGATCTTAACTCATCGCGCTTGTGGTGGATATATGCTTGACGCAAATGTTTTAGAAAAGCTGGCTGGGATCGAAGAGCGCTACAATCAGCTCAACGAGCAGATGGCCGATCCCGAGGTAGCTACCGATATTGTGAAGCTGCAAGGCTTCGTCAAAGAACAAAACCAGATCGCGCCGGTCGTGGAGAAATACCGCGAGTATGCGCAGGCGCTGCGCGGCATCAAAGAGGCCGAGGAGATGCTGCGCGAAAGCAACGATGCCGAGTTCCGCGAGCTGGCGCAGATGGAGCTGGACGAGCTGCGCGCGCGCGTCGAGAAGATGGACGGCGAGGTCAAGCTGCTGCTGCTGCCGATCGATCCCAACGACGAGAAGGACGTGATTGTCGAGATCCGCGCGGGCGAAGGCGGCGACGAGGCCGGACTCTTCGCGGCCGATCTGTTCCGCGCCTACACGCGCTACGCCGAGCTGAAAGGCTGGAAGACCGAGGTCATCAACTCGAATGAGAACGCGGCCGGCGGCTACAAAGAGATCGTTTTCGAGATCCACGGCGACGGCGCGTACAGCCGCATGAAGTACGAGGGCGGCGTGCATCGCGTGCAGCGTGTGCCCGCAACCGAGGCCCGTGGCCGCATCCACACCTCGACGGCGACCGTAGCGGTGCTGCCCGAGGTCGAGGACGCCGCGCTGGATATTCGGGCCGAAGATTATCGCGTGGACGTGTTTCGCGCCAGCGGTCACGGCGGCCAGGGCGTCAACACGACCGACTCGGCGGTGCGTATTACCTACAAGGCGGGCACGCCCGAACAGATGATCGTGACCTGTCAGGATACGCGCTCACAGATCAAGAACCGTGAGCGGGCGATGGCCGTGCTGCGGTCGCGGCTCTACGCGATCGAGCAGGAGAAGCGCCAGAAAGAGCTTGGCTCGTCGCGCATGGCGCAGGTAGGCACGGGCGAGCGCGCGGAAAAGATTCGCACCTACAACTTCCCGCAGGATCGCGTGACCGACCATCGCATCGGCCAGAACTTCTCGAATATTCCGATGATCCTGAGCGGCGATCTCGACCGGATGATCGATGCGCTGACGGTGGCGGATAACGCCGAGCGCTTGCAGGCGGTCAGCGCCTAGCGCCGGTTGTTTGGGCGCGCAGCGGGCGAAATGCGAGGCTTTGACACGGCGAATTATTTGACGCGGGCCGTTCAATCCGCTACAATGCTGTATCGGCGCGGCGAAGCCGCGTTCTTCGTGCCTGAGCATTGAGTGCCAGGCACAAGGCGAAAAAACTATGTTTGAAAGTCTTTCCGATCGGCTCCAAAATGTGTTTGCGAAGCTCGGCGCTCGCGGTCGGCTCTCTGAGGCCGATGTCGACGAGGCGCTGAAAGAAGTTCGCCGGGCGCTGCTGGAAGCCGACGTTAATTTCAAAGTTGTCAAAGATTTTGTCGCCCGCGTGCGTGAGCAGGCGATCGGCCAGGATGTTGCTAAGAGCCTGTCGCCGGCGCAGATGGTGATCAAGATCGTTAACGACGAGCTGATCCATCTGCTGGGCGACGAGCCCGCGCCGCTGGCGAACGCGCAGCCTGGCCCCACCGTGATCCTGCTGGTCGGCCTCAACGGCGCCGGCAAGACGACGATGGCTGCCAAGCTGTCGCTGTTTCTGCGCAAGAAGCACCGCAACCCGCTGCTGGTAGCCTGCGACGTGTATCGTCCGGCCGCGATCAAGCAGCTGGAAACGCTGGGCAAACAGATCCAGGTGCCAGTCTACACCGAGGGTACCGAGGTCGCGCCGCCGGTGATCGCCCGCAACGGCATTGCCGAGGCCCGCAAGAACGGCAACCAGGTGGTGATCATCGATACCGCCGGCCGCTTGCAGATCGACGAAGCGCTGATGCTGGAGCTGGAAGAGATTCGCGCTGGCATCAACCCGCACGAGACGCTGCTGGTTGTGGACGCGATGATCGGCCAGGAGTCGGTGCGCGTGGCCGAGGAGTTCAACCGCCGCGTGCCGCTGACCGGCTTTGTGATGACCAAGATTGACGGCGATGCGCGTGGTGGCGCGGCGCTCTCGATCCGGCAGGTCACCGGCGTGCCGATCAAGTTCCTGGGCACCAGTGAAAAAGTTGACGGCCTCCAGGCCTTCGATCCGCCGCGACTGGCCTCGCGTATCCTCGGCATGGGCGACGTGCTGACGCTGATCGAGCGCGCTCAGGAGAACATCGACCAAGAAGAAGCTGCCAAGATGCAGAAGAAAATGCAGAAGGGCAAATTCGACTTCGAAGATTTCCTGAACGCCATGAAGCAGATGCGCCGCCTGGGTCCGCTTCAGCAGATCCTGGGCATGCTGCCGGGCATGTCGCAGCTCAAGCTCGAAGAGCACATCAACGAGGATGACCTCAAGCATGTCGAGGCGATCATCCAGTCGATGACCGCCGAGGAGCGGCGCAATCCCGAGATCATCAAGCAGAGCCGCAAGGAGCGCATCGCGCGTGGCTCCGGCACGGATCTGGACGATGTCAACGAGCTGCTGCGGCAGTTCCGCGATATGCAGCATATGATGAAGGGCATGATGCGTGGTATGCCGGGTATGCCTGGCGCCGGCAGCACCAATAACAAGGGTGGCAGCGGCAAAAAGGGCAAGAAAAAGAAGAAGCAGCGCCCGCCGCAGCTGCCAGGGGGACGCCCTGGAGCTGGCCTGCCGCCAGGACTCGGCCCGAACGCCAGCCCGTCGGATATCGAAAACTTGCTGCGCAACATGCGTAAAGACCAGCAGCAGTAGCAAGTGAGATTGTACGTAGCGCAGTCCTATGTGGCTGCGGATGGACACTGAATATAGTTCCTAACTGATTGTTTTTTGGAGGATTTCTGTGGTTCGGATTCGTTTGATGCGGCGCGGCAAGAACAAAAAGCCGACATATCGTATCGTTGTGGCCGATGCGCGCTCGCCGCGTGATGGAAAGTTTATCGAGATCATTGGCAACTACAATCCCGTCGAGCAGCCCAAAGTGCTCAACATCAAGTCCGATCGCGCGCGGTACTGGCTGAGCGTCGGCGCGCAGCCCTCGGATACTGTGGCCTACCTGTTCGGTAAAGTAGGCATTGATGCCAAGCCGGGAACGCCTTACGTTGCCGAGGCAGCACCAGCCGTCGAAGCGCAGGGCTAAGATCTTTTGCCTGCTTATGAAGAACAAAAGGCCCGACAACGAGCCTTTTGTTCTTTGTGTACTCTATGAAAGAACTGCTGCTGTTCATTGTTAAAGAGCTTGTCGATCATCCTGAAGCGGTGCGCGTGCGGGAGCGTGACGGACGATTCGCGATCACGCTTGAGCTGACGGTCGCGCCGACCGACGCCGGCAAAGTGATCGGACGCAGCGGGCGGGTTGCCAAGGCGATCCGTGATGTGCTGGGCATCGCCGCCGCCCGTGAGCGTAAGCGCGTCCATCTGGATATTAATTCGTAACATGAGCCAACAACCACGTCCATCGCTCGACGAGCTGCTGCTGGTCGGGCAGATCGCATCGCCGTTCGGCGTGCATGGCCAGCTCAATCTCCACGCGATCACCAACCGGCCCGAGCATCTGCGCCGGGTCTCGACCGTGTTCGTGGGCGAAAAGCTGATGCCATACAAGCTGAAGCGCGCCGCGCCGCATAAGCCCACAGTGCTGATTGTCACGCTGGATGGGATCGATAACCGCGAGGCCGCCGAGACGCTGCGCGGTCAGGAAGTTTATATTCGTCAGACGGACGCGATGCCGCTGGACGAGGACGAGTATTATCTGCACGACCTGCCCGGACTGCGCGTCGAGAGCGCAGACGGCGCGACGATCGGTACGGTCAAAGAGGTGCTGGAGACCGGCGCCAACGAGGTTTTGGTCGTGACGCGGCCGGAGGGCGGCGAGGCGCTGATTCCGATGATCAAAGATGTTGTGAAGCGCCTCGACATCGCGGGTGGCCTGATTGTGATCGAGCCGCTGCCGGGCATGCTGGACGACAAATAGCGCGCTGCGCCGGAAGCATGGTGTGCGGGATGGGCTGTGTAGCTCGTCCCGTTTTTAGATCGGCGCTACTTGACGATGCGAAAGTGCAGATGCGTCACGCCGGCGCCCTCGACCACACGCGTCTGCTCCAGCTCGATCGGCGTGGGGCCGAGGTTATCGAAAAAGTGGATACCTGCTCCCAGCAAGATCGGCACGAGGTCGATAAAGATCTCGTCGACCAGCCCGGCCTTGATCGCCTGCTGTGCCACGTTCGCGCCGTCGACACCTACATCTTTCGAGCCAGCTACCGCCTGGGCCTGAGCGATCGCGCTTGCGACGCCATTGGTAACGAAGGTAAAGGGCGAGCCGGCATAGACCCACTCCTGCGGCACATGATGCGTGACGATAAAGACCGGCACGTCCAGCGTATGCCGGCCACCCCAGCCTCGGGCCATGTCGAACTGGCGGCGACCTGAAACGATCGCACCGGTCCGCTGGTTTAGCTCGCGAATGACGGTAGCGCTGGCCGCCGAAACTTTGGCTACCCAGTGATCATTGGGAAACGTCACTTCGACGTCGCCACCGGAGTACCAATCGAAGAGCGGCCCGACCTCGCCCTGTGGATCAGCGATAAAACCATCGAGCGACGTAGAAAAGCCTGCGATAACTTTACCCATAGTTATCCTCCCGCCTGCGTATGTTTCTAACCATAGCATCGCGCTGTCGCAGCCACGGTCACACCAGCTAGCGCGGCAGAATTAGCCCATCGTTACTCGCCTCATCCAGGTCAACGTTCAAGCCAGGATCATTCTTAATGTCTGATCGTTTACGCAAACCAGCCGCGATCTCGGCGCTCTTCTACCTGCTTGCTATTGGCAGCTGCGGATTGATCTGCACCTGCGTGTATTTGGGCGCTATCAAAATCGGGATCTGGACGCCGATGCCCGCCCATGCCGATATTCAAGCGGCAGTGAGCGAGCAGTTCAAACCGGTGCGCTACGATCTTGATTTTGCTGACGGGCCGGTAAGCTACAAGATTACCACCGTCACTCGTCCGTCTCAGTCGGGAGTGGGCGATCCCAAGATGTGGATCTGGCTCCGCGCAACCGATGGTCGCGGTAAGCAGGCCGAGGGATTGTTACTACTTTCCCTCATTCAGGCTGATCCTAAGCAGGTATATGTTATGTGCCAATTCACAACCAGGTCAGATCTAGAACAAGATCCCAGCTTTTTACAAAAGCATTTCACACCACGAGCGATCCAAAACATCCAGGCGTTGATAGCACAGGCGCAATAATGCTAGTGACGTGCAAGGCTATGTAGGTGAGCTGAGCACTTTAGATCTGGGCGACGAAGCAGCCGCTGCTTTTGGCCACTCTGAACACGCCCTCACGCTCGATAATCTCCCCAACGCGCTCCTCGAACAGCGGCATCAGCCGGTCGCGATGGCTGCCGTCGGCGGGAAGCGACTCAACCATATCGATCACGCCGGTAGCATAGTAGGCCAGCGCCGGCGCGGGCGTGGGGAAGAGAAACGCGTCGTGGTAGATCAGCCGCTCGGCATAGGGAAAGACCTCGCGCACCAGATCCAGGTGATCCAGGCTGAATCCGCGATCGAAGCGCTGATCCAGGGGCGTGTAGCCCGCTGCCCGTGCGATCTCCATATGCACGTCAATCAGCCGCTGTCCACTGTCGGAAGCGTTGGTCGCCAGGATCACGCGACCGCCCGGCTTGAGCACCCGCCGCATCTCGCGCAGCGCCGCCAGCTGATTCACCACATGGTAGAGCATGTGGTTGCCCATCACGCGGTCACAGGCGGCGTCAGGCAGCGGCAGCGCCTCGGCAAAGGCGCGGATCGACTGAACGGGCAAGCTCTGCTGGCGTGCCTGCTCCTGGACCACGTCGAGCATGCCCTGCGACGCGTCGATCGCCACGATGCGCGTGCGGTACGTCGCCAGCAGCGGATGATACGCGCCGGAGCCGCAGCCGACATCCAGCACCAGCGCGCCGGGCTGCGGATCGATCGCAGGCATGAGCCAGTCGAAGAAGCTAGTGTCCTGCTCGCTGTAGAGCACATGCGTCTGCTGGCGGAGGCGCAGCTTGTCGGCGTCGGCGTACTGGTAGCGCAGATAGCGCGGATCGGTGGCGCAGTCGCTCATGGGTGCTCACTTGTTGTAGCGGCGCTCAAGCTCGGCCCAGATCTGCTCGGGCTTCACGCCTTGATGCGCCAGCAGCACAAACGTATGGTAGAGCAGATCGGCGGTCTCGTAGGCCAGCTCGTCGGGATCGCCCTTCATGGCGCCGATGACAACCTCGGTCGCCTCCTCGCCTACCTTCTTGCCGATGCGCTCGGGGCCGCCCTTGAGCAGCTTCACGGTGTACGAGCCCTCAGGCTGCTCCTGCTTGCGCCGCTCGATCAGCTCCGCGAGCTGGCTCAGCACGGCGCTGGCCGGCTGCGTCGTCGTCGCCGGCTCGTCGGAGAGCGTGCGGAAGAAGCAGGAGCGCGATCCAGTGTGGCAGGTTGGGCCGGCAGGCTCGGCCAGCACCAGCAGCGCATCGCCGTCGCAGTCCTGGCGCAGCTCGATCAGCCGCAGCACGTTGCCGCTGGTCGCGCCTTTCTGCCACAGCTCGCTGCGGGAGCGGCTCCAGAAGGTTACCAGGCCGCTCTCCTGCGTCTGCGCCAGCGCTTCTTCGTTCATGTAGCCGAGCATCAGCACCTCGCCGCTGCGGGCATGCTGCACGATAGCCGGGATCAGTCCTTTATCATCAAATTTGAGCATGAGCTTTCCAGTTAGATCGCTGGGAGGAGCACGCGACTCCTCCCGCTGAACATCTTAGTGTTTGAAGTGGCGGCGACCGGTAAAGACCAGCACCAGGCCCAGGCGGTTGGCCGTCGCGATCACCTCTTCGTCGGCCTGGGAGCCGCCCGGCTGCACGATCGCGGCGACACCGGCGGCGGCGGCAGTTTCCACGCCGTCGGATTTGGGAAAGAACGCGTCCGAGGCCAGCACGCTGCCTTGCGCGCGATCGCCGGCTTTGCTCGCGGCGATCTTGACCGAGTCGACGCGCGATGGCTGTCCCGCGCCCATCCCGACCAGCGTTTCGCCCTGCACCAGCACGATCGCGTTGGACTTGACGAAGGCGCAGGCTTTCCAGGCGAAGCTCAGCGCTGCCAGCTGCTCCGGCGTCGGCTGCTGCTCCGAGACGACACGCCAGCCATTGGGATCGTCGCCGGCTACCTCGTCGCGCGCCTGCACCAGCAGCCCGCCGCTGACCTGCCGATATTCCCACACTGTACCACGCTCGGGCTGCATCGCAACCTCAAGCAGGCGCAGGTTGGGCTTGTTGGCGAAGATCGCGCGTGCCTCCTCGTCGAACGCGGGCGCGACGATCACCTCGTAGAAATAGCGCTGCATCGCGGTGGCCAGCGCGCCGTCCACGGGCCGGTTGATGCCGACGATGCCGCCGAACGCGGAGACCGGGTCGCCGGAGCGCGCCGCCGCATGAGCCGCGACCAGATCGTCCAGCGAGGCCAGGCCGCAGGGGTTGCTGTGCTTGATGATCGTGACGGTCGGCTTGTCGAAGCTTTGCACGATCTGCAAGGCCGCGTCGGCGTCGAGCAGGTTGTTGAACGACAGCTCTTTGCCCTGAAGCGGCGTGGCAGTCGCGATCGTGCCCTGGCTGGTGCTGTCGGCGCGATAAAACGCGGCCGGCTGGTGCGGATTCTCGCCGTAGCGCAGATCGTAGGCTTTGCTCCAGGCCAGCGGCAGCGTCGCCGGGAAATCCTCGGTCGTCAGGAACGCGGCGATCGCGCTGTCGTAGGCGGCGGTGTGAGCGAAGGCTTTGGCGGCCAGCGATCGGCGCAGCGCCAGGTCGATCGTGTCCTGCTGAAGCGCCTCAAGAATGCGCGGATAATCGCTCGGCTCGACCACGACCAGCACATCGGGGAAGTTTTTCGCCGAGGCGCGGATCATCGTCGGGCCGCCGATGTCGATCTGCTCCAGCGCGTCGGTCAGCTCGACGCCGGGCTTCGCGATCGTCTCGCGGAAGGGATACAGGTTGACGACGACCAGATCGATCGCGCCGATGCCATGCTGGCCGATCTGCTCCACGTCGTCGGGACGATTGCGGCGGTGGAGAATGCCGCCATGCACAGCCGGATGAAGCGTTTTGACGCGGCCTTCCAGGATTTCGGGAAATCCGGTCAGAGCGCTGATCGACTGAGCTTTGACCTGCTCGCGCTCAAGAGCTTTGAGCGTGCCGCCCGTCGAAAAGATCTCGACGCCCAGCGCCGCCAGGCCACGGCTGAACTCGGCCAGCCCGGTTTTATCCGAGACACTAATAATCGCTCGCATAGTTCGTTCCTTTGCCAACAAAAAAGGCTCCGAATAGTCGGAACCCGGCCCAGGCGAACGGCACAACATTGCGCTCGAACTTCCTCGTGGTACTCCACGTATGATCGCCAGTCATTCGAGCGGCTCAGGTGTCGGCCTGATTATACCGCTTTTTGGGACCAGCCGTGCAAAAAAGATCGGGACGCATCGCCATTGACGCATCCCGATCCGCTTCTCTCTATTCTCTTGTCTCAGGGGCTGGCCCTCACCCCCGGCCCTTTGGGCCACCCCTTCTCCCGCTGCGGCAGGCGAAGGGGAATAGTGGTGCTGTTCCTTTGTTCTTTGTTCTTTTGTTCTTTTGTTCTTTACTGGTTCGTCCAGCGATAGTATAGCAGCGACGGCACGAAGGCCAGGACTGCCGCGACGAACAGCGAGAAAAACGAGATCGTGCGGCAGATCCACAGCATTTGCAGCATGCGCGGATCGGCGGCGTTGGGGTAGAAGACGGCCACGGCGATATAGTGCAGCACCGCAAAGCCGATGATCATCGTCCAGCCCGAGAGCTTGAGCCAGACCTCAAGCGGCGGCCGGTGGATCAGATCGAGCAGGCCACCCAGCACGCGCGCGAAGCGGAACAGAACCATCGCCAGCACGACGATGCCGATCTCCAGGATCAGGCCGATATGGATCGGGGAAAATTTCATCGTTACACCTCAAGGATGCGGCGGGCGATGCCGTAGAAGCGATACACCACGTAGGCCATCGCCAGCGACGAGATGAACAGCGGCGTGAAGGCCCAGCCCTGCTGGCAGACGCCGAAGCTCAGCCCTTCCTTACACTCGGTCATGCGGCCGGCGGTGAAGAACGCATACGACTGGATCAGGTTGTAGATGACGATGCCGATTGGCGCGACGGTCATGGCGATCCAGAACGAGCGCTGGCCGGTCAACATCTCAAAGCGCCGTGCGATCAGGCCGATCAGAATGAACGCGCCCCACAGCAAGAACCCCGCGATCAGGCTGACATAGTTGGTGACGTCGAAGAGGATGCGGTAGGTGCCTGTGCTGAGCGAGGCCGGCGACTGCGTGTTGGGCGAGGCCTGCGTGCGCGACCAGTCCTTGTTGGTATTCGAGTCTAGGCCCTGCGGGTTGCGGACGAGTGCGACGTTCTCGACGGGCGCTGGTGCTGAATTCTTGCTCCAGCCGACGATCGGGCTTTTCTCGGGTGCCGCGCCCCAGTGCAGCTCGTCGATCTGGTTGCCGTCCACGCCATACAGAATCACCGCGTCGGACTTGGCGTTCCAGGCGCTCGGCGTCTTGACAACCTCAAACGAATTCGGCGCGACGCTGCCGCTAAGCGTCGCGACATCGCCGGCGGCCGTGCTGAGCCGCCAGCCATCGATCGAGATCGGCTCGTCGGTGTTGTTGTACAGCTCGACCCAGGCCTGGCCGCCGGCTTTGGGCATAACAAAAACTTCGTTGATCACCAGCGGCGTTTGCTCGTCGGTGCGCATGCCGACGCCCAGAAAGGCCAGCAGCAGCGGCAGCACAAACGATAGGCACAAGATCAGCGGGATCAGCAGATCAGCCGAGCGCAGCCGTTCAAGCGACGGCATACTAAACGGGATCGGATAGGCTTTACGTTGCATGAGCGGATCACATCTCCTTTACCCACGCTGCTCGCGTTGCGCACGATCGCGACGTGGTTAGGCCGTAGCTTGTTGAACCTTGCTGCGCAGCTGATCGGCGAGTGAGCGCGCCCGTGATGGCCCAAGCAGCAGCGTGGTGGATTGTTCGAAGGCGGCGATGGCGCGCAGCATCTGCTGCGGCTGGGCGGCGGGATCGTTCGGCTGAAGACCGGCGCGACGGAAAGCATCTGCCAGCAGCACGCGGGCGCTATTGCCGATGCCCGCAACCGCCAGCTTCTCAAGCTCGGGATACAGCGGCGGAGCCTGGCGCTCCTCGACGCGGCCCTCGATCAGGCCAGCATCCATCAGCTCGATAATCGTCTTGAACGCGGTGAAATCGCCCAGGCCCGAGAGCCGCGCAATATCGGCGACCGTATTCTTGCCGTTGATCATCGTCAGGACACGCCATTTGTGCGCTTCCAGATTGATCTCGCGGCTGGAAGAGCGCGGATTGGGCACCAGCTTCAGCACCATATCGCCGGAGAGCCGCTCGGCCACACTGGCCCACTCATCCTGGCGACCGATGCCTTCCATGATGATGATCTCGTTGGAAACGCGGATATTCGGCGGCGGCAGCGCAATCCGCTCGTGCAGCTTAAACGGCCCGGCGGTGCAGGTGAAAAAGGTATAGGCTGCCTCCTCACCTGCCAGCGAGCCAAGCTGCGCGCCGCAGATCTTGCCCTCGTTGAAAAAGACCCAGCCGTTGACCTGCTCTTTGCCGCGCAGGCCATGAATCTCGACGCCGCCGGTTTTCTTGCCGAGGTCGATCAGCTGGATAATGTCAACGAGTCCGAAATCCCCCAGATCTCCTTCGAGCGCCATAAATCACACAGTTCATCAGCGTAATGCCGCACAACAGCGGGCGCTGCATTACGCCGCATAAAATTAAAGCTTGCTGATGACGATCTTGCTGATGCCCTTGAGCGTATCGAAAACGCCGGGGCCGGAGGCCGCGCAGGCCTCGAAGCGCGTCCAGTTGAACGGGTTGAGATACTTGTCAAGAACCGGCACCGGCAGCGCGTTGGGCAGATCGCGCTTGTTGTATTGCAGCACCAGCGGAAACTCTTGAAACTTTTTGCCCTGCTTCTGGACGTTGCGCGCCAGCTCTTTCAAGCTGTTGACGTTTTCTTCCAGCTTGCTGCGCTGCGAGTCGGCCACAAAGACCACGCCGTCCGCGCCGTTGAGCACCGCCACGCGGGTGCGCTCGTAGAGGATCTGCCCCGGAACGGTGTACAGGTGAAAGCGTGTTTGAAACCCGCGAACCTTGCCCAGATCGAGTGGGAGGAAGTCGAAGAACAGCGTGCGCTCGGTCTCCGTCGCAATCGACAGCAATTCACCTTTGGTCGCCTGCGGAACCTGGCTGTGGATATATTGCAGATTGGTCGTCTTGCCGCACATGCCGGGGCCGTAATACACGATCTTACAGTGAATCTCGCGGGCGGCGACGTTAATGAGTGCCATGTGCTAAAGCCCCTTATATTAGTCTCGAAACAACAGATCGATCGTATCTTCCATCGAGGTGCGGAAGCTGGAGCCGAGCACGTCGTCGCGCACACGGCGAGACTGCCGGACCCGCTGAAGGATCGTGGCCAGCTCTTCGGAGGCTTTCTTGATCAGCACCTTGACCAGACCGATATGTGTTTCTTTGTTGAAGATAATCGTCAGAATCCACTGCTCGGCGATCAGCGCGATGAAGAGGTTTTCGCGCACGCCTTGCTGGAAGAGCATCTTGAAGTCTTTTTCGCGCAGCAGCTTGGCAACTTCACGCGACGAGGCAAAGGTTCCCGCAATCAGCGCGCCCAGCGCCGTCGTGTCCTGGCGGTTGGCGTCGCCGTGGCAGGCGATCACCTGACCGCTCTTGTCAAGCAACAGGGCGTGATTGCCGCCTGTTTCTTCGACGAGCCGGTTGAGCACCTCTTCGATGTGCGCGGTTTCGTCGGGTGGCACGATCAAGCTAGTGAGTTGTGGATCGAGGGCCATGATTTCCTGCCTTTGGCAAAGCTACAATCAGAATATACGGCGACACCGCCGGGTCTTGGCTGATAAACTGGAGCTGGCGAGCTTAAGCGTTAGATCGCGTGGATCGCGGTGACGAACGCATCGTAATGTTTCTGGACCAGAAACCGCAAACGACCGAGCTGTCCGCGACCCTGGGTCAGGATCAGCAGCATGGCGTCGGGGGTCAGCGGCTCGATGAGGACAAGTCCGTCGGCGTATTCGAGTGTGATCTGGTCGGCGGTGCCTTTGGTGATCTCGCGGCCAAGCGCCTCGGCCAGCGCCAGGCCGTTGGCGGCGACGGCACAAATGGCCTCGGCATCGACGCCGTTACCTGCGGCGCTTTCCATCAGCAAGCCGTCAGTTGCGACGACAGCCGCGAGGTCAACGCCATCGACCACCCGGAACCGATTCAGCAGAGCGTGGAGCGGCGTGCTCATGGACCGTATATTCCTTTGTGTACGGATCGCAGTTGATACACAAACACCTGTGTTGCATCCTGCGACAGTGTGTAGGAGGAGCGCAAACAAGGTGTTCCGGGTCGTATGATACGTAATCTATCTTCAGGGAGCAGTAAACTGGTGGGCTATCTCGGGGGATTACTCATTGTGAGTGAGCGTACAGGACCGCATGGTTAGCCGCTGCTATGTCGGCCATGCGCAACAAGCCAGGACAAACAAACTGCCTGGCATGGTGACGCGTCGATTGGAAGGGGAAAAGTGCTTAGAACTGATCCGGCCGACGGCGGGCGCGCCGTCCGTTGAGCCCTTCTTTAGGTGGCCGCCCGGTGCGAATGTTGCGGAGCGAGGTCACGGTTGCTTCAAGTGCCCGATCGGCCCAGCTATAGATAGTCGGGCGGCTGCGATCCAGGTCTTGCGAAAGCTGCGTGACGTTGGCGCGGTACTCAGGATCGAAGGTGGCAAGGTTGATCCGGGCCGCCGCAATAATCTGGCGGAGCTCTTCCTCGGTCAGATTATAGTCTTCGATGAGTTTGCGGGCGCGCTTGCTCGTGTGGTCAATGTGCATACCGCGACTCCTAAATCATGATGGAATAATCCTAGCATGTTTCGCCAAAGTTGTCTAGCGGTGTGTAAATGCTTGTTGAGACTCGAATGTCCGGTATGTCAATGTAGGCCCATTGTAACGATTGTGAACTTGGTAACAACAGTTGACACATGTGTTTGCACATTCAGTGCGATGTGTAAAGTGGGCGGATCTTTGTGGTTAAGGAACCGGGAAATGTTCAGATCCAGGGATTTGAACACATAC
>DASWTW010000304.1:0-1579 GCA_036401895.1 Herpetosiphonaceae bacterium | reverse complement strand
ATCGATGTCGGGAATATTTTTGCGCCGCAGCTCCAGCGGATCGATGCCCAGCTCCTGGGCCAGCGCGTCCATCGCCAGCTCCAGGCCAACCGCGCCTTCGACAAAGCCGGGCGCGCGAAAGGCCGCCATCGGGCGGAGATTCGTGAGCACGCCTTTGACCTCGGTGCGCACGTTGGGACAGCGATACATCATCGTCGCCGGGCCTTCCAGCATCGGAATCCAGCCCATGTTCGCGCCGCCGTCGGTGATGCCGTTGAACTCGATCGCGGTGAGCGTGCCGTCGCGCCGCGCCCCGAGCTTGACCTGCTGAATCGTACGGCCGCGATTGCCGCCCGCCAGGTTCTCGCCCTCGCGATCAAACATTAGATGCACCGGCCGCCGGATCTGTTGCGCCAGAGCTGCGGCGATGATCGTGTAGCGACCGCCGGGAAACTTCGCGCCGAAGCCGCCGCCCATGAACGTTCCGATCGCGCGGACGTTGCTCATCGGCAGATCGAGATTCTTGGCCGCGAAGGAGCGCACGCCGAACGCGTGCTGAGTCGACTCGTAGATCGTGAGCTGGTTGCCTTCCCAGTGGGCGACACAGCCATGGGTTTCGAGCGCGTTATGCACGGCAGTCGGCGTGTGCGCGCTGACCTCGACGACGACATCAGCCTCGGCAAAACCGGCGTCCGCGTCGCCACGCGTGCTGGTGCGAGGCTTGTTCTGCTTGAGATTGCTCGACGACTTGGGCTGAACTTTGGGCGCGTTCTCGTCCAGAGCCGCCTCGGGATCGGAGACGAAATCACGCAGGTCGTACTCAATCTCGATCAGCGCCAACGCATCCTGCGCCGTGTAGGGATCGTCAGCGATCACAACGCCGATCTCCTGTCCGGCAAAGGTCACATCGGCGGAGAAAAGCTTTTTGCCAGCCGGAGCTTCCGGCGCATTCTCGTGGGTAACGATCGCGAACACGCCCGGCAGCGCCCTGGCACGCGTCGTATCGATGCGCTTAATGCGCGCGCTGGGATGCGGCGCTCGCAGCAGCTGAGCGTAGGTCATACCCGGCAGCTGCATATCGTAGGTGTAGCGCGCCTCGCCGGTTGCCCGCGCCGCGCCGTCCACACGCGGTGCCGGATACCCGACGATGCCCAGCTCTTCGTCAGCGCCCCAGGGAGCCAGCTCATCGCCTTCGACAAGCGCGTATTGCTCGGTGACTCGTCCTTCGACGTTCACTGTGGTTTTGATCAATTTCGGCATAGATCCTCGAACATATACGAGAATGAAAGAACACCTCGGCGAAGAACACAAATCAGGAATAGATTTCCCTTGGAACTTTGGAAGCTGAAACCAGGAATTAAGAGCCAGCTGCGGCGCCGTCGGCCGCTCCTAGCTCGCTGGCTGCTATTCCTGGCTCCGGGCAGCCGACATTACTGCATCTATGATGCCACGATACGCGCCGCACCGGCAGAGATTCCCCGACATCCCCGCGACCACTTCGGCCTCGCTGGGATTGGGGTTGCGCTCAAGCAGCGCGTGCGCCGCCAGCACCTGGCCGGGCGTGCAAAACCCGCACTGGAGCGCGTCGTGCTGCACAAAA
>DASWTW010000303.1:0-5037 GCA_036401895.1 Herpetosiphonaceae bacterium | reverse complement strand
TGCAATGCGGCGATGCGACGTTGACCTATGCTGAGCTGAATGCGCGTGCCAATCAGCTGGCGCATCAGCTTCAGGCGCTCGGTGTCGGACCGGATGTCCGCGTAGGATTGTGCCTCGAACGCTCGCTGGATCTCGTGATCGGCCTGCTGGGCATCCTCAAAGCGGGCGGCGCCTACGTGCCGATCGATCCGAGCTATCCCCAGGAGCGCATCACGTTTTTGCTGGCGGATGCCCAGCTTGGGGCGCTGGTGACACAGGCTGCGCTCAGCGAGACGCTGCCGCCCTTCGCAGGCGTTACCGTGCGGCTGGATCAGGATACCGCCACGATCGCCGAGCAGCCCACGACCAGCCCGCACACCGCCGTCACGCCACAGGATCTGGCGTACGTAATCTACACCTCCGGCTCGACGGGCCGCCCCAAAGGCGTGCTCGTGGAGCATCGGCAGGTGGTGAATACGCTGTGGGGTAGCCGGCAGCAGTTCGGCTTTGCCGCAGGCGATGTGCTGCCCTGGCTGGCGTCGGCGGCCTTTGACATCGCCGTGTTCGAGCTCTTCTCGCCGCTGCTGGTCGGTGGCACCACGCTGATCGTCCGGCGCGAGGAAATCCTGGACCTGCCCCGGCTGAGCGTGCTGCTTCGGCGCTGCACGCTGCTCCACGCGGTCCCGGCGTTGCTGCGGCAGATCGTGCAGCAGGCAGAGGCGCCCTATCCTCACATGCGCCGCGTGTTTGTCGGCGGCGAGGCAGTGCCGCCCGATCTCCTGGCAGCGCTGCCGGCGGTCTTTCGCCAGGCGCAGGTCGAAGTGCTCTACGGCCCGACTGAAACAGCGATTCTCTGCACACACTACGCCGTGCCGTCCAACACAGCGGTGACCGGTCATCCGATCGGCCGGCCGCTGCCCAACCATCAGATCCAGCTCTATGATCGGCACGGGCAGCTCGTGCCGATCGGCGTGGCGGGTGAGATCTACGTCGGCGGCGCGGGCGTGACACGCGGCTATCTCAATCGGCCGGAGCTGACCGCCGAGAAGTTCGTCATCATCGACGGCCAGCGCTGGTACCGCACCGGCGATCTCGCCCGCTGGCGGCACGACGGCACGCTCGAATTTTTGGGCCGCATCGACCACCAGGTCAAGATCCGGGGCTTCCGCATCGAGCTGGGCGAGATCGAGGCCATGCTCGGCCAGCATCCTGGTGTCAGTGAGTGCGTCGTCGTGGTGCGCGAAGATCGTCCCGGCGACAAACAGCTGGTGGCGTACATTACGGAAGAACAAGGGAACAAAGGAACAAGGGAACAAAACGAAGACCAGAACCCAGAACCTAGAACCCAGAACCTAGAAGATTCAAGCGACCCTGGTTCTAGGTTCTTAGACGCCCAGAGGGCACCCGGTTCTACCCTGCGCCAATACCTGAAAGAACGCCTGCCGGAGTACATGATCCCGGCCGCGTTTGTGACGCTGCCCGAACTGCCCAAAACGCTCACCGGCAAGCTTGATCGCGCCGCGCTGCCTGCGCCCGAGCTACACCCCACGACCGACGACACCTTCGAGGCGCCGACCAGCCCGGTCGAGGAGCTGCTGGTCAGCATCTGGGCTGAGGTGCTTGGCGTGCAGCGGCTGAGCACACGGGCTAACTTCTTCGCGCTGGGCGGGCACTCGCTGCTGGCGACGCAGCTGGTCTCGCGCATTCGCAGCGCCCTGTCGGTCGATCTGCCGCTGCGCCAGGTCTTTGCCGCGCCCACCGTCGCCGAGCTGGCCCAGCACATCGCCACCTTGCGCGCGGATGATCAGTCCCAGCCCGACGCGCCGCCGATTCGGCCTATCGATCGCAGCCGGCCGCTGCCGCTTTCTTTCAGCCAGGAGCGCCTCTGGTTCCTCGATCAGCTGGAGCCCAATAGCTCGCTCTACAGCATCCCTTTCGTGCTGCGCGTCACTGGACGTCTCGCTCTGCATGCGTTCGAGGCAAGCCTCAGCACCATGATCAGCCGCCACGAGATCCTACGAACCACCTTCAAGCTCGCCGACGGACGACCGACACAGGTGATCGCACCGCCCGCACCGCCGGAGGTGCCGATTGTGGATCTGCGCCACCTGCCCGCCGATGAGCGAGAGACGGCGGCGCATGAGCTGGTGAGTGTGGAGGCGCACACACCTTTTGATCTCGATCGCGGCCCGCTGCTGCGCGTCACCCTGATCCAGCTCGCCGATAGCGAGTCGCTGGTGCTGTTCACGATGCATCACATCATCGCCGATGGCTGGTCGACCGGTGTGATTGTGCGCGAGTTCGGCCCGCTCTACAGCGCCTTTGCGCGGGATGAGCAGCCGGCGCTGCCCGAGCTGGCGATCCAGTATGCCGACTTCGCCGTGTGGCAGCGCCGGTGGCTCCAGGGCGACGTGCTCCAGCAGCAACTCAGCTACTGGCGCCAGCAGCTCGGCGATGAAAGCAGCCGTGGCGCTGTGCCGCTGCTGGACCTGCCCACCGATCGACCACGGCCGTCGACGCCTTCCTATGCCGGCGAGACCATCAAATTCACGCTGCCGCAGCCGCTCACCGATGCGGTGGTCGCTCTGAGCCAGCACGAGCAGGTCACGCCCTTCATGACGCTGCTGGCCGCCTTCCAGGTGCTGCTGTTCCGCCACAGCGGCCAGGACGATATCGCGGTCGGCACGCCGATCGCCAACCGCAACCGCCGCGAGATCGAGCCGCTGATCGGCTGTTTCATCAACACGCTGGTGATCCGCGCCGATCTGTCGGGCGTGCCCTCGTTCCATGAGCTGCTGGGCCGCGTCCGCCAGTCGACGCTAGGCGCCTACGATCATCAGGATTTGCCCTTCGAGGTGCTGGTCGATGCGCTTCAGCCGACGCGTCAGCTGAGCCACAATCCGCTCTTCCAGGTGATGTTTACCCTCCAAAACACACCGCGTGTCGCCATCGAGACGCCTGATCTCCAGCTGGCGCCTGTGGAGATCGAGTACCAGCGCGCCAAGTTCGATCTGACGCTGACCATGAGTGAGACGCCCGCCGGGCTCGTCGGCGCGCTGGAGTACCGCACGGATCTGTTTGACGCCACGACGATCGAGCGCATGGCGGGACATTTCCAGACGCTGCTCGAAGCGATTGTCGTCGATCCCCAGCGACGCATCGATCGCCTACCGCTGCTGCCCGACCAGGAGCAACGAATCCTACAGTCGTGGAATGCCAGGCGAGTCACGCCTGCTCCCGAGCGCTGGACTCACGAGCTTTTTGAAGCTCAGGCCGCGCGCACGCCCGAGGCAGTGGCGCTGATCTTTGATGCCGAGCAGATGACCTATGCTGAGCTTAACCGGCGCGCCAATCAGCTGGCGCATCATCTGCGCCACATCGGCGTCCGGCAAGAGTCGCTGGTCGCGGTCTGCCTCCATCGCTCGATGGATCTGGTTGTCGCGCTGCTGGCGACCCTCAAAGCCGGCGGCTGCTACGTGCCGCTCGATCCCGCCTATCCCGCCGATCGTCTGCGCTGGATGCTCGAAGATACCCAGACCGCCGTGATTGTGACCAGCTCACGCCAGCAGGCGCTGCTGCCGGCTCATTCCGCGCATGTGCTCTGCCTGGATACCGACAGCGCGCTGATCGACCAGGAGCCGACGACGTCGCCGGAATCTTTGAGCAGCGGCGCGAGCCTGGCGTATGTCATCTATACCTCGGGCTCCACCGGCAAACCCAAGGGCGTCGGCGTCGGTCATGCCGCGCTGGTCGAGCACACCGTTGGCATCGCCGAGCTGTATGAGCTAGATCCACAGGATCATGTGCTGGAATTTGCCTCGCCCAGCTTCGACGTATCGATCGAGCAGATCCTGCCGACGCTGATCAGCGGCGCCTGTCTGGTTCTGCGCAGCGCCGAGCTCTGGAGCCCTGACGAGTTTACACACGTCATCACTCAGAAGCGTCTGACGGTGCTGAATCTGCCGCCGGTCTACTATCGCGCCTGGATGCTGGCGCTGACCGAGGCGAACACGCCGTTTCCACAGCAGCCGCGCTTGATCATCGTCGGCGGCGAGGCGTTTCCACCAGATACTGCGCGGCTGTGGCGGCGGCTGGAGCACGGCGCGACACGCCTGCTCAACGCCTACGGCCCGACCGAAACGATCATCACTGCCACGCTGTATGACATGAGCGTCGCACCCGAAGCCCACGCTTTGCTCAGCAGCGTGCCCATCGGGCGGCCGATTGTGGAGCGCACCGCGTATGTCCTCGATCGGGCGGGTGCGCAGGTGCCGATCGGCGTGCCGGGCGAGCTGTACCTGGGCGGATCGCTGCTAGCGCGCGGCTACCTCAATCGTCCTGACTTGACGGCCACCCAGTTCGTCCCCGATCCGTTCAGCCAGATCCCAGGCGCGCGGCTCTACAAAACTGGCGATCTGGTGCGCTACCTGGCCGACGGCACGATCGAGTTTTTAGGGCGAGTCGACCAGCAGGTGAAAATGCGCGGCTTCCGCATCGAGCTCGGCGAGATCGAAGCCGTGCTGGCGACACATCCTGCCGTACAGACGGCGCTGGTGGTGCTGCGCGACGAGCGGCTGGTAGCGTACGTTGTTGGGGAAGAACCTAGAACCCAGAACCTAGAACCTAGAAGCACCGAACAGGGGAACAAACAAACAAAGGAACAAACGGAGACCGAGATTCCCCCTCGCCTACCGCAGTGGGAGAGGGGGCTAGGGGGTGAGGGCCTCGCCTCCACGCTCCGCGCCTTCCTTGCCGAGCATCTGCCCGAGTATATGGTCCCCAGCACGTTCGTCATGCTGGACGCGCTGCCGCTGACGCCCAACGGCAAAATCGATCGCAAAGCCCTGCCCGCACTCCAGAGCACACAGATCGGCGACGGCGAAACGTTTGCTGCCCCGCGCACGCCAAACGAAGAGCTGATCGCCGGCGTGTGGGCCAGTGTACTGGGCGTGGAGCGCGTCAGCATCCACGACAACTTCTTCGAGATCGGAGGGCACTCGCTGCTGGCCACGCAGGTGGTGAGCCGTCTGCGCCAGGTGCTCAGCGTCGAGCTACCGC
>DASWTW010000302.1:0-18931 GCA_036401895.1 Herpetosiphonaceae bacterium | reverse complement strand
ATCTTTACCGCCGCCGACGATCCCGGCAACCGCTTTTTATGGAAGAGCGACGGCACCACGGCCGGGACAGCGCTGATCAAGAAGTCGGGCGTATGGGGTGGTGGAGCGGAGTACACTCGCATCAACAACACGCTCTTTTACGTCGGCACCGATACGGGCAATCCAGAGCTGTGGCGCACCAATGGAACCGAAGCCGGAACGATCAAGATCAAAGGCTTTTCCTCGATCGGGTCGCGAGGCGGTTTCCAGCTGACCAATGTGCAGGATACCTTATTTTTCACCGCCGACGATGGCGTTCACGGCGCCGAGCTTTGGAAGAGCGACGGGAGCACGGGTGGAACAACACTGGTCGCGGATCTCACGGCCGGAGCAGCCGGCACAGCCCTCTTAGATCTGGTTGCCATGGGCGATCGCCTCTTCTTTGTGCGGGCAATATCCGGCGACGACGATGAATTGTGGCAGAGCGACGGCACCGCCGCAGGCACCAGGTTTGTCACCAAGCTCAAAGGCTTTATTGGCTACCCTGGAGACACCTACTACCTCACGGCGGTCAACAACGCGCTCTTCTTCTACGCCGAGGACGACGATGCCGGCGTCGAGCTGTGGACCAGTGACGGCACAGCGGCCGGGACGCGGCGCGTCGCAGACATCGATCCGGGACCAGATTCGTCGGCGCCGCACCAGCTGATAGCCGTCGGCAACCAGGTATTGTTTGTGGCTTATGATAATGAAGAGGGCCGGTCACAGCTCTGGCGCAGCGACGGCACCGCTCAGGGAACGACCCAGCTGACGAACTTCACCGGCGACTACAGTTACGAGCCCTATTTCTATATCTTTACCAGCTACCGGGGTAAGGTGTTTTTCCGCGTCGACGACAACGTGCATGGCATCGAGCTGTGGCAGAGCGACGGCACCGTGGCAGGCACGCGCATAGTCGCCGATATTGCCCCAGGTGCCCAAAGCGCCTATGTCGATAAGCTGACGACGGCCGGCGGCTGGCTCTTTTTTCTGGCGGAGCATCCCGAGTATGGCACGGTGATCTGGCAGACAGATGGAACAGAAGCCGGTACCCGCATGGCACTCGATTCCCGATCCGGCCCGAGTGGCGGCATACAGTGGCTTCATGGCGCAAACGGGATGCTTTTTTTCAGCGGTGAAGACTCGCGGGGCGTTGAGCTGTGGCGCCTACCCATTACCGCCCATCCAGCGATCACGCCGCGCATGTACGTGCCGCGTGTCGTGCGCTAGACCACGGCTTTGCTTGATGCGCGGGTGCTCGGGTGTGTTGAGTGCACCCGCGCAGATCGATCATGGGGAGCGCGCAGCCAGCGCTAGCTCAGCGCTCATCCGCGACGAATCGCCCGGTCTCACGTGCGAGCTGGTGTTGTCCGGCCTCAAGCGCGCGTGGCGGCTGGTCTTCCAGATCCACAATGATCGGCACGGGCGAGTCGATCGTCACGGAATCGCCGGTGACGCTCACGCTGATCAGGCCGTGCGGCGTCGGGACGCGGCCCTGCGCGGATGTGAGCCGGCCGAGGCGCGGGGCGATGCGGGCGCTGGTATAACCAGGAGCGGCCGGTGTGACGCCCAGCGTGTAGAAAATCATGTCGCGGGTCGGGGTGGAGCTCCAGCCGTGGACATGTGTACCCCAGCCCCAGCATTCGCCGAGCGTATCATAGCCGTCGACGAGGAACTGCGACCAGCGCGGATACAGATCCGGGAGTCGATCGGCGCGTCCAGCCAGCGCCACGGCGTCATGCACGGTGTAGCTCATGAACGGCTCGGCGATCACGATCTCCCGCTCGGCGTCCCAGTCGGTCTCGTAGATGCCCCGAAACTGCTTTTCCATCTTCTCCTGCGAGTAATCGCCGTCGAGACCGCCAGTCCAGGAGCGCACAACCAGCCGCGATGCATCGGTGATCGTGTCGACGATCCGGCCCCAGCGCTCCTGCGGCGCTAATCCCGACACGATCGCCAGCGCGCCGGCCAGCTGACTCATCTCGG
This sequence comes from Herpetosiphonaceae bacterium, assembly GCA_036401895.1. GTDB lineage: Bacteria > Chloroflexota > Chloroflexia > Chloroflexales > Kallotenuaceae > LB3-1. Next base: position 16,927 of record DASWTW010000302.1, on the reverse strand, counting down.
GTTGTTGCTCGCCGCCCACGATATGATCGACATACGAGCCGCGCCGCTCGTCCCAGAAGATCTCAAAGCCGTGTCTGGCACGCTCGTACAGCCGCTCGGCCCAGCGCTGGCTGCCGCGCTCCTCCAGCCAGGCCGCCATCTCGGCAAACTCGCGCAGGCCGCGCGCCCACAGCGCCGTCAGGAGCGCGCTGGTATCCGAGACGTAAACGCTGGACCAGTCGACCAGATTCCACTCGGGAACATCTTGGAGCACGCCGGCTGAGGTTTGATACGGAACATACCAGCGCAGCACACGCTCGATCGAGGGCATCAGCGCTTTGACGGTCTCCTGATCGCCGCTGAAACGGTAGCAGTTGTAGACGCCGTGTACCCAGTGTAGCGCCCAGTCAGGGATCGTGTAGCCGCCGCCGGCCTCGATCTCGCCGACGACGCTCATCGGCAGGCTACCATCCGAGCGCGGCGAGTCGGCCAGCGAGAGATAATGCCAGGCCAGCCGCCAGTCCTGATTGGTCGCCAGATGCACCATTTGATGCACCACCGCATCGCCAACCCAGGCGCGCTGCTCGCGGGTCGGGCAGTCGATAAACGCGTCGTGCGAGTTGAGCTGCACCGTGCGAATACCCGCCATGTAGAGCCGGTTCAGCTCCTCGTCGTCGCAGCTGAAGCTCGCGCCCGCCTGCCAGGGGTAGAGCTGCTCCTGAACCGCGAAGCTTGTCAGCGTCACAGCTCCCGCCACGCCATGCACCAGCAGATACGCGTAGCGAAACCCGTTCGAGTCGAACACCTCCATGCGGTCGTTCGTCCCCCGAGCGATGTAGCGCGTGCCGGCGTGGGTGCCGCCCGGCCGTGGCAGTCCCTTGAGCGGCTCTTCTAGATAGGTTATGTCAAGTACGGTACCGACGGGAGCGCTCAGCTCAAACTGGACCAGCCCCGAAACCACCACGCCCATGTCAAGCACGATGCGCTGCGCGCCGCCGGCCGGAACATCTACCGTGAGCGGTAGCTGCGCTGTTTGGCTGCTGGCAATCGGCAAATGGTGCGTCGTGGCGACACGCCAGACCGGGCTACCGCTCGTGATGTCGATCGGATCTGCCAGCGCCTCGACGCGGACACGTGCCGGCGTTTTGAGCGTGCCGCTCAGCCTGGCGATCGGACGCGGCAAGAGTGGGCCGTACGGATCGGTGGGCGGCTGGGTACGGGCGAAGCCGCCGATGTGCATGGCCGGCACCAGCTGTGCCGCGCCCCAATCGTGATCGTCGAAGTCGTCGGCGCGCCAGCTATGCGGCATACGACGGGCGTCGAACACCTCCACAGGAACGCCGCCGCCCAGCGGATCGTCGACGTCGGCGCGCCAGGAGTCGTCCCAGGCGCCGGCTTTTTTGGCCTTCCAGGTAGCATCGCTGACGAGCCAGCCGGCCGCACCGAGATCGGCCTCGAAGACCAGCACGCCGGTCCTGCCCAGCGTCAGATTCGGCGCCGCCGGCATCCAGTAGGAGGTTGGCCGCCCGTAATACTTGACGTAGATCGCCAGCACATTTTGGCCGGGCCGCAGGTAGGGAGCCAGATCGAACAGATCGTAGTACATGCGGCGCGGCTGGCTGCGGATCGGGCCGCGAAAAACTTCTTGCCCATTGACGAAGAGCGCGTAGCGCGAGTCGGCGGTGATGCGGACGGGCACGCGATCCGGCACATGGTCGAGGTGCAGCGTTTTGCGGAACAGGCCGTGCGATTCCCGCGCGTGGGGATTGACGCCGCTTGAAAGAAACCCGCTCGGCGCGATCGGCTCCTCGGGCACCCAGATCCAGTGGCCATACCACCGGATCTCGGGGAAGTCGTGGGGCGTGATTGGTGTGGACATGCTCCGTAGGCTCCATCTAGTCTCAGGCGATCAACCGGCGGCGATCGCGGCTCAGGAAGTTGCCGCAGCTTGATCCAGCGCCGCCAGCTCAGTCTCGAGGTCGCGGTACAGCCCTTCGACCGGCGGTCGCATCGCCAGCAGCACACGCAGCGTGAGATCGCTGCGGCCCGACTGTCCGGTTTGCGCCTCGATCTGCCGGGCCAGATCCGGCAGGTGCCGTGCGATGATCGCCTGCACCCGCGCCCACGCCGCGCCGTCGTCGATGAGCTCGCCCAGCGTGCTGTCGAGCGAGAGCGGCGAGCGCTCCAAACGCGGCGAGCGATAAGCCCTGGACCAGCGGTGCGTCCCAGAGCCGACCTCGATCGGCGTTGCATCGTCGCCGGGCAAAATCACGCTGGTCGTCGTGTTGGGCGGCACTACCACCTCGACGCTCAATTGCTCGTCCGCGATCTCCCAGCGACATTCGGCCATGCCGTAGGGCGTGCGGTGCCGTGTATGCGCGCGTGAGATCCCGGCGCCGGGACGCGGGCGAATCTCAAGGCGGCGGTATCCGGGAGCGGCCGGCGCGAGACCACCCAGCGTGCGATGCATCCAGTCGGCGACTGCGCCGAGCGCGTAGTGATTGAACGAGGTCATCTCGCCAGGATTGATCGAGCCATCCGGCAGCAGGCTATCCCAGCGCTCCCAGATCGTGGTCGCGCCCATAGTCACGGGATACAGCCACGACGGGCAGTGGCGCTCGGTCAGCAATCGAAAGGCGGCGTACTCCTCGCCGGCATCGGACAGCGCGTCGCAGATCAGCGGCGTGCCCACAAAGCCTGTGCTGATGCGATACTCGTTGTCGCGGACCAGCGCGGCCAGCCGGGCACCTGCCCGCCGCCGCTGCTCGGCATTCGGCAGCAGCGCGAACGCCAGCGCCAGCGCATAGGCCGTCGGCGCATCGCTGATCAATCTTCCCGCCGGCGTGACGTATTCGGCGGCGAACGCCTGGCGCACCTCAGCCGCCAGCGCCAGATAGCGCTCTGCCTCGGCGGCGCGACCGAGCACACCGGCGGCGTGGCCCAGCAGCTCGGCCGAGCGGGCAAAGTAGGCCGTGGCCACGATCGCTTTGTCGGCGCGCGCATCAGCCGGACGATCCGGTGGTGCCGCCGGGTCGAGCCAGTCGCCGAACTGAAAGCCCTTGTCCCACAGCCGCTGCTCGCCGGCCAGCTGCGCGATCTGATCGACCCAGGCGCGCATACTATCGAGCTGATCGCGCAAGATGCCGGCATCACCGTAGCGCTGGTAGAGCACCCACGGCACGATCACGGCGGCGTCGCTCCAGGCGGCTGCGGCAGGCGTTGGACCGATGATGTTCGGCACCACGAACGGCACCACGCCGCCGAGCTTCTGCTGATCGGCGGCCAGATCGCGCAGCCAGGCGGCGAGAAAGCCGGCGCTGTCGTACAAGAAGCAGGCAGTGGGCGCAAACACCTGGATGTCGCCGGTCCAGCCGAGCCGCTCGTCGCGCTGCGGGCAGTCGGTGGGGATGCTGAGGAAGTTGCCGCGCATACTCCAGACGACGTTCTCGTGCAGCCGGTTGAGCAGCGGATCGGAGCACTCGAACCAGCCGGTGCGCTCCAGGTCCGAGTGCAGAACCACCGCGCTGAGATCCTCCGCTCGCAGCTCGCCGGGCCAGCCCTGCACCTCGGCGTAGCGGAAGCCGTGGAAGGTGAAGCGCGGCTCCCAGGTTTCCACGCCCTCGCCACGCAGTGTGTAGCGATCCGTCGCCTCCGCGCGCCGCAACGGCCGTGTGCCAAGCTCGCCGTTTTCCAGCACCTCCGCGTGACGCAGCGTGATCGTCGTGCCTGCCGCGCCACTGACGCCGATGCGCAATCTCCCGACCAGGTTCTGGCCGAAATCGACCAGCGTGCGGCCGGTGGGAGAGGTCGTGATCGCGACGGGTGCAATCTCTTCGATGCGGCGCACTGGCGGGCTGCTCTGCGCCGTGAGCGTGGCGAGATCGCGCTCGACGAGCCGCACGCCTGACCAATCGCCGTCGTCGTAGCCGGGCTCAGACCAGCCCTGGCGCTCCTGGCGGGCGTCGTAGGTTTCGCCGTCGTAGATGTCGCTCGCCTGGATCGGGCCGGTAGCGGCGCGCCAGCGCTCGTCGGTCACGATGCGCTCGGTCGTCCCGTCGGCATACACCAGCTCAAGCTGGGCCAGCAGCGCGGCCTGATCACCATAGATGTTGCGCCGGCCGCCGTTGAAGCCCAGCCGGCCACGAAACCAGCCATCGCCCATGGTCGCGCCGATCGCGTTCGCGCCTTCACGCAGCAGCGCAGTGACGTCGAAGACCTGGTATTGCAGGCGATCGTCGTAGCTGGTCCAGCCCGGCGCCAGCACCTGGTCGCCGACGGTCGCGCCGTTGATCTCGGCCTCATACACGCCCAGCGCTGTGATGTACAGCCGCGCCTGTGATAATCCACTTCTGATGCCGAACTCGCGCCGCAGCAGTGGGGCCGGCTGCGCCTGGCTGGTGTCTTCATCCCAATCAGGCGTGACGAAGCGCGCAGTCCAGTCATCGGGATGGAGCAGCGCGATCTCAATCGCTGCCGGCTCGCTCCAGGCGGAGACATCTCCGTCGGTGTCCCAGACGCGCACCCGCAGCGTGACGCGCTCGCGGGAAAGGAGCGCTGTGAAGGGCCAGTCGATCAGCACCGATTGATCGGACTCGACACGGCCGGTCTGTCCTCGCGGCTGGCCCGCTGCATCGAAGCACTCGATCTCATACGCCGCCTGGCGCCAGTTGTTTTTGCCGGTCTCGACGATCCAGGAAAGCCGAGGGCGATCTGTGTTCAGGCCGAGCCCCTCGCGATTGTGCTCGCAGCGAACCGCCGCGATCGTCGCCGCAGCAGCGCTCGAAATTGTCTCCCGTGGTGCCATTGAATCGCTTCCTCTGCTAAGTTGATGGTTTATCGACATCATGCTGTCGCGCACTATCAGCCCTTGATCGCGCCCGACGTCATGCCGGAAACGATCTGCCGCCGGAAGAAGATGAACAAAATCAGCGGCGGGATCGTGACGACCAGCACGTTGGCGAAGAGCAAGTTCCACTGCGAGCTGAACTGGCTGATGAAGCTGTACAGCGTCAGCTGCACAGTGACGTTCTCCGCGCCGGGCAGGAAGTAGAGCGGACCCGCAAAATCGTTGTAGATGCTCACCGCCGTCACAACGATAACCGTCACGATCGCCGGCTTCAGCAGCGGCAGAATCACCGACACAAACACGCGCGTCGGCGATGCACCGTCGATGATCGCGGCCTCGTCCAGCTCACGTGGGATCGAGGCCATGAACGCGCGCAAAACCAGGATCGCGAAGGGCAGCGAGGACGCGACCTGCACCAGCATCAGGCCAGGAATCGTCTTGTACAAACCCAACGACTGAAGCAAAAAGATCGTCGGCACGACCGCCGGCGGGATGATCAAGCCTGCCAGCATCACCATGCCCGCCACATCCGCCACCCGATCGCGGCGCCGCTGCATCACGTAGGCCACCATCGCCGCCAGCAGCACGATCAGCGTTACCGAGCCGACCGTCAGCAGCGTGCTGTTCCACAGCGCCAGGATCATGCGATAGTTGCCGTACGCCACGACGTCGCGGATGTTCTGGAAGAGCTGAAACTGGCTCGGCCATGTGAACTCGAAGAGCGCGGCCTCCTGGCGCGTCTTGGCGGCGGTGACGAAAATAAAGGCGAACGGCACGATAAAGATCAGGCCGATGACCACGAACGCGACGGCGTCAACCCAGCTCCTCGCGATCAGCTTGCGGACGCGCGCCGCGCCGGTGTCGGCGGCATCATGGGTGCCGATCCGCGCTCCCGCAGTCAGATTAAGATTCGGCGCCTTCATAGCTCCAGCTCCAGTCGATTAAAGGTGCGCATCAGCGGGTACACAATGATCGTGACCAGGATGAAGAGCACGACGTTGCCGGCCGTCGAAAGGCCATAGAATCCCGCCTGATACTGCTTGAAGATCACCGAGGTCAGCACATCCGAGGCAAAGCCGGGACCGCCGCGCGTCATCGTCCAGATCAGATCGAAGGTGCGCAGCCCGCCAATAAACGAGAGCAGGATCACCGTAAACGTCGCGTTGCGGCTGATCGGCAGGATGATATGCCGAAACTTGACCCAGGTGCCGCCTTCCAGGCGCGCGGCCTCAAAGTACTCCTGCGGGATCGACAGAATGCCCGCGCTAAAGATCACCATCGCGATGCCGATGCCCTTCCAAACATCGACCAGCGCCACCGAGTACAGCGCTAGCCGTGGATTGCCCAGCCAGTCCGGCGTCGGCAGTCCGATCGCGCCGAGGAACGTGTTGATCAGTCCCGTCGACGGCTGCATCAGCGTGGCAAAAGTGATCCCAACGGCGACCGTGCTCACCAGCACCGGGAAGAAGACGATGCTTTGAAACAGCCCTTTGAGCCGAATGCTGGAGGTAAACAGCATCGCCAGCGGCAGCCCGATGATCACCTTGAGCCCACTGGTGAGCACGGCGTAGATGATCGTGTTGCGCAGCCCGCCGACGAGCTGAGGATCGCCCATGAAATCGCGGTAGTTGTCGAGGCCGATAAAGGTCGCATCGAAGAGAGTCCAGCGGGTTAGACTGAAGTAGAAGGCGAGCAGCGTCGGTACCAGAAAGAACACGCCGAACACGAGCGCCGCCGGCAGATAAAACCAGCGCGGATAGGTGCGCAGTAAGATACGCGGCTGTGCCTGGTGTAGCATAAAACCACCTCGGATGCGTTCAGATCCCGGCGGCTGAGAGCTGGAGATTGTGCGCCCTCAGCCCACCGAGATCAACGCCGGATTCCTTACCAGCCCGGCAGACCGAGCTGCTTTGCCTGCTTCGTGACGTCCTCGTCGTAGTTCGCCGCCGCCTCCTGGGGCGTCATCTGGCCGGAGCCGACAGCCACGCAGATCTGCTCAAGGTTCGGACCCTTTACCGGCGAGAAGAACTCAAGCGCGGGCGTGGCGTTCCCGGCATCGATGTAGGCGGCAAGGTCTTTCACGGCAGGCAGCGCGTCGTCGGGAAGCTTGGTCTCCTTGATCAGATAGGGTCCCTGCGGCGGGACTTTCGCGCTGACAGCGTCGACGCCTTCCTTGGAGGCGATGAATCCCAGAAACTGCTTCGCCGCATCGATGTTCTGGCTGGTCTTGGGAATATATGTCCCGCCGGGCATCCAGATCGTCGCGCCGGCCTTGGCGGCGTCAGTGCCGGGAATGCCAAAGAAGCCGATGTCGCTCACCTTGTCCGGCGAGTTCGCCGCAATCGTGGCCACCGTGCCCGACAGCATCGGGAAATGCACGGCCTCGCCATCGGCCAGCAGCTTCAATCCCTGCTCGAACTTCATCGTCGCGTAATCTTGCTGGTACCAGCCCTTCTGGTTGGCCTCTTGCAGATACTCGAAGCCCTTCATCGCCTCCGGCGTCGAGGCCAGCTTGATCTTGTTGGCGGTATAGTCCTGGGCAAAGTTCGGCATAGCCTGCTGGACGTTGTGATAGTCCGCCAGCACGAACAGCTGCGAGGTCCAGGTATCGCCATAGGTCGCCAGGACCGGCGTCTTGCCGGCGGCCTTGATCTTGTCGTTGTTGGCCTCGAACTCGGCCCAGGTCTTGGGCACGCTCAGGCCCAGCTCCTCGTAGACTTTGCGGTTGTACAAAATACCGCCGCCCTGCGCGGTGCCCGTCGGGACACCAAAGATCTGCCCGTTCTGTGACACCGTGGGCAAGAACGTGTCGACGATGTTGGCGATGAACGGCTCGTTGGTAAGATCGACCAGCGTGTTGGTCGGCTGCAAGGCTTGCAGCAGCGAGCCCGAATTGTAGGAGAAAACATCCGCCATCTCGCCCGTGGCCAGGCGCGTTTTGACGAGGTTGTCGCCCTCGGTGCCCTGTGGCCGCGTCTCGACGTTGATCGTCACGTTGGGATGGAGCGAGGTGTAGGCACTGACGAGCGCATCCGCCATATCGCGCGCGTTCTGGCTGTCGTCGACCAGATAGGTCAGCGTGACGGCGGCGCCTGAAGCACCGCCCGAGGCAGCGGCACCGCCCGACGCGCCAGGTGAGGCCGCAGTGTCGCCGGTCGAGGCGGGAGCACCGCCACACGCGGCGAGCAAGACAAGCAGGGTGAGCAGAAGCATGAGACGAGGAGCGAGGCTTTTTCTGACGTCGAACATCCTGGGTTCCTCCAAATGGAATATGTGCCAATACACCGCGCCGGGGCACATCGTAGTGCAAGGATGAGTTGGTCAAGCCTTGATTTGCGATCTCCTGGATTCTCTGACGGCGAGAGCGGAAAGCGCTGATCTGAGGTAGAAGCTGCCCGCCGATCGACACGTGAGAGAAGCAATGTGCCTACTCCTGCTGCCGAAGAACGACGGTCAAAGGAGCAATGCAGGCTTCGTCGAATGCCGGTTAAGCGAAACTAGATGTATCGGTCAGATCTCGGCGAGGGGGTGTGTAGCAGAGCAGATGAGATCGGCTTTATGTAGCGATCGGCTCCGAGAGCAGCAGTCTCCTTCTTGCGTTAGACGCGCACCAGTGAGCCCGGCGCACGCAGCGACACAACGTCTCCTTGCTGCATCGGCGAGGTGAAGAGCGTATTCAGCACAACACAGGCGGCCCCGCGCGCCCACATGTCATTGCCGGCCGGCTCGATATGGATCGCGAGTGACTCGGCCAGGCCATCGAAGGCCAGCGCGCGCAGAGTAGCCTCCATCGGCTCGAAATACCAGCGTCCAAGCTGTACGGCCTCACCCGTGATGACCAGCAGCTGAGGGTTGAGGATATTGACTAAGCTGGACAGGCCAACCCCGAGCCAGTGACCGGCGGTCGCCAGCACACGACGAGCAAGCGCATCGCCGCTGTGCGCTGCGTCCGCGATCCGCTCCAGGGTCAGGCGCTCCGTTCCAGCCAGTAAGCTGGGCTCGCCTTGCGCCAGCGCTTTCTCGATCTCCCGCATGATGGCGGGCACGGCGGCGAACGCTTCCATACAGCCGCGCTTGCCGCATAAGCACGGCGGGCCATCCAGCTGGATCACGGTATGGCCGAACTCCCCGGCACCGCCCAGCGCCCCGCGATACATCTGGCCGTTCGTGATCACGCCCGCGCCGATCCCGTGGCCCACCGCGACGGTGGCGAAATGCGCCAAACCACGGCCGGCGCCAAACCACTGCTCGGCGATCGTGAGCGTGCGGACGTCGTTTTCAAGATGCACAGGAATGCCGAAGTGAGAAGCGAGCGGAGCCGCGAGCGGTACGTCGCGCCAGCCATAGTGCGGCGCGAAGCGGCTGATGCCCTGCACGGGATCGACTATGCCGTTAACGCCTACGCCAATCCCCAGCAGCCGCGCACGATCGATCTCCGTCGCAGAGAGCAGCTGCTCAACCGCTTGAATCGTAGCCTGGATCATTACATCGGGATCGTACGAGGTCGGAGCAGTAGCGCTGTCGAGCGGCGTGCTGGTCGCGTGGAGGACATTCGCGTCGAGATCGGTGAGCACACAATCCACTGACTGCGTGGCGAGCTTCACGCCGACGACAAAGCCGGCGTGCGGATTCAAACGCAGCAGCACAGCGCGCCGCCCGGCCCGTCCATCGCCCTCCGCCTCGCCGACTTCGTAGACAAGGCCGCGCTCGATAAGCTCGCCGGTGATGCCCGTTACCGATGCCGGGCTGAGACCCGAGACCGTGGCAATGTCCTTGCGCGAGATCGGGCCGCGACTCTGGATGAGCTGCAAAACCAGCGATTGGTTGGCCTGTTTCATCAGCGACCGGTCGCTCTTCTGCGCGTAGCTCATCAGCAGCTCTCTTTATTTCATTCAGTGAATGAAACTATTCTAATAGACAGGCTACCACCTGTCAAGCATCATTTTGCTAAAAATTCACAGCTCGCGCTCAGGGAAAGCTGAGGTCGTTTTCACCATTTCGAAACTTGCAATACGCTATACTGCGGCGTAGTATGCAACTGAGGTAGACAAATGATCGAGGCTGGCCGGCACGCAGCGATCATAGCCTACCGCACCATCACATCACTACTCATCGCGCCGCACATGTTGCCTCATCCCACCCAGCACTGATCCGTTGTGCGGCATAACCCCGTCAGCTTTTCCTGAAATCCAGCGGGCTGCATTGGCAGCTCAGCGCTAAGGAGGTGCAGCCACCGTAGCGTCGTCCCGTCTGTGTGTTTCGTGCTATCTGCGTGCAGCACATCCGCATGTGCTCTTCAAAGAAAGAGGATCTTTGTGTCGCGACAACATGGCGAACTGACGTATTTTATTGAAGGCGAAGGGCTGATCGTCGATCAACATCCCAGCGACGAGATCGAAGCGATCAGCGCAGCCAATCCCGAGGCCACATCGATCATGGGAGCAGCCGAGGCTGCGGCGACGGTCGAGCGCGCCTTTCGCTTCTCGCGCATGTTCAAGGAGCTGGAAAAGTTCCGCCCCGGTGAGACGGCGCTGATCGAGCTGGGCCTGGCGATGGATGAGGCAGCCAACGGCAAAGATCATCCGACTCTGCCCGCCGGCTTCACGTATTTCGGGCAGTTCCTGGACCATGACATCACCTTCGATCAAACCGATGGCCTGCCCTCGGGTGAGCTAACGCCCGAAGAAATTCAGCAAGGCCGTTCGCCGTCGATCGACCTGGATAGCGTCTACGGTCGTGGCCCGCAGCTGGAAGCCAAGCGTATCTATGCTGCCGACAAGATCCATCTGCGCATCGGCCGGACCGAAGCCTCGGGCGAGCCCACGCTTCCCGAGGGCCGCGTGCTGCCCAACGATCTGCCGCGCGGCGATAATCCAGCACGACCACATGACGCCACGATCGGCGATCCGCGCAACGACGAGAATCTGGCGGTCGCGCAAACCCACCTGGCGTTTCTCAAGTTTCATAATGCGGTAGTCGATCGGCTGGCGGCGACAGGCTTGTCGGGCAGCGCACTCTTTGAGGCGGCGCGGCGCACCGTGATCGAGCACTATCAATCGATCGTGCTGCACGACTACCTGCCGCAGATCGTCGATCCGGCGGTGCTGCAAGATGTGCTGACCAATGGCCGCCGGTTCTATCAGATCACGCCGGGCGAAGAGCCGACCATGCCGATCGAGTTTTCGGTCGCCGCGTATCGCTTCGGCCACAGCATGATTCGGGATCTGTATGGCTGGAATCGCATCTTTGATCCGGCCAGCCTGGGCCAGCTTTTCTCGTTCTCGGGCGTCAGCGGCCAAATGATCGCGCTGCCGTCCACCTGGCCGATCGACTGGCCACGCTTCTATGATTTTCGCGGGATCGCCGGTGTGCCGCCCGCAGCGCTCAACACCACGCGCAGCATCGATACGGCACTGGCACTGCCATTGAACGAGCTTCCCGAGCACCTGTCGCAGGGCGTCAAGGCATCGCTGGCTGTGCGCAATCTGCTGCGTGGCCGTCTGCTGGGGCTGCCGTCCGGTCAGGCGCTGGCTGAGGCGATGCACGTCACGCCGCTAACGCCGGCGCAGGTGCGCCAGGGGCCGCACGCCACGGTGCTGCAACGGCACGGCTTCGATACCAGAACGCCGCTGTGGTACTACATTTTGAAGGAAGCCGAGGTTCTGCATGACGGTCGTCATCTCGGGCCGGTCGGCAGCCGGCTGCTCGCCGAAACGATCGTGGGGCTGATCCAGGCGAGCCAGATCTCGATCTTGTCGGAGCAGAATCGTGACTGGCGGCCGAGCTTGCCGGCACGCAACGCGCAGCGCTACAGCATGGTCGATCTGCTGCTGCTCGTCGACGATCTCAATCCGCTGGGAGAGCTTCCCCCGCCACCACCGCCCTCAACGCTCTACACGGTTCAGTCCGGCGATACATTGGGCTTGATCGCTAAACGTTTTCTGCGCAACGACGCCCGCTGGCCGGAGATTTTCGAGGTCAATCGCGACAAGCTCACCAATCCCAACGCGATCCGCGTAGGCCAGCAGCTGCGCATCCCGATTGTGCTGGCGGCACACATCGTCCAAAGCGGCGAGACGTTGGGCAGCATCGCGCGTCTCGGGCTGGGAGATGCCGGCCGCTGGCGCGAAATCTTCGATCTCAACCGCGACCGGATTCAAAATCCGAATGTGCTGCGATCCGGGCAGGAGCTGCGCGTTCCCTTCACCATCGCGGTGCATGTTGTGCAGCGAGGCGATACGCTGCGCAAGATCGCGGCGGAGTTCCTGGGCAACGAGCTGCGCTGGCGTGAAATCTTCGAGTCCAACCGCGAGCAGCTGCCGAATCCAGATCAGCTCCGAGTCGGGCAGCGCTTACAGATTGTGGTGCCGCTCAACAATTAATCAATCCGGCGGCGGCATCTCGACAACCAGAGAGCCTATTGATCGATCCGGTAGGGGCGTATCACAATACGCTCCTACGAGTCATTGACTCTGCGACTCGCTCTAGAGGCGTGAGGCGCGCCGAATGGAATCTAAGCCAGCGCTCCCATGGCATGACGATCAGAATCGATACGTTCCCGCTAATCACTTCCCTGCACCAGCGGAGTCAGCGCCGCTGCCAGACGGCCAAGCAGCTGTGACACCGGCGGCAGTCGTAGGAACCAGCGCAGCCGTCGCAGCGTATCCTGGCTGAGATTGAGCAGCTGTGCTGTTACGCGGCGGTCGGAGGTGCGATCGTGGAGCCACACCAGGATCAAGGCGAGATGGGCAAGATACAGGATCACCGCCAGATCTTCTGCGTGGCGCTGGCGAGGCGCATCACTCGCGCCGGTTATGATTCGGCGCAAGCTCTGGAGCATGACAGCGCGAATCTCTGACGTTTCCGGTCCCAGCACGGCAATGCCCGAGTCCGGCGTGAGCGCCGCTCCAAACCAGGCACCAAAAGCCGCGCGGTATGGGCTCAGGAGGGCGAATTTGAGGTGCATCAGCTGCACAAAGCGATCGGCGAGCGGCGCGGGTGGCAGCGCGTCTACCTGGGAAGCAAGCTCATGCGCAATCTGCTGATACAACGCCAGTACCAGCGCTTCCTTCTGCGAAAAATAGCGATAGGTTAAGCCCAGCGAACATTCGGCCGCAGCAGCAATGTCGCGCATGGTGGTAGCGGCATAGCCCTTCTCGATGAAGAGGCTAAGAGCGGTGGCTAAAATATGCTCACGGGTGCGCTCACCTTTCGTCGTGGGTTGCGATGATAGCGGTCGCTGCATAGGTGCTCCTGGTAAGTGAACATGTTCACTCGGAACATAGCAGAACGAAGATGCGCTGTCAAGCTTTAGATAAGAATGGTTGCAGCGGAAGGCTATCGAGCCGGACGAAGAAGCTTTGTGGTGTTAGATGGAGAGATATTCTCGTGCGTCTGGTGCGAATCAGACCGTGGGATTGCTTTCTTCCTGGCGTGGCGGTTCAATGATCACGCCGGCCGGCGACCAGGCCAGCCAGATGATGGTACACAAGACCCAGCACGAAGCCACAAGGAGCGTTGGCTGTAATCCCGCGACTTGAGCCAGCAGACCACCGAGAAATGCGCCAATCGGCAGCGTACCGATGGTCACAAAGCGAGCGCTCGCCGTCACTCGGCCGATCAGATGGCTCGGGGCTAAGCGCTGGCGGAAAGTGATCACAGTAACATTGTAGATCGGGCTGCCCACGCCGATACAGAGCTGGGCCAGCGCCAGCAGCGCGATCCGCAGCGCCGGCGGCCCGCCGGCCAGAGCCATGCAAAAGTCGCCGCTGCAAAAGAGCAGGCTGCCGCACACGATCGTCCGGCCAATCCCGTAGCGCCTGACGACTCGATTGACGAGCAGTGCGCCAAGCATGGCGCTGGGACCGCCGATCGAGAGGATCATCCCCACCAGCGCCGGCGAAAGCGCAAGCACATCGGTCATATATAAGATCTGCTGTGCAAAGATCGCCCCCGACGCGATATTGATCAAACCGGTTGCTACGACGACCGTGCGCAGCAGCGTGTGCTGCGCGATGAAGCGCAGCCCTTCCAGAATATCCCCGCGAAAGGTCCGGTGCGGCCGGTTAGCTTCAGGGAGCAGCTCCGGCTTGCGAATCGACGCGAGACAGATCGCCGAGACGACAAAGGAAAACGCATCGGCGATGATCGTTACGGGTGCAGTCAGCAGCGTCACCAGCAGGCCACCCAGCGCCGGGCCGGCAACCTGCGCGACTGAGCGGCTGATCTCCAGCTTGCCGTTGCCTTCCGCCAGCTGCTCTTGCTCGACGAGTGAGGGCAGATAGGACTGGTAGGCGATCTCGAACAGCACGCTCAACGAGCCGACCAGCACGGCGATCACATACAGCAGCGGCATGCTGAGGCTGCCGAAGAGCACGCTGAGCGGAATCAGGCTCAGCAGGAGCGCCCGGCCAAGATTGGTGCTGATCAGAATTGGACGTCGCAGCCGCCGATCGATCCAGGCACCGGCGGGCAGGCTTAGCAGGAGAATGGGCATCGAGCCCGCCGCGGCAAGCAGGCCCATCTCAAAAGGCGACGCGCTGAGCACCAGGACGGCGAGCGCAGGCAGAGCAAACTGGGTAATCTGTGAGCCAAACAGCGAAACGGTCTCGCCGAACCACAGTCGAAGAAAATCGTTATTCTGCAAGATGCGACTGTGTTGAGTCATGGGAGATTCGATTCAGCGAAATCTGCTTCCGTGCGGATTCCCTTAAGATCATAAGGAAACGTTTTGAGGCGGCAGCTTGTCCAGCAGCTGAGCCTTGCGCACATAAGATTGATCATCGCGGCAAGCCTCACGCACATACGGCAACAATCGTCTTAGCTGCCGGCTCGTACACTTAAGCAAGAGGCCTATCGGGAGTCACTTTTGGCTAGAACAGTTTTCCGTAAGCACGCTGTCTACCTGGCTAGGGATTTTTTACATCAGGAAATCCCAGTTCAGGTAGCTTTTCCAGGTCTTCCAGGATCACTCTGGCGATCTCTTGGAGCGGGGTTTTCAGTGGAAACATCACGAATCGTTTTGAATCATTGATATACTGTCCCCGCTTATTAGGATTATGAAGATACAATTCAATCTTATCTTTTCTCCAATAAAGTCCGTAACTAGCGCTTTCTTGTTCTAGCTTTTTCCAGCTTGTCACTTTCATAGCAGCTAACAAAGGATTTTTCCCTTTCTTTGGCGCTTGTTCTGAAGGTTCTCCAAGTGGAGGGTGGCCTACTGCAATAACCTGTTCAAGCGCCTTAACCAGACTATCCACAGCCAGATCTGCTGTAAAAACAGGCGTGGTCAAAAGATAGGGGCCGCCTTCAGCATGGGCATTGACGGGCACGTAGGCTTTGCCATGGTGCACAATGATAGCTGCATAAGTGATCATTCGATAAATCCTTGTTATTAGATGCTTGAGATGCCGATGAGAGGACAGGAGTTTAAAGAACTTGCGCAAGCTTCACAAGACGGTTCGTCAATAGCACTGGGTTGCAATGAAGCGCCACATCTCATAGTGTACCAGGGGATCGCAGCAGGTGCTGTGTATAACCATGTATCTCAGGTACCACCAGGCATACTCGTTGAGATGCATTGCATATCCCGGCAAGCGTTCCACTTGAGCCGCTACAGCATACGGTGGGTCGTTCAATCAGCTTATGATGAACGACCCACCGTGTCAAAGACTCATGAGATAGGCTTGTGCTTATGGAAGGACGTAAACCTTAAAATCTACGTTGACTCTTCTCGCATACTGCGACAGATCGGCCAAAGTCTGGGCCTGTTGTCTCGTCATACGAGCAGGAATCACTAACTCCAATGCACGAGTCCTAATGTCGTTGTTGTCGATCGTTAGTCCCCGAAAGGCAGTTGCTTGGCCTTGGTAATTGGCCATTTGATCGATATATTGTGTGACTCTCCTTCTTAGGTTCGACGCATTCTGATATGTCCTGTCACCGAGATTGAGACTCTTAATACTGGTCGCGATGCCGTTCTCGAAGCGATCAATGACAGGGAAATTATCAACATGAGCCAGATAACGACCTCGTCCTAAAAGAGCCTCAATCTCGTTACCTCGTTGAAATGGCGGTAGATTCCAAAGACCGGCAGGCCCTCGCAATCTTCTCAGGGCAAGCGCATGACTCCCGTGGGATAAGGCTTGCGCGCCACGTCTGGCCCATCCTGACGAAGGAACAATCGGGAGCAGACTCGCTGTATCCAGGACGAGCCAGCCCGCGTTTGACCAGCTCGGGTTGTCGTAGAAGTCCTTGGCACTCCACAGCCAGAAGCCTACGTCGACAATATCCCAGGGGCTGTTCCCATCAGGATCGGTATATCGAACCGGATTCTGGTAGCTGTAGCTGTACAGGCCAAGGTTGAACGAGTTGTACACGCCGCCCTTGCCGGCAAGGTTGCTCTTGTCCTTGCCGCTCGGCAAATACTTCTCCAGGATCGGATCGGTGCTCTGCCAGACGCTGGTACGCGGATCGTAGTAGCGCGCGCCGTAGTAGTACAGCCCGGTCTCTTCGTCCAACTCCTTGGCGGTGAACAGGTACGGCGTGCGCTGGGTGTTGCTGGCCTCCTCGACCCAGGTTTCGCCGAATGGGAAGTACTCGATGTGCTGATACAGATCGCCGTTAGCGTCGGTGACGTAGCCGGTGCTGCCGAGATGATCCGCGTGGTAGAAGTACTGATCCTTCTCCAGCGGCACCTGGCCGTTGGGATTCGCCCCCGGCTTATCCTGCTTGAGCAGCTTGGAGACGATGCGCGTCTCGCCGACATACACATGCTTGGTGCCGACCTCGCGGTTGCGCATCGTGAAGTACTGGTTGATGTAGGCGGTCTCGCCCTGC
Source organism: Herpetosiphonaceae bacterium (assembly GCA_036401895.1). Classification (GTDB taxonomy): domain Bacteria; phylum Chloroflexota; class Chloroflexia; order Chloroflexales; family Kallotenuaceae; genus LB3-1. Next base: position 264 of record DASWTW010000302.1, on the reverse strand, counting down.
GGCCCACGCTTGATCACCCGCTCGCCGGCATCGTTGTAGGCGTAGGTTTTTTCGTGGCCGTTGTCGAAGATGCTCTGGATGCGGTTTTCCTCGTCCCAGACGATATTCCGGCGCGTGCCGTTTTGGTCGTGATCCCAGCCCGCCTGGTTGCCGTTGGCATCGTAGCGGAACGTGCGATCGCCGATGTGCGTGGGCGCGTGCGGCTGCGCACCGTCATAGCTGTAGGTCCAGTCGTAGCTGGTCTTCTTCTGCTCGATCGGATTG
>DASWTW010000301.1:0-16316 GCA_036401895.1 Herpetosiphonaceae bacterium | reverse complement strand
ATCGACATCCACGCCGGCACCGTAATCGGCGGCGTGCTGCTGCGCAGCTTGCCGTGCACACCGGCGCGAACAACCTGGCGAATATTGGGCAGATCGTCAAGCCACTGGCCGAAAACCAGCTCGGGCGCGGCACAGTCTAGGCCGATCAACATGACTTTGCGACGATCCTGGTTTTGAAGCACCATTGGCTGCACCTCACCCTATCTCAGATCGAGCCGTCGACCTGTGACAGCACCGGCGGCTCCACGCCGTCCTCCACCGACGACGTGTGCGGAAGCGCGTCCCAGAGCACACTGCCTTCGCAGGCGCGTGGAGACGGTATGTGTAGATATGAGCAGATCGTCGGCGCAACATCGACCATGCGCGCTGGAACCTGCCGCCGACCCTGGCGCACCTGCGGGCCGTGTAGCACCAACAGCGAGCGGATCGCGCGACTGAACGGCAAGGACGAGTCGTGTTCGCCGGTGAACTCGCGGAAAAGCTGCGTCTGCTTGAATGCAGCGATGCGCTGCAATTGCAGCCGTGATCCCAGCCAGGCGTCGGCCGGCACCGTGATCGAGGTGCGCGTTTGAAAGCCGGGAGCCATGGCGAAGATCACGTCGCCCATTGAGCTGCCGTAAAGACCCAGCGCCTGTGCGTCTTCCTGACGGCAGGCCAGCCGCACGGGCGCCTGACCCGTGCGCGGATCGCGGGCCGAGTACAGCAATTGGATCACGGTTTCTTGCAGCGCGTGATACTCATCGGCGGCAACAATCCCCTGTGGATCGCGGCCCGCGACGTTGAGATACACGCGGTAGCCGTTGGCGTAGGCGCGCGTCCGCTGCCAGTCGATGCGCGGCGCTCCCGTACGCCGATCGCGGTACAGCGTGAGCAAGCCGTGCTGGCACAGCAGATGATTCGCCAGCAGCGCGGTGTGGTAAAGATCGTGGCCGTGATCGCCGAGCACCACCACCAGGGTATCCTCGTCAAGCTCGTCCAGCACCGCGCCCAAAAACTGATCCGCCAGCGCGTGGATGCGGCCCAACAAATCCCAGTAGAACGGCGCGCGCTCCGGATCATAGTGAGGATGCTCAGGATCGATCGCGCCCCAGTAGAGATGATAGGCCATATCGACAAAATGCACCTGGGTCATAAACAGATCCCACGGCTGCGTTTGCAACAAATGGCGCGCGGCACGGCTCATCCAGGTCACATGCTGCTGATAGATTTCAAGCTGGGTCTCGTCGTCGATCCAGCCTTGCAGCAGATCATAGCCCTCGGTCCACTCCGCAAACGGGCCGGCAACCTCCAGCAACGTCTCGGCAATATGCTCTGGACGTGTAAAGCCCGCCGCTTGATGGATTTGCGATTGATACAGCCGCAGACGACGACCGGCGGCATCGAAAACCATCACTTTGAGGCGCACATGGCCGGCACGTGGTCCGTGCGCGGTTGGCAGCGTGACCTGAATCCATTCGCTCCAGTCGCGGCAGCGGAGCAGCGTTGCGCCGGATAGCCGTCGCTCGGTAGCAAGCACCAGGCGATCCTCGTCGGCGACGCGGAGTGCCAGCGCATAAAGCGGCGTACCCTCGCTCATCCCGCGACAGCTCAGCCGCAGCTCGGTTTCCCAGAGCGGCTCGGCGTCGGGCGGCAACTGCTCCCACACATCGGGCGCGCTCAGCGTGAGCAGCCTGGTGCTTTCTTCGTCAAGATTATCCTGATCGCGGGTTAGCCACTCCTGAGGATTGGCCGTTTGCTCGGCCGGGGTTAGCGTCTGCGTGTTGAGGTGCGTATCCCAGCAGCCGGAGTGGGCCAGATCCCAGACGCATTTGAGGCCGCCCCAGCCGCCGGCGCCGTCGACTTGCACAACCAGGTCGCCTCCAACCGGCGGCCACGACATCGGATACTTGAGCAGGATCGAGCGTTTTCCGGCGCGCTCAGCCGCCTGCCAGATGAACTCAGCCCGCACCCAGTCGGAGCTACAGCTATGATGTTTTTGGTCAAGCGGCTCGCCGGCCCGATGCACGGCAAAGCCTTCGACGCCATGCGTGCTCGGCCAGGTGCCGGTAGCGATCGTGGTCCAGGCGGCGGGCGTGGTCGGCGGCATCGGCGGCGTCAACTCCGAGTACCAGCCCCGCTCGCGCAACCGCTGCAAGTTTGGCATGCGGCCTTCCGCGATAAACCGATCGGCCATGATCGGCGTGATACTGTCGATACCGATCACGGCAACTTTAGGTTTCGCCATTGCTTCCTCTACTCGAAATAGCCCAGCGCTTCCAGCCGCCTGGTAAGCTCTTCCGTTTCTTCCGCCGTGTACACATCATCCTCGACGACGGCGGCTGCACGCGCGCGATCTTCACACAGCTCAAGACTCAGCCTCCGCAGCGCTTCCCGCAACACGTCGATCGCCCGCAGATATTCCGCGATCACGATATGTTCTTCGGCGCTGTGATCCAGACTGGAGTCGCCGGGTCCATACGCCACCATCGGAACATGCCAGCGCTCGTGGACAGTATTCATGTCCGAGGTGCCGGTCTTGACCTTGAAGGACGGCTTGCCGCCATAAGCGCGAATGCTGCCGATCAGCGCGCGCGCGGGTGACGTGCTGCGTTCCATCAAAACGGCCGGCGTGCGCTCGTCGCACTCGATCTCGGCATCGCCGCGAATCGAAGCGAGAAACTGATCCAAGGCGTTCAGATCGAAGTTCGGCGGAATGCGGAAGGAAATATCGAGCTGCGCCGCCTCGATTGTGCCGCTGAACGCGCCGAGCGTGGCGGTCGGACGATAGAACAGCCGCTCATCGCCGGCGAGTCCGTCCATATACGCCGTGAGCTGATTCCAAAACGCGATCGCGACCTCAGTTGCTTTCTCGCCGGGACCGGCCATATGCGTCGGCGGACGACACACCTGGTAGCGGATGCCGACGCGGCCTTTGTATCCGATGACCAAGCTGGACCAGTCACTTGGCTCACCAATGATCACCAGGTCTGGATCGTAGCGATCCAGCAGATGGCGCGCGCCGCGTGATCCGGGAGTTTCCTCCTCGACTGCGCCTACCACCAGTAGCTGGGCATCCGCGATCTCGGCCTCGGCAGCGGCCAGAATCATCGTAGCGAGCGGCCCTTTGGCGTCCACCGCGCCGCGACCGTAGAGCAGCGTATCGGTCTGCCGGACGGCGATCTGCTGCGCTACCGTATCGATATGGCCGAGCAAACAGATGAGCGGCCCGCTGGGATTGCCACGCCGAGCGATTACATTGCCGACCTCGTCGATCGAGCTTTGGAAGCCGAGCTGACTCAAGCGTTCGGCCAGATACGCCGCGAGGGCCTGCTCTCCACCAGAGGGCGACGGAATTTCGATCATCGTACGTAAGAACACTACAGCATCGCTCGCATTCATCGAATGATTTCCTCTTGAGGCATGTTCGCTACCAATGTGGTGCCTAGGCCGGCCAGTGCCGCGCTGATCGGACCATCGATGCGGCCATCGCCGAGCACCACGCGCGGAACGCCGCCCGTGAGCGCCTCGTATGCCGCCAGCAGCTTGACGCGCATGCGACCCTGCGCCAGGCCAAGATAATGATCAATGTCGTCGCCGGGAATCGTCGGCACAAGGCTGCCGGGATCGGATGGATCGCGCAGTAGCCCCGGCACATTGGACAGCAGAATCAGCGACTCCGCGCCAAGCGTGCGCGCAACCAGCGCCGCCAGCCGATCGGCATCGGTGTTCAGCGGCCCGACCTGCGGATCGAGCACCGGCGGCGAGATGACCGGTACATATCCAGCGGTGAGCAGCAGATCGAGCAGATCCTTGTTCAGCGCCGTGACGCGCCCGGTCATATCATCGCGCACCACGCGCAGCCGATCGTCGACCACTGCTTTAACCGCCGGCGTTTTCTCGGCCGTCACGAGCGCGGCATCCAGACCGCTCAAGCCAACCGCCCGCACGCCCAGCCGCACTAGCTGCGCGACGATGCGCGCCTTGACCCGGCCGAGCATCGCCATGGTCAGCACGTCCAGCGTGGCCGGATCGGTGTAGCGACTGCGCATGCCGCTCGGCGCGGTGAGGTAGCGGATCGGCTGTCCAAGCTGGTCCGCCAGTTCGTTGGTATCCAGCGATCCGCCATGGACGACAACCAGCGTCTCGCCACGGCCGACCAGCGTGTGAATATCGTTGCAAACGTTCGACAACATGGGGCCGAGCGCGCCGCCAACCTTAATGACCTGCATGGGCGATGTCCTCTGGCTGATCATCAAACCGGATGTAGACCGGCGAAGCGCAGCCCGGCGCGCTCATCCCAGCCGTGAACAATATTCAAGCATTGGATCGCGTTGCCGGCGCCGCCTTTGACCAGATTATCCAACGCGGCGATCACGACCAGATGCTGCCCGTCCGCGTCCAGAGCAAAGCCTACGTCGCAAAAGTTCGTGCCGCTCAGGATCTTTGGCTCAGGCAGGCGGTACACACCCGTGCGCTGCTTCACCAGCCTGATGAACGGCTCAGCGGTGTAGCGGCGACGATACAGCGACCAGATTTCTTTCTCGGTCATGGGTGCGGGCAGCGTCACATGCGCGATCACCTGGACGCCGCGCACCGCTTCGACGGCGGTCGCTGTCATATAGATCGGGACCCAGCAGATCTGGCGAATCTCGGCTGTATGGCGATGACCAAGCGGCTTAAAGACGCGCATCACGCCGCTGCGCTCTGCATGATGACTCGACAGGTTCGGCTCAGCGCCCGAGCCGCTGGAGCCGGTCCGCGCGTCTACAATCACCGGCTGCTGGAGTAAGCCTGCCGCTACCAGTGGATACAGCGCGAGGATCGCGGCGTTTGCCATACAGCCCGGCACGGCGATCAACCGCGCGTCACGCAATTGGTCGCGGTTCAACTCAGGAATGCCCGGCACGCTGCGCGACAGCCACTCCGCCGCCGGATGCGGCCCACCGTAATACGCGGTGTAGTCTGCCGCATCGCGCAGCCGAAAATCGGCGCTTAGATCGATCACCAGCGGCGCCAGCTCCAGCCAGCGTGACAGCGTTTGCATGGCCGTGCCATGCGGTAGCGCCAGGAACAGCGCGTCGCACGGCTCGACTGCTTCAGGCTGCACGAACGTCAGATCGGTTTGGCCGCGCAGGTTAGGATGGGCGACAGCCAGCGAACGGCCTGCATAGCGCGTCGATGTAGCCTGCGCAAGCGTCGCGTGTGGATGCTGGAGCAGCAGCCGGATCAGTTCGCCGCCAATGTAGCCCGAGCCACCGATCACCGCGATCTTCATAGGCCGGTCACCTCAAGCGCGTACTGCACCAGCGCATCGGCTACATCCACATCCGTGGCGGACATCATGCCGTGAAACTCCATCGTATGATTGATCTCATTCACCAGCAGCCTGCCGTCGGCGTGCTCCAGCACATCGATCGCCAGCGCCCCGCCGCCGACCGCCGCCGCCGCCCGCAGCACTAGCTCGGCCAGCTCATCGGTGATCTCACAGGGCCGGGTTGTGGCACCGCGCGCCGTGTTCGTGATCCAATGCTCAGCCTGCCGATACATCGCGCACAACACCCGCTCGCCGATCACAATCACGCGAATATCGCGGCCAGGCTTGTCGATATATTCCTGGATGTAGATCACCGAGTGCTGCGGCGATCCCAGGATCTGCTTGTGCTCCAGGATCGCCTCGGCGGCATCACGGTCGTTGACTTTCGCCAGCAGCCGGCCCCACGAGCCGCTCACTGGCTTGAGCACCGCCGGATAGCCGATGCGATCCAGCGCCGCCAGCGCCGCCGCCGGTGACAGCGCAACCATTGTGTAAGGAGTAGGCACGCCGGCCTTGACCAGCGCCAGGCTTGTCAGCAGCTTATCGCCACAGGTCGCGATCACCTGGCTGCTGTTCAGGACGCGCACACCGTATGCCTCAAAAAGCTGAGCGGCGTACCGGCTGCGCGTGTTCGACATGCAGCGGTTGATCACGGCCGTCCAGGACACGGGCTCATCGACGAGCGCCAGACTGAGATCGCGCTCATCGAGATGGTGGTACGGAATATTGCGCCGCTCCAGCGCCTCAAAGATGCGCTTTTCTTCGATCCGTACGCGCGAGGTCAGGACGGCAAGGGGGGTATCACGCGGGCCTGGCATCACCTATTCTCCCCAATCCTCCTCCAAGGCAGGAGCCAGCGCCAACTCCGGGGGCGCTACGCTCACAATCTCCAGCTCGGCCTGGCAATCGGGACATGTAATAATCTCGCTGGCACGAGCATCGGCAGCGATAGAAATCGGCGCGTCACATGCAGGACACTGACTCATGACAATGCGTTCCTTTCTCGCATAGCGCTTATGAATGGCGCGTAATCCTACCCATCACCGTAAGGACGGTCTGCGTAATGGCGGCAGCGGCCACACCGTGCGCCGCAAGCAGGTCGGTGTGCTCGCCAACCCGATCGCAGAACACATCGCCAATGCCGAGCCGGCGCATCCGGGTCGGGTAATGCTCCGCCAATACTTCTGCTATAGCACCACCAAGACCACCGATGATGCTGTGATCTTCCACGCTGATGATCGCCTGTGTTTCGCGGGCGGCAGCCAGCAGCGCCGGAATGTCGAGCGGTTTGACGGTATGCATATTCAGCACCCGCGCTGCTATGCCATGTTCGGCTAGCTCACGCTGCGCGGCACAGGCGGCTAGCACCGGCACATCGCCGCACGCCACGATCGTCACGTCCCGGCCGGCGCACAGCTCCACGGCGTGACCGATCGCAAACGCATAGTCGCGCTGATACACAAGTTCAGTGGCGCGCCGGCCCAGACGCACATACACCGGTCCCGGCAGATACGCGGCGGCCTGGATCATCTTGAACGTTTCGGCGGCGTCGGCCGGCGCCAGCACGGTCATGTTCGGCAGCGCGCGCATGGCTGCCAGATCCTGCTGCGCATGATGGGTCGGTCCCATCGGGCCGGCGGACAGCCCGGCATGGGTTGCGATGATGCGCACGGGCAGATTGTTATACGCAATATCGATCTTGACCTGCTCATAGGCTCGCGCGCCGGCAAAGGCGGCCATCGTGTTGACAAACGGGATCTTCCCGGCCCGCGCCAACCCTGCCGCCACGGTCATCAGATTCGCCTCGGCGATGCCGAGATCGACGTACTGCGCTGGTAGATGCGCTTCAAAGGCCGTTTCCAGCCCACCCATATCTGAGTCCAGGCAGTAGATGCGTGGATCGCGCCGGGCTAGCTCCAGCAGCGTTCGGCGGTACACATCACGGGCAGAGCCACTGAAGCGCTGTGTCCAATAGTCCGATACTGCCGCATCCCCGTTGATGCTCATGGCTCCACCGCCTCGCCGTGGTGCAGCTCACGGCAGGCACGCCGGTGTAGCTCGGCGCTCAGCGTGACATGATGGCTCTTCTTGCGATCTTCCATAAATGCCACGCCGCGCCCCTTAACCGTCTGCGCGATCAGTACCGTCGGGCGCTGCTGCTCAGCAGGTGCTCGTTCCAATGTTTGAATCAAGGCCGCGAGGTCATGCCCATCCACCTGCTCGCCACGCCAGCCGAAGCTTTGCCAGCGGTCTAGCAGCGGCTCCAGATGCATGCGCTGCTCGGTTCGTCCGCTAATCTGTAAGCGGTTGCGATCGACGATGGCGATCAGATGATCCAGCTTCAGGTGCGCAGCCGCCATAATCGACTCCCAGACCGAGCCTTCCTGAAGCTCTCCATCGCCCAGCACCACGAATGTGCGATTCGCTCGACCGTCGCGCTGTGCTGCTAACGCCAGACCGATACCTAAACCTAAACCATGTCCAAGTGAGCCGGTCGGGAACTCGACGCCCGGCACGCTCGTGGTTGGATGTGCCCATAACCGCCCGCCTGTCCGCGCATAGGTCGTCAATTCCGCGACGGGAAAGAAGCCGCGCTCTGCCAGTGTGGCATACAGCGCTGCGCTGGCGTGACCTTTGCTCAGGATCAGATAGTCGCGCTCCGGCCAATCGGGCTCGTCGGGACGCAGGCGCAGCACATGAAAATACAGCGCCGTCAAAATATCCGTCACCGAAAGCGAACCCCCGACATGCGTTCCGCTGGGCGCGGTTCCCATCGTCAGAATATGTTCGCGGATGCGCAAGGCTGTTTGTTGTAGCGCTTCAAGATCGGTCATGTCGGCGGGCCTCACAGCTCTTTCGGCAGACGAGCGGCAGTCGTGTTGCGGCGGTCCAGCACTGTTTCCCACGGCGGCCGATACGGCATCGACAGCGCGATCCGGCCGATGCGATCCAGGTTCTCCCAGACTTTGCGAAAAGCATCGCTGTAGCGCTCAAGCAGTGGGCCGGAGTCCGGGTTGAGATGCACCCGCCGTAAACAAAGCGAGTCCTCGATGATCGCCAGCGTGTTGGGATAGTCTTCGATCGCGTAGGTTTGGGGCAGGCTGCCGGGGATGGTCCAGGGATAGCCCTGGCCGAAGCCCTGCCGCTCCGAGAATACCGGTTGGCCCGGCAGCGGGATCAACTGGTACTGCGAAACCTGCACGCCTTCTGCCGCCAGCGCTCGGCGCAGCGCCTGCCGGAAGCGGCCAGCGCTGACGCCCGCGAGACCAGCCGCCTCGGGATCGAAGCGGAAGCGCAGGATATGCCAGACATGTGTACGATCCGGCGGTGTCGTCGGTAGGATCAGGCCCGGCAGCTCGGCTAGTTGGTTGAGCAGATGCGTAATGTTGCACTCACGCGCTGCCTGCGCTTCAGGGAATCGCTCTAGCTGGCTACGCGTGAACGCCGCGTGCAGTGAGCTGAGCTTATAGTTCCAGCCAAGCATATACGAAATATAGGCGCGCGGCACATCGCTTTCGATCTCCTCGCCCATCTGGCGCAGCATTTTACACTTGGTATACAGCTCCTCGTCGTCGGTGGTGACCAGGCCGCCCTCGCCACAGGTAGGGATATTCTTCTCGACGTTGAGACTGAACGCGCCGATGTCGCCGAGTGCGCCGACGAATTGTCCGTTGTAGCGCGCACCCTGCGCCTGCGCGGCATCTTCGACGATCACCAGATCATGCTTGTTGGCGATCGCGCGGATCTGGTTCATGTCGGCCGGCAGACCATGCAGATGCACCGGCATAATGGCGCGGGTACGCGGCGTGATTTTGGCCTCGATCTGGCGCACATCGATATTGAATGTGACGGGATCGACATCGACAAAGACCGGAATCGCCAATTGATGCAGCGCGGCTAGTCCCGAGGCAACATAGCTCAGCGCCGGCACGATCACCTCGTCGCCGGGCTGAATACCGAGCGCCGTCAACGCGATCGCCAGGGCCGCCGTGCCGCTGTTGACCGCCACGCTGTAGCGGGTGCCGATGAACTGTGCCCACTCAGCCTCAAGGCCGCGAACTTCCTGCTCGTCCTTGGCGCTGCTGGTGAACTTCCCGCTGGCCATCACGCGGAGCAGCGCATCCTGGTCCGACTGCGTAATCACCGGCCATACAACGTGGCGCTGATCCGCTGGCACCGCCGGCTTGCCGCCAAACATGGCTAACTTGCTACTCATGCCACCTCGTCTGCCTAATCCAAGTACAAGGCGCGCAGACGATTCGTCAACTCCGCCTCGTCTTGGTCTGAGTACACTACATCCTCGTCGACATGAATCGCCCGTCCATCCAGATCAGGCGGGATCGGCACATCGAGGAGCTGCAAAATCGTTGGCGCGACATCCAGCAGATTAAGCGCGGCAAAGCGCCCCAGCGCCGGCACGCCGGGACCGGCCATCGCCAGGAATCCGGCATTGGCATGGCTCGCATCGTCGTGGCCCAGCGCGGCGATCGGATCAACCAGATTGGGATGACCCACGGAGTCGGCGGTGAGATGGCGCAGCTCGTCAAACTGAACGAACAGGTCGGGGCAGCGGTCGGCCTTGGGACCAGTATAGATCTGCTGCCGCCGAATGGTTGTCACCGGTAGCGGCTGTCCGGTCGCGGTAGTCATGCTCTTGAGCCCGGTCTCGATCTCGGCGAGAAGCGTCTCCGCCATGTCGGGATCGACGATGCCCTGTGGCTCACGACCGCGCAGATTCAGGTAGATCTGCCCGCCGTAGCCCTGCGCCCAGGCGCGGCTGTGCTGCCAATCGATCGGCGCTTTCGCCAGGGGTGTCGGCTGCTCCACCGGCTCACACAGCCGCAGGTAGCCCTCGCGGATCAGCCAATCGTTGAGATGCACGCGTCCGTCGGTACGCTGAATCCCGTGGTCGCTGACGACCATCACGACGGTATCCGGCCCGGCCAACTCGATCAGCTCGCCAAGCTGCTGATCGCAGAAGCAATAATGGTCATGGATCGCGGTGCTGTAGCGCGGATCGGGATCGTAGCGGCCATGCAGCGGGTCGTGGTAGCGCATGAAGTAGTGCCCGACTCGATCGGTGCCCATGGCGACCATAAAAAGCGAATCCCACTCGGTTGTGCGCATCAGATAGCGCGCCAAATCGAAGCGCTGGCGGTCCATCTCGCGAATCTGATGCAGCAGCATGTCGCGATCGATCTTTCCCGCCCGGTCGGGCACGAACGCATCCAGGATAAACGGCGCGCTGGTCTGCTGCAAGAGCTGCTGCTGAAGGTCGGCGGGAGCCGTGATCGGTTTGTTCGTGGATGGCGCCATAAAGCAAGAAACACACACGCCGCCGGCAATCGGCACAGGCGGGTACGAGACCGGTACGCTGACCATATGGACGCGCCTGCCAGCCTCCGGCAACCAGGTGGAGAGCGACGGCACCTGATTCATGCGTGAGTTGACGAGTTGCAGATCGGTATAGCTGTGGCTTTTGCGGGCTACAAAATCGGTATAGCCCAGGTAGCTGGGATCGCGTCCGCTGACCATCGCCGGCCAGGCAACAGGCGTGACCGGCTGCATGATGCTTTGCAGCGGCCCATAGATGCCTCGCTGCATAAGCTGAGCTAGATGCGGCAGGTCAGGCAACCAGCGCTCGACCAGATCCGGGCTTAGCGCGTCCAGGCCAACAACCAGTACCTGTGTCATCGCTCTACTTCTTTCACTGGGTGCTTAGACCGGACGAAGCGCCCAATCTAACAATTCCAGAGTCTGCTCGTGATCAGCCAGAAAGCGCACGGTTCGCCGCCGCAGACGCTCGGCGACTTCGGGAGGCCGCGAGAAGCCGTGCGCCCCCAGCATCCGCAGCACGGTCCACTCGTTGGCGATGCGATCGACGTGGCGGCCGACCTCGGTTAGCCGTGGCCAGTCCAGCTTGCGCCCGGCTTGCATCAAAAAATCGGCGTGAAGCGCGGCTGAGCTTTGGGCCGTCCATCCGACCGTATAAATCTCCTGTAGCGCCGCGCCGGCATCAGGTCCAGTCGCGCGCTCACAGATGGAGTACAGATAGGATTTTAAGCCCTCCATGCCGACCCAGGCAGCGCCGGCGGCAGGCGCGTGGAAGCGGCTCAGGTTCGTGCTGACCACCTCATGCACCCAGTCGCGGGTCAGCTCCGGGAATGGCGCGTGCGGCTCCAGGTCCAGCCAGCGATTGTTGATCGGCGTTCCGGTGAAGAAGAAATCGCGCTCGCCGACGATTGGATTAGCGGAGTTCCTGGCGGTCAAAAACTGCTTGACCGCCAGCGGTCCTTGAAATTGCGGCGGCGTCGACTCCAAGATATACGCCACGTCGGCCGCGTCGTCAAAGCCAAACACAACCATCAAGTGGGCGGCATGAACATCGCCGTACGCGGGACGGATCGGCATGTAGAAATTATCGACGGCGGCAATCACCGGCCGGCCTTGCGCGATGATCGCTTTCATAGCCTGCCACGCGGCCTGCCGATCGTCTGACTGATGCCAGGTAGAGCGGATCGGATGAAAGGGCATCATGCTGGCAGCCAGGGTTGGCCGTGGTAGCGGGTGATAAAACTCTTCTCGGCTTACCTCCGCCGGTGCATGGTAAAACTCCCACGCCGCACCCATCGTCAGGATCGGATCGTGCTGGTGATACAGGAGCACTGTCGCAATACAATCTTGCAGGCAGCTACATAGATCATGGAACCAGAACGATATAGGCGACAGCACGACCTTCATGCCAGCAGTCCTCTCGTTGTTTTGATCGCAGTGGCGGCAAAGATATGCATGGAAAGATTGTCGGGCAGATGGAGCCAGGCGAGCGGCTCCTGTCGTGGGACAGGAATGCGCTGCATCCAGATGCCCGGCTGTACACGCGGCTGCACATGACGCGGAAAATGCATCTGCGTGCAGCGGAACGCCTCGATCTCGCCGAAGCGCGCGCCCGCCTCCGGCCAAAAATCCGACACCCTGAGCCACTCGGGATCGACTGCGCCGCTAGCGTAGTGCAGATAGACGAGATCTTCGGAGCGGCGCTCGCCGGCGGTGAGCAGATAGATCCAGTCGTAGCGCGCGACGGGAACGTCCAGCCGCTGCCCGGCGCAGACCACGTTATTCAAATGCCCATCTTCTTTCGACGGAAAGCGAAAAGGAATACCGGCAACATCGATCAAGCTCAGGCTTTCGGGAAGCTCCTCAGCCGGAAACGTATTCTTCCACACATTAAAGCCGCCATCGCGAAGATTCTGGGCATACGAGATACCATCGTTATTGAAGAGCGGTGTCAGATCAAGCAGGATACATGCATCTCCACACGCTACCGTTGACATATACTGCCTCATTTCTGATCAGTACTAACTCAAGGGCCAACCATGGAATTATCTTGTCAATGCCGCATATGGATTAGGCACATATAACGGTCAAGCTGTGAGTGCACAATGCTGGTGAGCTCACGCAAGCTGCAGCCTAATGATATGTTTCTTAAGCCATGCTCGTTACCGCCCAGTGTTGCAGCGGAACCGTGCCCCTGATTCTAAACCCGCTGTGCTATCCCAAGTGTCTTAAGAACCTCTTCCATCAAGGCAAAGATCATTTCTCACAAGTGTCTATGGGATGGAAAGTGATCTCTGGGAAGCGGAGATCCTCCTGTCGTCACTCCTTATACAGAACGCAAAGACGAAGCTCCTCCGAGGAAGGAGTCTTCATCAGCGAGAGTCCTATACGACTCGACGGACAGGTTCATCGCACAGCTATGCTTCAACTGAAGTATGCGGCGACTATCACTGGTTTCTAACTCAAAACTACCCTGATGCTCCTCATCGCTTCAGGAAAACAATTTTGAGCTTCCGTAACAAACGAGAATGGCACTTAGTATATATGGGGGGTAGTTGGTTATGGGGAATTATGTATGCGTAACTGCCTTCCCAAGAGTACACGATCGTATAAGTGATGTCAAAGTCGTACTAATTATCACAAAGTTTGTTGTGCCATAAACAAGCGTCTGGCGATTATCTCATCAACGACCATCATCACGGAACAGTCGATGATCTCGTGGACATCTCTAACGGAGCGGGAGTTTCAAGCGTATCGAAAAGGTACGGTTAATGAACATGTACAAGCGCTTATTTGGTCCAAGCGGTCAGCAGCGGATGACGGCAATGCAAAGGCTGAGCAAGCGTGTCGAATATTGCTCCAACATTGGGCAACAGCGCCCGATATGTTCTTATGCGCGATTAAGCAAGCCGCCAGTGATATCACTGTGGGCTCAATTTGGTTTGGGTTGCTTCACCGCGCCTGAACACCGCGCGTACTACCTGCATCTTGCATAGACTCAGCCCACGCTCAGAAATCGAAGCGCGGGGCGTCAGCATTCAGAATAGCAGATGTGCTGATCGTCGGCCAAGCTACCTTCAACTCGTTGGTCAAAGTGTCCAGCAGTCGTGGTACATCCCTGGCTGCGGTTGGGTGAAGGGCCTCAGCCACAATGAGCGCACGACTCGTGGATGGCTGAACAGCAGAAAGGCGGGACTGACGGTTGGTCCAGCGACGGGCGTGCGCCTGATTCTCGGCGTCAGCAAAGATCACCTCGCCGGGATCGGGACGCTCTGTGTCGCCCGAGAAGGTCAAATAGGTCTCCTCACCGGTGGCATGACGAACCTGGAGACAGTCGACAATCGACGCGGTGTCGAACACCGCGATTGGGATCGCGTACGCCAATGAGACTGCGTTGCACAGGTCGATCAGCGGATGGATGCTCGGCAGCGATCCCTCCTTGCGGAACCGGCGGAGCAACGACTCTGACGCGCATCGATACTGTGTCGGCTTGAGGCCCATCCGCGAGAATGTCCGCCGCCAGGCCTGGATCTCCGGGAGATCACCTTCCGAGCTGGACGACAGTCGCTCAGCGGCGATGCTCTCCAATCGTTGTATCTGCTGTGCCAGGGCAGGATCTCCACCTATACCGTCGGCGATCAGCACACCAGCGACCAATTCCGGGAACGCGGTCCAGATGGCGGGGGAATGCTCGAAGTACATATTTATCCTCACTGTCGGAAGGGGTTCAGCTCTCGAAGGCCAGCCTAGCTGCCAAGCCGATGAAGGCAACACCGAAAACGCGGCGCATCCACATCAACATCGCGGGTTTGCTGATCACTTTGGTTCGGATAGCCGAGGCAAAGATGCCATAGCCGATAAAGACCAACAACGTTGCCAGCATGAAGATCATGCTCAACTCAACCATTCGCCCAAACGCATCGCGTGCCGTAGTGTCCACGAATTGCGGCAGGAACGCGAAGAAGAACATGGTTAGCTTCGGGTTCAAGATATTGATCAAAATTCCATGCAGAATGACTCGTATTACTGAGCTTGGGGGTCCTGCGTCCTCCTGTACAACCAGTGAACTCCTATCGCGGAAGGTGCCCCATGCCATGTATATCAGGTAAGCAACACCAAAATACTTGAGGATCTGGAAGGCCAGTGGATTGGCTTGCAGCAGCGCAGCGAGGCCGGTGATCGCCGCGACCATGTGAGGCACTATGCCGAGCGTACATGCGATCGCGGCGATCAGACTAGCGATCAGGCCTCGAGATAGGCCAGCCGACATGGTGTAGAGCACGCCGGTACCCGGCGTAATCACGACGATCAAGGTTGTCAGCAAGAACTCAACAGACATCTCTCCTCCTCGTAACTTCTCCGCAAACAGCACGCGGTGCGCGCAATCGTCCTCAATATAACGACACAACCTCGGTCAGCTGGCAGCTTCCCGGGCAGCGCGCACAAACGCGCGCATCAGACCATGATCCTTCACGCCGCGCTGTGACTCGATGCCGCTGGATACATCCACGCCCCACGGGCTGGCTTCTGCAATGGCCGAAGCAACGTTGCTCGGCGTGAGACCGCCGGCAAGCACCCAGCGACCCTGTGGGCCAGTACCATCAAGCATGGCGAGATTCCAGCGGTAGCCTGACCCTGCGACAGGGGAATCCAGCAGCAGCACGTCTTCGCCATAGGCACCAATACGTAAGTCAGTATCGGCAGTGAGCGTAGTAGCGCGCCACAGTTGCACCGGCAACTCCATCACCGCGTCAAATGCCGATCGATCGTAGGTGCCGTGCAGTTGCACCGCCGCAACACCGGACGCCGATGTACACTGCAGGACAAACTCGACCGACACGCCGCCAAACACGCCGACCGACAGGATATGTTTCGGCACCAATTCCACGAGTCGACGCGCCAACTCGATACTGACTTGACGTGTGCTGGGTCCAAACACAAACCCGACCGCGTCGGCACCTGCATCCGCCGCCACAGCGACATCAGCCTCGGTGCGCAGCCCGCACAACTTCACGAACATGGCTACTACCCTCGTGCGATCTGACAGTCTAACGCGGGACCGATTATACCCCAGCATCCGTCGCGGTGAGCAACTCCTGCGTCGCTGCTCGCAGATTGGGAGCGCGCATCAGGCTCTCGCCAATCAGGAACGTACGCACTCCCACCGCCGCCAGCCGCTCCAGGTCAGCTCGGTCGGTAAGGCCGCTCTCTCCTACGATCACGCGTTCAGGCGGCACCAGCGGCGCAAGCGATTCCGTCGTAGTCAGCGAGGTCTGGAACGTTCGCAAATCCTTGTTGTTGATCCCGAGTAGCCGCGAACGCAAGCCTTTGGCACGCTCAAGTTCGGTCTCGTTGTGGACCTCGATCAGGACATCCATTCCCAGCGAGAACGCGGCGTCTTCGATCTCCTTCGCCGCCATGTCGTCGACCACAGCGAGCATAATCAGTACGCAGTCCGCGCCCCACGCTCGCGCCTCGAATACCTGATACGGATCGTACATGAAGTCCTTACGCAGCAAGGGAAGCGTGCTAGCGGCGCGAGCTTCGGTTAGGTGTCGCGGACTACCCAGGAACGATGGCTCGTCGGTCAGCACGGACAGGCAGGTCGCGCCGCCGTCCTGATATGCGCGGGCCAGCAGTGGTGGATCGAAATCCGCCCGGAGCAGACCCTTCGACGGGCTAGCCTTCT
>DASWTW010000300.1:0-13151 GCA_036401895.1 Herpetosiphonaceae bacterium | reverse complement strand
GCTGACGATGCGGGTTTTGGCAGTGACCGGAACCAGGCCGTAGCGCACGAGATACGCGCCCAGCGGTCCACTTGCGCCGCCGGTCGCCGGATCTTCCGCGATCGCGAAGGTGTGCGGCGCGAACATCCGGCTGTGCACCGTGCTCGTCGCGTGCTCGGTCTCCATGCTGAGCGCAAACACCGAGATCGGCTCGTCGCCGAAGAGCGGCAGCAGCGGCTTAGGATCGAACTGGATGCGGCGCGCAGTCTCAAGATTGCGGATCGGCACGAAGAGGAAGGGAACGCCGGTCGAGACCACTTGCACCGGCAGGTCGGCCAGCAGATCGCTCTCATGGAGCCCGAGCGCCTGCGCCACAACCGAGCGCTGCTCAAAGATCGGCCCCCACTGCGGCGTGCCGTGCTGCATCCAGATCACGAGGTTCTGAGCCTCGTCGCGCTGGAAGCGCACCCGCACCGGCCCGATCGTTTCTTCGAACACGGCCTCGTCGACACCCGACCACAGGCCCTCCTGCGCCAGCACAAATGCCGTACCGATCGTGGGATGACCGGCGAACGGGATCTCGCCGCCCGGCGTGTAGATGCGCAGACGCGGCGGCGCCGGATCGCTGCCGGGCAGCACAAACGTCGACTCGGAGTAGTTCAGCTCGCGGGTCAGCGCCAGCATCTCGTCGGCGCTCAGGCCCGAAGCCTCGGGAAAGACCGCCAGCTGATTGCCGCCGAACGCGACGTTGGTGAAAACATCCACCTGTACAAATCGATATGAACGTGTCATAAAGGTTGTCCTTTATACCATTGGAACGGTTTCGTAGAACGCGCGGACGCGCAGCCGCTGCCGCCGGATCAGCTGATCGTGCAGCAGCTCGCCCAGGATCTGAATCCCACGCTCGATCGCCTCAAGCGGGCAGGCCGCGAACGCCAGGCGCATAAAGCCCTGCACCGATTGCTCGGGGAAGAAGACCTGGCCTGGCCCAAATGCTACGCCGTGCTCCAGCGCCGACTCGTAGAGATCGGTTGAGCGCAGGCCGGGCGGCAGCCCAACCCAGAAGCACAGACCGCCGCTAGGAACAGTCCAGGTCGCATCCGAGGGAAAGTAGCGCTGGAGACTGGCGGCCATCGCATCCCGCCGCTCGCGGTAGAGCGCCTTGGTTGTTCGCAGATGCGCCGCGAAATGGCCGCGCGCCAGATACTCGGCCAGCGCGCGCTGCGTCACCTGCGGCGAGTGCATATCCGACAAACGCTTGACGGCAACCAGCGCTTCGAGCAAAGGCGACGAGGCGGACAGCAGGCCCAGACGAATGCCGGGCATCAAAACCTTGGAGAAGCTCGTCAGGTAGATCACTAGGCCGGTCGTGTCGCGGGCTTTGAGCGGAGTGGGCGGCGGTCCGTCATAGGACAATGGGCCGTAAATGTCGTCTTCCAGAACCGGCAGCGAGTAGCGCTGAGCGATGTCCAGCAGCGCCTCCTGACGCTCGGGCGTCATGCACACGCCGGTCGGATTATGAAAGGTTGGAATCGTGTACAGCAGGCGCGGCTGGTGCTGCGTGATCGCGGTCTCCAGCGCGTCGGGACGAATGCCCTGCTCGTCGATCGGCACCGCGACCAGCTTGAGGCCCTGCACCTGCATACGCTCGATCATACCGAGATAGGTCGGCTGCTCGACCAGGATTGTATCACCTGGGCTGAGCAGCGCACGTAGGACAATATCCATGCCCTGCTGCGCGCCCGCGACCACCATAATCTCCTCGACGGGAGCCTGAATCGAGCGATCCAGCAGATAGAGCGCCAGCTGTTCCCGCAGCGCCATCTCGCCCTGGCTGCTGCCGTAGTCGAAGATCGCCGCGCCGTCCTGGGCGACAACATGCTGAATCATGCGACCAAACTCGCGCACGGGAAACGTTTCTTGAGCCGGCGCTGCCTGCGCAAACGAGATCATCTCGGGCTGATGCGCCAGCCGCATGATCTCAGCCAGCGCGCCAGGACGCAGCAGCGGCACCGGCGGCAGCACCGGCGATGGCCGCATCTGGGCCTTCACGCCGGGCCGCTCGGCCACGTAGCTGCCGCGCCCCACAAACGATTCGATCCAGCCATCGGCTTGCAGCTCGGCGTAGGCGTTATGCACCGTCAGCCGAGTCAGGCCCAGCTCAGACGCAAGCTGGCGAATCGGTGGTAGGCGGCTGCCGGCCGGCAGCGCGCCGCTGCGGATACGCTCTTGAATTTGCTCGACAAGTTGGAGATACAGCGGGCGCTGGCTCCGCCGCTCGATGTGCAACTGCATACAAAATCCTCGCATTGAGCAACGCTGCTCGCTGATCGGTCTTCGATCTACGTTCTACCCGGCATTGTACCAATTGTCCTTAGGGACAGACAGAGACAATCAGCTAGCAGCAGCTAGGACAAAAGAAGGAGTTAGGGGGATTTCAGATGAGGACAACCAGGGACACAGTCATAGATTTGAGGCACTAAAGAAAGATGGAGTTAAACACAAATACGCCGCCCCGGCTCAAAGCAGGAGCGGCGTATTTGAATGATCTGACAAATTGATCCGTAGGGACACGCGGGGTCTGCGTGTCCTTGGGCGTGATA
Source organism: Herpetosiphonaceae bacterium (assembly GCA_036401895.1). Lineage (GTDB taxonomy): Bacteria > Chloroflexota > Chloroflexia > Chloroflexales > Kallotenuaceae > LB3-1. Next base: position 10,569 of record DASWTW010000300.1, on the reverse strand, counting down.
CATCACCCCCCTACAAGGTCAAAATGTGTCCGAATTGAGCTAGACGGACGACGTGCTGGAGCTGCCGACTTCCCGCGCGGCTCCGCTGCTGGCGTAGTGCTGCTTGGGCACAAACGCAGCGCTGGTGCCGCCCTCCGCCGACGAGTGGTCGAGCTTGTCGGAAAGGCTGCTGGCACTGTCGAGCGCGTTATTGAACTTCTCGCTCAGCAGGCGGCGAGTTTCGCTTCCGGCACGTGGTGCCAGCAGCACGCCGACGCCAACCCCAAATAAGAAGGCTCGGAAAATTGTCTTCAACACTTTCATGATCGATCCTTTCCAGAGCTGCAACTCTGTATCTTGTGCTATGTCGGGCTCTTCGATCGATTAGCCGCTGCGATCGGCGCCTTCGGATGCTTCGCGCACATCAGCATCCGTGCCAGCAACTGTGCGACTGGTCGTCGCATCGGACGTCTCGGTATCCGTAACCTCGAACTGCTCCGGGCTGGCTAGCTCGGATGTCGCCTCGCTGACCGCCGGGCTCGCCGAAGTAGGCGCAGAGGCGTAGGTGGTTATGTCAGGATAGACGGTTTTTTCACTGGTCATCGATGTTGTGGCGCCGGCGTACGTCGTTTCTTCTTCGGACGTCGTCGGCGTCACGCCCACACTCGGCTTCGAGACGATCGTGCTGGTCGGCGCGGTTGTCGTCGCAGGCCGCACATCCTCGGCATCATAGCTGGCTTCGCTTGCCAGATCGGCCGTGCTGGGCTGATCCGTCGTCTCCGCCGTCTGCGCTCGCCCTGTCAGCTCGCGCGCTTTGTCGGCGGCGGTGCTGGTCACATCGCTGACCTTCTCGGCTGCTGTGCTCGCCGCGTCTTTCACCGTCGCGACCGTCGAGCTGGTCACATCGCTGACCTTCTCGGCTGCCGTGCTCGCCGCGTCTTTCACGGTGCTGACGGTATCGCTGACCTTGTCCGCCGCCGTGCTCGCCGCGTCTTTCACTGTCGCGACCGCACTGCTGGTGGTATCTTTGACCGTCGCAACCGCGCTGCTGGTGGTGTCCTTCACTGTGGAGACCGCGCTGCTGGTGGTATCTTTGACCGCCGCAACCGCATTGCTGGTCGTCTCTTTCACGCTGGAGACCGCGCTGCTGGTCGTCTCTTTCACGCTAGTCGCCACCGAAGACGTGGTATCGGTCACGCGATCTTTGAGCACCAGGCCCTTTTCAAGCACCAGCTCACGGTTCTGTGGTCCGCTGCGCGGCGTGAACAAGCTAGCCAGCGCCGCACCGGCGATCGCGCCGATGAAAAGACCGATCGCAAAGCTCCAGCTTGTATCTTCCTGCTCGTACATCGAGGTTCTACCTCCTTTTCAGGTTTGATCGCCAGATAAGCCAGGCCAGCAGGAAGCACACCAGCGCGATTCCTCCTAGCCAGGCGAATGTTTCATTGGTTGGCAGCAGGCCGCGCAGCATCAGATTCTGGAACGCCTGCACCCCATGTGTCACCGGCAGCAAAAACGCCAGCCACTGCGCGAAGGCCGCGAAATTCCGCAGCGGCAAGAAAAATCCGCTGAAGAAAACCGACGCCAGCAGTGAGATCATCGAAAGCTGCACCGCCTGGCTTTCCGACTTCGAGATCGCTGAGATCAGGAAGCCCAGGCCCAGCGACGCGGTCGTGACCAGCAGCACTGCGAGCGTAAACCAGATTGGATCGCCCACGAACGGCACGGCCAGACCAAAGGTAAAGCCGGTATTGCCGATCGGGATGTTGGCGATCATCAGCCCGACCAGCAGCAGCATGATCACGGCGATGAACAGCACAAAGCCAAAGTATTTGCCCAGCAGAATCTGCATGCTGCTGACCGGCGCAACCCGGAATAGCTCGGTCGAGCCCAGCAGATTTTCGCGCACCAGCGAGAGCGACGCCAGCGTGACGGCCATGTGCTGAAGCAGCAGCGCCAGCACGCCCGGCGCGTAGTAGGCGATAAAGCTCGGCTGCTGCTGGGCCACATTCTCCGGCACTTGTTGCAGCGGCGAGACCAGCACCTCGGGTGGCACGGCCTCGATCTGCGACGCCAGCTGCTCGACGCTCGTCAGCCGATCGTTGATCTCGCTGATGCGCTGGCGCTGCTCGTCGACCTGGCCGCGCTCGATCGCCTGGTCCAGCGCATCCAGGCTTTGCTGAATCGATTGTACATCGCTTTGGGCGCTTTGGTTCGCATCATTTTGTGACGAGAGCGCAAGGCCGGCCAGGATCAGCCCGCTGTTGTTACGCAGCCGCTGGATCGCCGCCCGCGACTCCGGGCTTTGCGCGACGGCCAATCCCGACTGGATCTGCTCAAGATCCTGGCGCGTGCTGGCGACATACTGCTGGACGCCGCCGGCCTGCTCGCGCGTGCCGCTGACCGCCGCCACCAGCAGCGCGGTGTTTAGCTCCTTGACCTGTACATACGAGAGATACTGAATCCACTGTGCCTGCGTCGGGTCGATCTCGTTGTAGATTACCTTGATCTGCGAGGCTTGTTTGCGCCCAACCATTTGATCTATATCGGCGGGCAGCACCTCGACCACATCGACGCCCGACTGAGGGCCGCGCAGCCGCTGGATCGCCGCCTGCTCGTCGGTCATCACGTCCACGACATCGAAGTTAGCACGATTAAGCACATCACGAAACTGCTGCACGCGCGGATCGTCAGCATTCTCGGGCGGCACAACCAGCACGGTACGCAGGCGCGGCTGCTCGCCGGAGAAGCCGAGGCCAAAGATCAGCAAGATCAGGAACGGCCCCAGTACCAGGCTAAGCAAAAGCCGTGGCTGGCGGCGAACTTCCGCCAACTCTTTGGCAAAGAACGACAGCAGTCGAATAAACGGCTTAAGCATTGATGATCTCTTCCTCGGCGCTTTGTGGATCAGCCGCCGCCGCGCGCTCCATCAGGATGATGAAAATATCGTCGAAGGGCGGCGTGTACTCCTCGGCGTGGCGCATATCGATCGTCGGGTCCTGGTTCAGGCCGCGAATCACTTCGGGCAGCAGCGAACCGGCATCCTCGACATAGATGTCAAGCGTTCCACGCGGCGATCCTGTCGGCCGCTCGAAATTTTGAACGAAGCGCATCTGGCTCAGAATGCGCCGGGCGTTGAGATCGTCCTCGGCGTCGACGGTCAGCCGGATGATCTCGCCACCGAGCGCTTGTCGCCGCAGGCCATCGGGCGTGTCGACCATCAGCAGCCGTCCGTTGCGCATCACCGCCACCTGATCGCAGTAGGCGACCTCGGAGACATACTGGGTTGTTACCAGCAGGCTATTACCGTTGGCCTTGAGCTCGTTGAAATGATCCCAGAACTTGCCGCGCAGCACCGGATCGACGCCAGCAGTCGGCTCGTCGGCGAAAAGCAGCTCGGGATTATGTACCAGCGAGCAGGCTAGCTCCAGACGCCGCTTCATGCCACCGGAGATGTCGGCCGCCAGCGTGTTGCGCGCCTGGCGCAGCTCGACAAAATCGAGCAGCATTTCAAGCCGCTTGCGCCGCCGAAACCAATTCAGACCATACAGCGAGGCGACAAAGTTCAGGTTTTCCCAAACTGTGAGCGTGGGATAAAGCACGAAGAGCTGGGGCATATAGCCGATCCGCTCACGAACGCGCTTGTCAAAGTACTGCGGCGATGAGCCCAGCACGCGCAGCTTGCCGTCGGTGGGCGTGTAGACGCCGGTCAGCATACGGACGGTGGTGGTTTTGCCGCAGCCGGATGGCCCTACCAGGCCAAAGATCTGGCCCGCCGGCACCACCAGCGACAGATCGCTGACCGCCTTTTTATCGCCAAATGATTTCGTGACGTGCTGCATTTCGATCACAGCACTATTCGTCGTTCTCGCTCGACTCATGCGGCGGGGATTCCTTCTATGTATTGATTCGAGTCTTTTGCACTCGTGTTGCCAGGCCAAAGCTCAGGGACAATCAAACCTGTTGTGCGTCAGGCGGCGCCTGCGCTGAAAATCGCTTCTGTTCCTGGGCTAATATGAGGTTGTATGCAAGAACAATGCCAGTCTCTGGATTTGTTTAACTCGTCTACATTCCATTGGTAGAGCTCTTGAATCAACGAATTTTATCTACCAATATCTACCAAATTAGTAGATAACCTAAGTTGCTACCGAACGAGACCGTCAATACTTTGGGCAAGCAGAAACAACACGATTTTGAGTTCAAAGCCGCCAGCGGTCACGGCATGAATGGTTTTGGGAAAGCGGCGCGTAATCAAGCTATTCGTTGTCTCAATCGCTTTGCGTGCCAACTCGCGGAGATACGTTTCCCACGGCGGGATCGCCCGCTTGGAATTCTTTTTGCGGAGCGGACAGAGGTCGATGCCGACTTGCGCGAGATCGTCTTCGATGCCATACACATTGAACGCCTTGTCACCAACAATCGTAGCGCCTGCTGGCAGGTCAAACTGATACCACTGCAAGGCTCCCGTATCATTGTCCGCTCCCGGCACCAGAAAGAACTCGACGGGGGCGCCCGTGACGGTGACGACGAGATGCACGCGCAGCCCATAGAAGTAGCGCCGCTTGCTCGCGATATAGCCGCGATAGGCTTCACCCTGATAGCGCTGGGACCGGGCAATACGAATGTTGTCACAACTCGCGACCGGAAAGCTGTCGATGAGGTAGACCGACTCCGTGTTGACGGCCTTCCAGTGCTCACCGAGCACCGCAACCAGGGTCAGAAAAAGGTCCTTGATGCGATGGACGCGCCGATTGAAGCGGCTCCGACTCAGCATCCGATGCATGTAGCCCTGTTCCTGGAGAAAGGCACACGCCAGAGCATAATTGCCGCCAAAAAACAAGGTGGCGACGAGGGCAATAGTCATGATCTCGGCATCCGTGAGCTGACACTGGACATCATTGCGATGGTGCAGCGCCACCAGGAGATCGGCACACAAACAATACACTGCTACAATGTGGGTGTCCATGAAGAAGCCTTTCTAGAGCACTGGTTTGGTCACCGTTACTCTAGCACTTCTTCATGGACCCTCAAGGTCGCAACTTAGGTTAGATAGGACATGACAAAGCCGACGCCCGAAAGCATCGGCTCTGTTTGTGGGCAGCGCGGCGCTGTGTGGCTACTTCAGCACCGCCTTGATCCGCCGCACACCCGCCGCCACAGCCTCCTCCTTGACAATGCGGAAGCGACCTAGCTCACCGGTATGCTCGACGTGCGGCCCGCCGCAGACCTCAAGGCTAACATCGCCGATCGCGTAGACCTTGACCGTCTCGCCGTAGCGCTCCTCGAACAGCCCGAGCGCGCCGCGCTGCTTGGCCTCCTCAAGCCGCATCTCCGACCAGTGTACCGGCAGATCGCCCGTGATCTGCGCGTTGACGATCTGCTCGACCGTCGCGATCTGCTCGGGCGTGAGACGCTCGCCGTAGCTGAAATCGAAGCGCAGCCGCTCGGTGGTGATGTTGCTGCCGCGCTGCTCGACCTGCGGCCCCAGCACCTCCCGCAGCGCCGCCTGAAGCAGATGCGTCGCGGTGTGCAGCCGGGTTGTCGCCGGATTGCGCTCGGCCAGACCGCCCTTGAAGCGGCCCGCGCCGCCCTGCCGCGACTGCTCCTGATGCGCAGCAAATGCCGCCTCAAAGCCTGGCCGATCCACTGTCAAACCTTGCTCACGCGCCAGCTCCTCGGTCAGCTCCAGCGGAAAGCCAAACGTGTCGTAGAGATGGAAGACCGTTTGTCCCGAGAGTGTATCGTCACTCCGAGCGCGCACCTGCTCCGCCACTCGATCAAACTCGCGCTCGCCGCGCGCCAGTGTCTGCTGAAAGCGCCGCTCCTCGTCGTCGAGCGCCGCGTAGATCGTTGGCGCTGCCTGGCTCAGCTCGGGATACACGCTGCCCAGCGTCGCGACCACGCTCTCGGCCAGCCGGGCCAGAAACGGCCCGCCGATGCCGATTCGCCGTCCGTAGCGGCTGGCGCGCCGGATCAAGCGACGCGCGATGTAGGGCTGATCGCTGTTGCCGGGCCGCACGCCTTCCGCCAGCACAAAGACAGCCGCCCGCACATGATCCGCGATCACGCGGACCGCAAACGGATCTTCGGTCCGTGACTGGCTCAAGATCGCCTCGACGATCGGCGCGAACACGTCGGTCTCGAAGGCCGAGCCCACGCCCTGCATCACCATCAGATTGCGCTCAAGGCCGATGCCGACGTCGACGTTGCGCTGCGTGAGCGGCACATAGCTGCCATCGGCGCGCTTGTCGTAGGCCAGAAACACATTGTTGCCGATCTCCCAGAAGCGCTGCGGATTGCTGGCCGGCGTTTCGTCGGACGGCCCTGTCGGATCGGTATCGAAAAAAACCTCGCTGTCAGGACCGCACGGCCCGGTCACGCCAGCCGGACCCCACCAGTTATCCGACTTGGGCAGAAAGGTGATGCGCCGCTCAGGAATGCCCAGCGATTGCCAGATCGCCGCCGCCTCGTCGTCGCGAGGCGCATCCGCATCGCCGGCGAAGCAGGTCACATGCAGCCGCTCGGGATCGTGGCCGAAAACCTCGGTAAAGAGCACATAGTTGAGCCGGATCGCCTCCTGCTTCCAGTAATCGCCCAGCGACCAGTTGCCGAGCATCTCGAAGAACGTCAGATGCGCCGCGTCGCCAACCTCCTCGATGTCGTTGGTGCGCAGGCACTTCTGGAAGTTCGCGAGTCGGCGCCCGGCGGGATGCGGCTCGCCCAGCAGAAACGGGATCAGCGGATGCATACCGGCCGTCGTGAAGAGCACGCTCGGATCGTTCTCCGGGATCAGCGGCGCCGAGCCGATCACAGCATGACCATGCTGGCGGAAAAAGTCCAGAAATCGCCGTCGTAGTGTGTTCGCGTCCATACAAACTCTCCTTGTAAATGCTCACTGGCGATCGACCCGGCACAAAACAAAACGCCCTTGAGTCGATTGACTCAAGGGCGAATAGATTCGCGGTACCACCTTGTTTGAAGCGCAAAGCTCCCACTTAGCCGCTACGGCTCACGGCACGCTAGAGTACCAGAGCGATAGCGCGTCCCGCTAACGGGGGAACCAATCCGGCCGGCCTTGGGCGAAGATGTCTTCGCTGCGGCGGCAACTCAGGTGGGGCTTCGGCGTCTGCCTTCCGGTCGAGCTTGCACCATCCTCGACTCGCTGGATATCCGGCCTGACGCGTCTCGTCACCGTCATCGTCGTTCGTGAGTTGATTAGCATGGAATCTACCAGGCGCGCGGCGCGCTGTCAATCCGCCAAAAGAACGGTACGTGGTATAATAATCACATAAAACGTGATCCAGAAGCGCCCGCCGATGTGTCCGCCGGGCGCTCTATTTTGCAGGAGCATAGATCAATCAATGGCTACTTTGCCGCCCCAAAATGTGTCTATTAAGTGTCCGAACTGCGGCACGAATTTTCAAACACCAGTTTTTCAATTAGTCGATGTGGGCCAGTATCCCGAGCTGAAGCAGGCGCTGCTGTCCGGCCGCCTCAACGTCGCGGTCTGCCCGAAGTGCGGCTCCGGCGGCCTGCTGGCGACGCCGCTGGTCTATCACGATCCCGAGAAGCAGCTCTTTTTCAGCCTGTTTCCGCAGGAGGTCCAGGCCAAGCCCGAGGAGCAGGAGCGCTTTATCGGCGCGCTTCAGCAGATCATTCTCCAGAGCTTGCCCGCCGACGCGCCCAAAGGCTATCTGCTCAACCCGCGTCACTTCATCACGCTGACGTCGATGCTTGACGCGCTGCTGGAAGCGGAGGGCATTCCCAAGGAGGCGCTGATGGCGCAGCGCAAGCGCACCGAGCTGCTGGGCCGTCTGCTTCAGGCCGAGCAGGACGAGGCGCAGCTCACAAAGCTGGTCCAGGAGAACAAAGACGCGCTCGACTACGAGTTCTTTGTGACGCTGGCGGCCTATATCGAGGCGTCCGAGGCCGAGCAGGATCAAGAATCGTTTGAGCGCTTCACGGCGATGCGCGATCGGCTGGTGGAGCTGACCGGCTTCGATACCGAGAGCCTGGGCGGCGACGACGAGCCCAGCCTGGACGCGGCGATCGAAGCGCTGCTGAGCGCCGAGGACGACAACCTGCAAGATCTGATCGCCGAGTACCGGCCGGTCATCGACTACGATTTCTACGCGGCATTGACTGAGCGTGCCGAGGCCGCTCGCGCCGAGGGCAACACCGCCGAGGCCGAGCGCATCGAGACGCGGCGCAATCTGATCCTGGAAACGACCGAGAGCATGGATCGCGAGGCACAGGCGCTCTTCGAGGGCGCCGCTCAAACGCTGCGCGAGGTGCTTGAGGCCGAAGATCTGCGCCAGGCGCTGGCCGAGCGCCGCGATCAGCTAAGCGAGGCGTTTCTGCTGGTGGTTGCGGCCAATCGCGAGACCGCGCAGCGCGCCAACCGGCCCGACATGATCGAGCGACTCGACGAGATCGAGCGCACTGCCGTCGAAGTGGTGCAGGAGTCGATGTCGCCTGAGGAGCGCTTCATCGGGCAGCTGCTGAGCACCGAGACGCCGCAGGAGGCGACCAGGCTGCTGCGCCAGAATGCAGCCAAGATCAACAGCGATCTGGTCAAGCGGATCAACGAGCTAGCCGAGGAGATGGAGAAGAACGGACGCAAAGAAATGTCCGATCGTCTGCGCCAGCTGGGCCGTGAAGCCGCGTCGATGCTTTTCTAGCCGATCATAGGCAGGGCGTTCAACCGAGCGTCCTGCTACCTTTTTATCGCCATGAACCTAAAACGATTCGCAGGACCCGCGCTGCTGGTGGTGATAGCCTTCGGGTTCTCCCTGCTTTCGCCGGCGGCAGTCGAAGCGTTCGCCGGAATGCTGCCCACCGTCACCTCGCTGCTCGCCACCGTCTTTGCAATCACCGTCTTCGCGCGCTGGCGCAGCAATGGCCGTCGCTATCTGCTCTTCTGGGGCATCGGCCTGAGCTTTTACGCGCTCGGCACGGCGATGGAGGCCGCGTTCGGACTGCTGGGCTGGAGTCCCTGGATTTTTCGCGCCTACTACCTGTCGGGCGCGGTGCTGACCGCCGCATGGCTGGGTCAGGGCACGATCTTTCTGCTGGCTAAGCGCTGGCTACCCATCGCCTCGCTGGTGCTGCTCAGCCTGGGCACGCTCTACGGCCTCTACGAAGTCGGACGCGCCGATCTTGAGCCCGCGTTTATGTCCGATCGACTGGTGACCACGATCAGCGCCGATAGCTCGACAACCAGCGATCAGGTGCTCACGCTGGCCGCGCAGACAGTGGCAACGCCGGGCGGCGCGCTGATGGATGTTTGGGCGCGCACGATCGCCGAGGAGGCCAGGATCGATCTGGATCAGATCACGCAAGCTCCGCAGCGGCTGGGCTACGGCGTCGGCAAGAACGACGCGCTGGTTGGCACGCGCGCGCTGATGGAGCAGCAGGGCATCGACGTGGCGCAGGTCGCGGCCTCGGTGCCGCAGAATGTCACGCCGATCTATGTTGCGCAGAATGGCCGCATCCTGGGCACGGTCGGCTTCGCTCCGGCGCTGGAGCTGAACGGCTCGGCGATCATTCGCACGACCAGCAATATTCGCTCGCTGACGCCGTTCTTCAACGTCTACGGCACACTGGCGCTGGCCGGCGGCGCGATCTACTCCGCCTACATCTTCTGGCGCAAACGCGTGCTCTACGATCGCATGATCGGCAATATTTTGATCGGCATGGGCGCGATGTCGCCGGCACTGGGCGGGACGCTGAGCAAGGCGGGCTTTCCGACGGCGCTCTACATCAGTGAGCTGATCGGCATTATGCTGATCTTCATCGGCTACACGCAGGCGGTTAAAACCGATCAGCCCGCGCCGGCTCCGGCACAGAAGCCGGTTCAAGCCTCGATCAAAGGAGCCTAGCACATGGCCAAAGATCCGAAATATCGCGCCACGACACGTCGTGAGCTGCCCGAGGCGCGCTGGCGGCTGCTGGGTATCACGCTGGCGCTGCTCGGCGTCGGCCTGGTGATCTTGCTCGGCGTCGTGGTGCTGGTCGCGCTCGGCGTGATCTCAGGCTAGGCTCGCCGTCATGCCCGGATTGGGAGCGCTACGCCGCTCGCTGCGATTGCTGCTGCTGCGTGGCGTCGGCGCGCTCACGCGTCGATCGCGGGTGGCTCACAGCCGTGCAGTACGGCGTGTCCTTGTGATCAAGCCCGATCATCTGGGCGACGTGCTGCTGCTGACACCGGCGCTCCGGCTGCTCCGCCAGCAGCGGCCCGAGTTTGAGATCGCGCTGCTGATCGGGCCGTGGAGCAAGGTTGCCGTCGCGCACAACCCCGACATCGACACGCTGCTGCTGTGCGAGTTTCCTGGCTTTACCCGCGCCGGCAAGCCCGGTCTCTTGCAGCCGTATCGTCTGCTGCTCAAGACCGCACTGCTGCTGCGCGCCGGTCGCTACGATGCCGCGCTGATCGCCCGCGACGACCACTGGTGGGGCGCGCTGCTGGCTGCGCTGGCCGGCATCCCGCAGCGAATCGGTTTTGCGGTTGCCGAGACAGGGCCGTTTCTCACTACGGCGCTGCCGCACAGCTTCGACAAACATGTCACACACCAGAATCTTCAGCTTGTC
>DASWTW010000299.1:0-25422 GCA_036401895.1 Herpetosiphonaceae bacterium | reverse complement strand
TGGCCTGGCGAGCTAGATTGCCGGTCTTCGATGACGTCTGTGAACATAATCAGAGCGTGCCGCAGGGGGTTATAACACGATCCGGGATACTTTGCACAAGTTTGATCGCCAGAAATGTTAAACAAGAACGGAGCGTAACGTGTACGCTCCGCATTGATACAAAACAATTTATGTCAAATCAAAACAGCCGCGACGGGGCATTCCAGCGCGACGGCAGCGAGATCGTGAAGATGCTGCCGGCGCCCTCGGTGCTTGACGCCGTGACGGTCCCGCCGTGCAATGCGACGATCTTCTTGACCACATAGAGACCAACGCCCAGGCCGCTGATCTGGTGCTGCTCGGCGTTGGCGGCGCGGAAAAATCGCTGGAAGAGATGCGGCAGCGCGCTCTGCGGAATGCCGATGCCCTGATCGCGCACGATCAAACACACGCGATCGTTGCGCTGCTCGACCTGCACCCGCACCGAGCCGCCCTGCGGGCTGTACTTGATGGCGTTGCCGATCAGATTATGCAGCACCTGCTCCAGGCGCACGCTGTCGCCGGTAATGTAGAGCGGCTCGTCCTCGGCTTCACACACGATCGTATGCTGCGCGCCCAGCGTCGGCTGCACCTCGTCGACCACGCGCCGGGCCAGCGCGCACAGGTCCAGCGACAGCGCCTCGATGCTGAGCTGACCCGTTTGAATCCGCGAAATGTCGAGCAGCGCGTTGATCAGCGTGTTGAGCCGCGTGACCTGCGTCTCGATCACGTTGAGCGAGCGATAATCGCGCTCGGTAAGCTTGACGGCGTTTCTGGTGCGGCGGCGCAGCAGCTGAACGTTGCCCAGCAGCAGCGTCAGCGGTGTTTTCAGCTCATGCGACGCGACCGACAAAAATTGATCGCGCACACGCACCGCCGACTCGGCCTCGGTGCGCGCCTGCTGCTCGCCCTCGTAGAGCCGCGCCCGCTCGATCGCCTGGGCGCACTGCTGAGCCAGCGCCTGCAAGAACATGCGCTCATCGGCGGAGAAGGTCTGCGGATCGGCGAAGCTCAGGCTCAGCACTCCGATCGGCTGCGCGTCGGTCTCCAGAGGAATCGCCACCAGCGCCTCGGTATGATCTTGCTGATCGCAGGCTAGATGCGGGTAGCGCTCGGCGTACTCGGCCCGTGACGAGATCCAGACCGGCTTGCCGGTACGGCCGGCATCGGTCATCGGCAGCGGCGCGTCGATCGGCATGTTCTCCCAGATCTCCCACAAATCCGAGGCATGGCCCAGCAGATCCAGCACGCGGAAAGCCGCGCCGTCCTCGCTGCGCATCAGCACCGTACCCGCGTACGCGCGCATCGCGACTGTGCCCTCGCGCAGCACCACCTCGGCTACCTGGGACGGTGAGCGCGCCGCCGAAAGCGCAGCGGTGATCCGCTGAAGCTGTGCCATACGACCCGCGGCACGCTCAGCCAGCACCTTGGCCTGACGCTCGGCCGCGTACAGCCGCGCATGATCCAGCGCCAGCGCCGCGCGATCGGCCAGTTCCTGGATCAGGATCTCGTCGTCGGCGGTGTAGGGCTGTCCCGGCTTGCTGCGTGTCGCACCAACCACACCGATAATCTGGCCCTGCACCCGCAACGGCACCATCAGCACGCTGTGCAGGCCAACCTGCTCCAGATACGGCCACAGCTCAGGCTTGATATTTGTGCGCACTTCGTCAGGAGAGATCACCGGAATGCGCAGGGGCTGGCCGGTCTGGATCGATCGGCCCATAAATCCTTCGTCGGCACGATAGGGCAGCGAGTGCACCGCCTCGACCAGCGGCTGCGCTGCCGGATCGGGATGGTAGAGCGCGACGGTTTCCAGCATTTCGCCATCGTCGGCGATCAGGCGAATCGCGCAGAAATCGCCGATCTGCTCGGCTACACAGCGCGTCAAAAGCTCCAGCACCACCTGAAGATCCAGGCTGGCCTCGGCGAAGAGCTGCGAGGCCGAGGCCAGCGCCTGCGCGCGCCGGGCGTGCTGCTGCGTCTCCTGATACAGCCGCGCGTTATCGATCGCCAGCGCCGCGCGACGAGCCAGATCTTCCACCAGCAGCAGATCGTCGGGCCCGTAGTGGCGGCGCGACTCGGCGGCAAGCAGCGAGATCGTGCCCAGCGTGCGGCCACGTGTCGTCAGCGGCACACAGATCCACGAGCTCATACCCAGCGAGTTCAGCATCTGAAGATGCTCGGCGTCACGCGCGATCGATTGAAAAAACTCGGGGCCGATCTCCGATACCAGCTCGGATTTGCCGGTTCGCAGCACACTGGCGGTGCCGCCCGGCGCGTCAGGATCGACCGGAAAGCTGCGCACCAGATCCCAGCCGAGCGCCTCTCTGGCCGGATCGGCATGGGCCACAATCAGCGTGGGAATCGTGCCGTCGTCGGCGACCATATCGATGAAGCACCAGTCGGCGAGACGCGGCACGATCAAATGCGCGATCGTATTGAGCGTGATCGTGTAGTCGAGCGAGCCCGACATCAGCACGCTGGCCTCGGTCAAAAACTGCTGCGCCTCCTCGGCCTGCTTGCGCTCGGTCACATCGAGCACGGCTCCGGTCATATAGCTGGGAAAGCCGGCCTCGTCGCAGATCACCCTGCCGCGCGCCCGCAGCCAGCGCAGCGAGCCATCCGGCCGCATGATTCGAAACTCGCCCTCGTAGTCGCCGCGCTGCTCCAGCGCGCGGTCAACCGACTCCATAAAGCGCGGCTGATCGGCGGGCGAGATCCGTCCCAGCAGGTCGTCAAGCGGCTGTGAGGACTCTTGCTCAGCCAGGCCCAGGATGCGATTAAAGCCCGCATCGCGCGTATTGGTGTTCGTGCGCACATCCCAGCGCCAGGTTCCCATCGCCGCCGAGGCCAACGCGAGCCGCAGGCGCTCCTCGCTTTCGCGCAGCGCCGCTACAGCATCTATGGTATCTGGTGGAAGCATAGTATTCCCGCCATATCTGTGCGGTTGGAGTTGATGGAAGCTTGCCCGTGTAGTATAGCATAACAAGAATCGGGGAGAACAAAGGAACAAACGAACAAGGGAACAACCGAGAGAACCCAGAACCTAGAACCCAGAACCGGGCGCAGATCTTCCCCCTCGCCTACGGCAGTGGGAGAGGGGGTGGTGCGGCAGCACCGGGGGTGAGGGCCTGCAAACGAACAAAAGATTCAAAGAACAAGGGAACAAAGCAGATCTTCCCCTTTGTTCCCTTGTTCCTTTGTTTGCTCGCAGGGCAGACTATGGAACACTATCTGCTCAAAGGAGCAGCTTACAATGATCACGATTTGGACGGCAAGGAGCACACGTGGCAACCACATCACAGGCGGGCACGCGCTACCCCGCGCTGCGGCACCGCAACTTCACGCTGATCTGGAGCGGACTGCTGATCTCAAACATGGGAACGTGGATGCAGAACGTGGCCCAGAGCTGGCTAATCTATAAACTTACCGGCAATAATCCGCTCTACCTGGGATTTTTAGGGCTGAGCTTCGCGATCCCGATGATTATTGCGCCGCCGATCGGCGGGGCGGTCGCGGATCGTGTCGATCGGATCAAGCTGCTCTACATCACGCAGACCTCGTCGCTGCTGCTGGCCGTGCTGCTGGCCGTGCTCACCTGGACCGGCGCGATCCGTCCGGGATATATCCTGCTCACCTCGTTTGCGGGCGCGCTGCTGCTGGCCTTCGACAACCCCACGCGCCAGGCGCTGATTCCCGAGCTGGTCCCGCGCCAGGATCTGCTCAACGCCCTGTCGCTCAACTCGGCAACCTACACCGGCGCGGCGCTGGTCGGGCCGGCGCTGGCGGGGCTGCTGCTCGATCTCGTGGGCGCGGGCTGGCTCTTCATGTTCAACGCGATCAGCTATATCGCGGTGCTGACGGCGCTGCGCTTCATGCGCGATCTGCCGGTTCGCCAGCGCCGCCAGACCTCGCTACAGGATGCGCTCTTTGGCGGCTTCGTCTACGCCTGGCAGCACCGCACGATCTTGTTTCTGCTGGTGCTCTCGGCGCTGGCAGCGCTCTTTGGCCGCTCCTACCAGCAGCTGCTGCCGGTCTTTGCCGACGCGGTCTGGCGCACCGGCGCAGGCGGCTACGGCACGCTGCTTTCGGCGGGCGGCGCTGGCGCTTTGATCGGCGCGTTCGCGATGTCGTCGCTGCCGAACATCCAGAATCAGGGCCGTGTGCTGGTCGTCAGCGGAGTGATCTTCTGCGTGGTCCTGACTGCCTTCGCCCTCAGCCCGTGGTTTTGGGTCGGCGTGGCGCTGCTGGTCGCGGTCGGCATCTCGTCGACGGTTTTCACCACGATGATCGCGACGATCATCCAGCTGCGTGTGCCGAGCGAGCTGCGTGGCCGCGTGATCAGCCTGTACGCGATCACATTGATCGGGCTGCCGTCGCTGGGCTCGCTGGGGATCGCCCGCGTGGCGCAGGATCTGGGCGCGCCTCACAGCGGCTGGAGCAACTGGGTGATCGCGCTGCTGGATCTGCTGGGCATCACACGTGTGACGGCGGAGCTGGGCAGCGGCGCGGGCGCTCCTCGCGCGATCGTGGTGGGCGCGCTGGCGCTGGTGATTGTGCTGGTGCTGACCGCGCCGAAGTTCTTTCCGCTGCGTGCCGCTCACGAAGCGCCGACGCAGGCATCGTAGGCCGGACACAATCGCGTATCGGCAGGACAAGCAAAAACCCCGTAGAGATTCGATCTCTACGGGGCTCTCGATCAACACCGGGATGCAGCGCTCAGGTTGTACCGCGCTGGAACTCGTCCGGGAAGCGATAGGTATCCAGGCCGTCGTCGGTTAGCTCGCGCACGATCAGATTATGGCTGATCAGATCCTCAAGATTCGCCGCAAGCTCATCGGCGGGCAATCCAGTCTCGTCGGCGATGTCGCCGAGCGTCATCTGAACGCCGGGATTGTCCCGCAGCAGATTAACAATCGTCTCGGCGCGCTCGGATGTTAGCTTGATTCGCTCCATTGATCTCCTCCTTGAACGTCCTATCAATCCCAGCAGCAACATGTATGCCAGCTACGCACGGCGATCTTCTGGCACGAGCCTTGCGTTCTCGGCCATTTAAATATCGGATTTATGCGCTGCGTTGGTTTGTGGGAGAACATGGTCGAGCCCCTGCACTCGTCCCGTAGAGATCGAGCCATACCTCGCGCCTGACGAAAGACTTGGGATGACTGCAATCTATTGGTTTTTGATCGCTGGCGTGCTGCTGATCAGCCTGGCCTTTCTGACGCCGCTGGTGGAGCGGCTGCCGCTCTCGGTGGGCGCGGTCTATCTGGGCGTTGGGGTGCTGCTCGGCCCCAACATCTTCGGCCTGCTCTCGTGGGATATCATCCAGGAGGCGCATCTCTTCGAGCGGCTCACCGAAGTCGCCGTGATCGTTTCGCTCTTCACCGTCGGCCTGAACATGCGTCAATCAGTGACCGATCGGCGCTGGCTGCTGCCGGTACGGCTGGCAAGCGTCACGATGATCGTCACGATCGCCGTAATCGCGCTGATCGGCGTCACGCTGCTGGATCTGCCGTTGGGCGCTGCCATCCTGCTGGGCGCGGTGCTCGCCCCAACCGATCCGGTGCTGGCCTCCGACATTCAGATGCAGCACGAGACCGATCGCGACGATCTACGCTACAGCATCAGCGGCGAGGGCGGCCTCAACGACGGCACAGCCTTTCCGTTTGTGATGCTCGGCCTGGGCCTGCTCGGCCTCCATCCCGATGAGGAATCCGGGCTGCTGGGGCTGTGGGGCGCGCAGCCGTTCACGCTGGGCAGCTGGTTCGGCTGGGATCTGCTGTGGGCAGTGATCGCGGGACTGGTGGTCGGCGGCGGTACCGGCTGGCTGGTCGGCAAGCTGGCGCTGTTTATGCAGCAGCGCATCAGCAACGCGTTTAGCCTGCATGAATTTCTGGTCCTGGGATTGATCGCGATGGCCTACGGGCTGGCAGAGGTGATCTATGGCTACGGCTTTCTGGCCGTCTTCGCCGCCGGCTATGCGCTGCGCTACATCGAGCTATGCAGCACGGATCACGCGCCGGAACCCGCCGAGCTGCCCAAGGTTGGAATCGGCCACAAAGGCGAGGGCCTGGAGGTTGTGACCAAAGAGCCTGAGAAGGCGGCGCAGTTTCTTGCGGCGTCGCTGCTGGACTTCAACGATAAGCTTGAGCATCTGCTGACCGTCGGCGTGGTGGTGCTGATCGGCGGCGTGTTGACCGCGCAGTACTGGACCTGGGATGTGCTCTGGCTCGCGCCGCTGCTCTTCCTGGTCGTGCGACCGCTGGCGGTAGCGATTGGCCTGCTGGGCAGCAAAGTGGATCGCATCCAAAGCGGATTGATCGGTTGGTTTGGCATTCGCGGCCTGGGCTCGATCTACTACCTGATGTACGCGATCGCGCATGGCCTGGAAGAATCCTTCGCCCAGCGTCTCACGGCGATCACGCTCTCACTGGTAGCCGTATCGATCGTGCTGCATGGCGTGAGCGTTACGCCGCTGATGAATTGGTACGAAAACCGCTCGGGTGGTCGCCAGCCCGAGCGCTCGCAGGCTAGCGCTCAACGCTAGCCATCAACCACGCTCTGCGCCGCCGCTTGTTTTCTCACACAGGCGGCGGTTTTTTTATGCTTGGCCTTTAGCAGCACGGGCCTGCCGGATCACATGCCGCAGCGTCGCCACGCCGATCTGGTTGCCATCCAGCGCGTTGTCCGAACCGTGACGCTGAACCAGGGCGCGCACCTGCGCCTCGGAGACGCCGAGCAGATGCGCCGCTTTCGAGAGCGCAATCTTCGACTGTGGCGGATACGCATTCAGCCGATCCAGCGCCGCCGCCAGCCGGTACTTTCGGTAGTGTCCCAACCCATGAAACATGCTTCTCCTCCTTGCCTCCACTATACCATGTGCTCCCGGCCTGAGCGGCGGCACCAGCAGCGGTGATATTCAGCGTACAATAGGAGGAATATTATCCGAAGCCCATCGATGGAGATGTTTCATGCGACTGCAAAACGAGGACGTGCGCGTCCCGCTTGAGATTTTTCAACGTACCTACAACTCGCTGCTGCGCAGCACCGGCGAGATCCAGATCCAGGCGCTGATCGAGCCGTATCTGGCCTTCGATCCGTCGCTGCATCGTGACGCCGACCAGAGCACGCCGGATCTGGATGCGCTGACCTACACGTCGCTGCGCCTGCCCGCCTGCATCGATCATGTGCGCCTCGTACTGCTGGGCCAGTCCCACGAGGTTTTCGATCGCTCAGGTCGCGGCAACGTCACGACCTGGCAGCCGGTCAGCGCGCCCGGCCGTCGCCGCAAGATGTTTTTCGACGGCGACTCCACGCTGGCCGTGCTGATCGCCAGCCCCTCGGACCTCGACGATCTGATCCCGATGCTGGTAGCGTTCCAGCTTGAGTGGAATAAGCTGCACACGCGGCTGTCGGATGCCGGGCTGATCCAGATGTTGGAGCAGGCGCAGGGCGATCTCAGCACCGAGCACGAGACAACGCTGGCGAACGCGCTCCATCTGCCGGACAATGCCATCGCACGGCTCCAAACGATCTGGGGCACGGGTCTGGCCGAGCGTTTGCTGCGCATCGCGCAGGTCAAAAAACGCTTTGCGGTACGGATGCTCGGCGGCTCGCTGATGGACTACGAGCGGGCCACGCTGCGCTGGTGGTGGCATATCGAGGAGTCGCTGGAAGCATTGAAGCTGCGCGATCGGCCGATCTATTTTGTGTCGAGCAACACGCACAGCCTGGTCAATCTGCTGTCGAGCTTTGCGCTGCGCAACACCGACGAGCTGCTGGACTTTATTCGCCAGCGCGAGCACGGCGGGCTGCTGCACGAGTACGATCGCATTGTCGCAGAGCAAGTGCCGTCGTCGCGGGAGAACTTTCTGTACTATGTGCAGAAAAAATATCAGGCCGATCCGGCCAGCCAGCGCTACTTTGAGCGCCGCGCCGAGGAGGAGCAGGAGCTGGGCATTCATCGCGTGGCCAGCCGCTTCTACCTCGACGTCGACGCGCAGGCGATGGAGATACGCAAGCTCGATCCGCAGCGGCTTGATCCGCGCATCTACATGCCCGGCTGCGAGAAGCTGCGCCACAGCGACGCGATCATTCTCAACATCGATTATCCGCTAGGTTTGGCAGCCTACCATATCCTCAAGATTATGTCGCGCAGCGTGGGCGCGCTGCTCGGCGTGTATGTGCTGGGCAAGGCGGCCACGCTCAACGGCAAGATCGGCGACGTGCTGATCCCGAACGTGGTCTATGACGAGCACACGCGCAACACGTTTCACTTTGCCTCGGCGTTCAGCGCGATCGATGTGGAGCCGTACCTGGCGCACGGCAGCGTGCTGGACAATCAGAAGGCCGTAACCTCGCTGGGCACGTTTCTTCAGAACGAGCCGTTCATGGATGCGCTCTACCAGGATTTTTTCACCGATATCGAGATGGAGGGTGGGCCGTATCTCAACGCGGTCTATGAGCACACCTTTGCCGCGCGCTTCCCCACCAGCGAGACGATCAGCTTCTTGCGCCCGCCCTTCGATCTGGGATTGCTGCACTACGCCTCGGATACGCCCTACAGCAAAGGCTCGAACCTGGGATCGCGCAATCTGTCCTACTTTGGCATGGACCCGACCTACGCTACGTCGCTGGCGATCGCGCGGCGGATCGTGGCGCAGGAGATCAAGCGGCTGAAAAGCTAGCACACGGCAGAGCAACAAAAAAAGGCAGCCTTAACGGCTGCCCTCTGAGATTTGTTGAATTGCCGAAACCGATCTTACTTCACGCTCTCGACGCCGGCGGGACGCTCGAACGGCTTCGACGGCTGCAAGCCCAGCGCCAGCGACAGGTACGGATCGGCGAAGTCGGCGCTGGCCAGGAAGCTTTCGCGCACCACGAGCCCCGACGTGACCTCGACAAACTCGTGGTCTTTGACGGCCATCAGCTCGTAGGGGAACAGCCCGGCGCTGGTGCCCTTGCCCAGCACAGTATCGGCGGCTGCGTCGTCGAGCACCATGATCACTGTGCGAAACGGCGTGGGATTCTTGGTCACGCCCGGTCCGACGAGCGAGCCTTTTTGGAGCGCCTGCGTGGGAGCTTTTGCACCGGCGCAGCCCGTCTCGATCGCCGGAATCGCCTTGCCCAGCCCGGCCCGCTCCCAATCCTTGTGCCCGCGTATTTTCTCGAAGTTGCGCGCCACCTGCTGCGCGATCGCATTGGCGTGCGTGCTCGTCGCGGCCGAGGTGACCATACAGGCGCGCAGGCTGGCCCGCGTGTTGACCAGCAGTCCGCTGTCCCAGGTGGGCTGGGCGTGGACCTGCTGCCCGCGCAGCGAGACGATCGCGGCAAAGACCAGCGCCATCGCGATTCCGTGGGCCAGCAACTGACGTATTGTTAATCGGTGCAGCATCGTTTCTCTTCCTTTCGTAACTATCACACGACGAGCCTTAGCGGCCATTCATGATCGCGACGACCGAGTTGAAATCGCCGGTGCTCGGATACCAGTTCGGCCAGTTCGAGCAGCCGTACCAGCGGTTGTGCATGATGCTGCCGGGGCAATCGCCGCCGCCGTCGAGCAGCCCGAAGAGATGGCCACTCTCGTGGTTGATCAGCTCGCGGTACTCGGTGGAGCCGCCGTCGATGTGTGTCACGGTCAGGTACGAATTGTTCCAGGTGTAGTGATAGTGGCCGTACTGCGAGGTGTAGATCGGCGTGTAGTGCTCCACACAGCTATACTGCGCGTAGCTGCCGCCGCAGCGCCCGCTCCAGTCGTCGGCTACGCGGTACTCCAGCTCGATCCAGTTGCGATCGGCGTAGGCCGTGCAGCGCGACGGAGCTTTCCACAGATCCAGCCGCCAGTTGCCGGTGCCGTCCCAGTGCGGCGAGGCAACAACCAGCGTGTCGCGCACACGCACGGCGGCGGTGTCGGCGCTCATGCTGCCGGTCTGCGAGTCGGCGCAGTAGTCCTCGTCGTTCGCGCCCTGCGTGCTGCCGTCGCCGGTCGACCAGTGGATCAGCGCCTGGTGCCGCTTGTACGAGCCGGTATCGGAGTGCGAGGCGTTGGCAACCGGCGCCGATTGAGCCGCCAGCGCCGCGCCGATCACGACGAGCCACATAATCAAGAGCCAGCGTGGTGTTCTGCGTCGACCAGCAGCCTGTTCCTGGTAATTCATGGTGCATCTCCTCAAAATGAGACGATCCCTGCGATGAAGCTCGCACGATCATCTGTGGATGCCAGCATTCGGAAGGCTAACGGGCGGAAGTCATGCGGCACTTCCCACGCGTACAGGAGGTGCAACGGTGACCAGAGCATTTTTAAACCGGCGCAGGTTAAAAAAGGTAAAATAATTATAAAGCGTCGGCAAATCTAAAAAAGCTAGCCATTGATCCCGGACACGCATAGCGCAGATGGCTGGCATTACTCAGAACCCGGCTCCTGAGACAAAATCGCGGTTTCGTGGTTGAGGCGCGTACACAAGGAACAAGCACGCAGCAATAAGGGTTAAGCCAATTGATGGAAAATGCCGAAAAGAGCGCGAAAGTTGGGGGGAAGGGGGAAGTTTGGAGGGTGCGACACGAGCGTTTTTTGGCGCACACGATCACGGCGCAGGGGGGCGTGCGCAACCGATCGCAGAAAATCTAAGCGCCTGCTTCGAGACCAATCACCGGCGGCGGCAGTAGCAGCGTTTGCTGGATCTGGCTGTCGACCAGCATAAACTCGATCAGCGAATGGCGTACCGGCTCGATCGACCAGTCGGGATGAAAGATCACACCGCCGCCCATCGGAATACCCAGGCCACGAACGCCCTCGCCCATCTCGCGCACAGCCTGGCGCAGAATGCTCCAGCTCGGCTCCTGGTGCGCATCGATCACATACGGCACGATCTTGAGCGTATCGAACGTTCTGTGCGGCAGATGTGGATGCTCGCTCCAGCCTTTGAGCCCAAGCTGCATCGCGCCCGCCGAAATCCCGATCAGCACGGCGCCGGCGTAGTAGCGCTCGATCAGGCGCTCGATAAAGCCGTTCTCCTTGAAGACCTGCCAGCCACGCCAGGGATCGCCGCCTGCCAGCAAGATCACATTCGCCGTGGAAAGATAGGTCTCGTCCTCGACTGACGGCATCGCCGGGATCATGCGACAATCGGCGATGCCGATCCCTTCCATCGCGGCGACAAACAGGTCGTAAAACTCATGCACATCACCGTTCGACGCGCCCAGATAGGCGGCTTTGAGCGGGCCGTCCTCCAGCTCCACGCTGAGCACCTGCCGCACGCGATCCAGTAGCAGCCCTTCCTCGCTGTGCCAGAACAGAAGCTGGCTGTCGGCAAACAGGAAGATCGGTTTAACGATAGTTTCCAAAACCTGCTCCTTTGCTAAAACGGAATATGAGATGAGTGCCGGATATTGGGGGTATCGCACAAAGCATACCACAGTGAGCCAAGCGCCAGCGGAGAACAAAAGAAGAACCTAGAACCAAGAACAAAGAACAAAGGAGTACCGAAAAAACCCCTCGCCTGTCCCGAAGAACACTCAGACGGAAGCACGGCTGAGTACACGCCAGGGGGTGAGGTCCAGCCAAAAACAAGCGAACAAACGATCAGGATTCTTTTTGTTCTTTTGTTTCCTTGTTCCTTTGTTCACTTGTTCCTTTGTTTGCCCGCAGGGCCGTGGTGAGGGCCTAGCCCACCGAATCGTCTTCGCCCGACCACAGCCGCTGCATCTCAGCGCTGGTTGCCAGCAGCTCATCAAGCGTGCCCTGCGCCTCGATCTGCCCATCCTTGAGCACGACGATGTGATCGGCTCGTCGCAGGGCAGCGCGCCGGTGGGAGACCACCAGATACGTCGTCTCGCGCCTGGCCGCGCCTCCTTCAAAGATGCGCTGCCAGAGCGTGCGCTCGGTCTCGACATCCAGCGCGCTCGACAGATCGTCGAAGACCAGCAGCTCGGCGTCGCGCACAAACATGCGCGCGGCTGCTGCGCGCTGAATCTGCCCGCCGCTCAGCCGCACGCCGCGCGGCCCGACCAGCGTATTCAGTCCGGCCTCAAGGGCTGCAAGATCCTGATCCAGCACGGCAGCCTGAACCGCCCGATGGAGATCCGCGTGCTGCTCGGGCCAGCCCAGCAGCAGATTATCCTTGAGCGTGTCGCTGAACAAACGCGGCACCTGCGCGGTGTAGGCGCAGCGCGGCGGCACGCAGAACGTCGCCGGATCGTCGATCTCGACGCCATTCCAGCGCATCGTGCCGGCGTCTTTGGGCAGTAATCCGAGCAGCGTGCGCAGCAGCGTGGTCTTACCCGCGCCGATGCGCCCGGTGATCACCGTGAGCGAGCCGCGCGGCAGCCGCAGATCGACGCCGGCAATGCCGCGCCCCGAGGCCGGATAGCGATAGCTCAGAGCGCTGACTTCCAGCAGATCGAGACGCTGAGCCGCGCTCTTGGGCGTGAACACCAGCGCCGGCAGCTCGTCGCGCAGATGCAGCGGGCTATGCTTCACCAGCGCCTCCGGCGGCGCGCCCTGCATCAGCTCATGCATCCGATCGATCGAGACCTGCGCCTGGCGATGACGCGTCAGAAACAGCCCGCTGGAAAAGGTGACCTCGCTGATCCAGGGCAGGTAGTAGACAAAGAGCGCGAAATCGCCGACCGTGAGCGTGCCGGACCGCAGCGATTGGCTGGCCAGCAGCAGCAGCAAGCCCGTGCCGAGATTCACCGTGTTGTCAAAGACCGAGCCCAGCAACTCGGCGAACAGCCGATCTTTGAGCGCCGCCCGCTGTCGCTCCTCGTTCAGCGCGCGCAGATGCGTAACAACTGCCTGCTCCCTGGCAAACACCTTGATCGCCTGGACCGCGCCGAAGATCTCGCCCAGCGCATCCGCCACGCGCCCCGACGACTCGCGGCTCCGCTCGCGATACTCCTCGACGCGATGGCTGGCGATCTTGGCCGCGACGAGCACGCCCATCAGCGGCAAGAACACCAGCAGCGTGAGCTGCACATCGACGCCGAGCAGAATCCCTAGCGCGATCAGCATAAACAAGATCTTGCCGATCAGATCGATGAACAGGCCCGAGAACGAGTCGATCTCGCCGACGTCGTCGCGGAAGCGGCTGATCGCCTCGCCGGGCGATTCCGGCAGTGACTGCGCACCGGGCCGCTGCAAGATGCGCTCAAGCAGGTTGTGCCGCAGCAGCGCGTTGGTCGTAATGTCGTAGTTCGCGATGGTCACGATGCCGCTCAGCACACATGCGATCTGCGCGGCGATCGTCGCCACCAGCAGCGCGATCAGGCCCCACAGCCCGCTCGTGAGCGCCGCACTGCCGGTCAAGGTATCGAAAAAGAACTTGATGATCAGGCCCTGCACCAGCGGCGCGAGACCTTCCAGCGTCCAGAAGATCACGTTGAGCAGATACAGCCAGGGCTGATAGCGGATCAGCCGCCATTGAAAGCGCCATGCGCTCATGCCAGCACCTCCTCAAGGCCGGTTTGCAGCAGCCGGGCAAAGCGCGAGTCGCGATCGCGTGCCAGCTGCGATCGCGAGCCGTACTCGCAGACACGCCCGGCCTCCAAAATCGCGATCTCATCGGCGCGCTGGATCGTCTCCAGGCGATGCGCCACAATGATCGCGGTTCGTCGCCGGCCGTCCTCGGGCCGCAGCAGCAGATCGACCGCACGCTCGATCAGCCGCTCAGTCGCCGGGTCGAGCCGTGACGAGGCTTCATCCAGGATCACCAGGCCGGGATCGAGCAGAAAAACTCGCGCAAAAGCCAGCAGCTGCGCCTCGCCCGCCGACAAGCCCGCGCCATCCGCCGATAGCGGCGTATCCAGACCATGCGACAGCCCGCGCTGCCACTCGCCGAGGCCGAGCAGCTCAAGCACCGCTGCGATCCGCTCGTCAGGAATGCGCTGATCGAAAAAGGTCAGGTTGTCGCGAACGTTGGCCTGAAACAGATCGACCTGTTGCGTGACAACGCCGACGCGCTGCCGCAGATGCTCAAGCCGCGTGTCGCGCAGATCCACACCGCCGAGCCGGATCGCGCCGCCGTCGGGATCGTACAGCCGCGACAGCAGCCGCGTGATCGTGGTCTTGCCGCTGCCGGTGCGGCCCAGCAGGCCCAGCACGTGGCCCGGCGCGACAAACAGCGACAGATCGCGAAGGATCGGCGCGTCCTGGCTGTAGCCAAAGGTCACATCCGCAAACTCGACCGACAGCGCGCCGCCGGGCAGCTGCGCGCCGGGACCGTCGACGACCGCGCTGCGCAGCTCGCACAGCTCCTGGATGCGGCCAATACTGGCGCTGGCGCGCTGCAAATCCTCGAACTGGTCGATCAACTGATCCAGCGGCTGGCGCAGCAGCTCCGTGTAGTAGAAGACCAGATAAACGGTGCCGAGCGTAATTGCATTCAGGTTGAAAAGATAGGCGCTGATCAGAAACGCCAGCGCATTGCCGGCCACAAAGAGCGCGGTCGTGACCGACCAGAGCGTCATGCCCATCAGCCGGGCGCTCCGCTCCGTCAGCAGCACGCGGCGCATCCACTCGGCCAGCCGTCGCAGCGTGTGCGCCTCGGCTCCACTCGATCGCAGATCCTCGGTGCCGGATAGCCGCTCCTCCAAGAAGCCGAACAGATCCGCGCTGATCTGCCGGGCCGCCGCCCAGTGCGGCACCGCAACATCACGCACGCGGCTCAGCAGCAGCAGGCTGATCACTACGAACGCCGTCAGCAGCCCGCCGACGCGCCAGTCCTCCCACCACAGCACGATCAGCACGCCGCCTAACAACAGCATGCTGCCCAACACGCGCACCACGAACTGCGAGAAGAAGTTTGCCAGCGCGTTCACGTCGCCGTCGATCCGCTCGATCAGCGCGCCGGGCGTGTGCTGGTGATGAAACGGGAGATCCAGCTTGAGACAGTGCAGCGTCAGATCCGATCGCAGCGCGTTGGTCGCGCTCCAGCCGATCTGCTCGCTCAGGTATGTCGCGGCGATCGAGACCGCCTGTGTCAGCAGCGCGATGCCGAAAAACGCCAGCGCCGCCAGTGTGAGCGTCCGCGACGAGCCGCCCGCGCGCGCGGTATCGATAAAGAAGCGCAGAATCTGCGGATTCAACAGTTGCAGACCGATCGTGCCCAGCAGCAGCGCGGCCAGCGCCAGCACCCGCGACCGCTGCGGCCCGAGGTAGGTCACCAGCAGCCGACGATAGGTTGTCAATGGAACGCGCATAGCTATCCTTTCAGCCGCAGGTAGCTCTGGTGCCGTCGCGCCGAGATCTGGTCGTCCTCAACTGCCGCTTTGATCGCGCAGTCCGGCTCGTGGTTGTGGCTACAGCTCGCGCCGAAGCGGCACAGCCCGGCAAACTGGCGAAACTCCGGGAAATACTCGGCCAGCTCGCGCTCGCCTATGTTCCACAGCCCAAACTCGCGCATGCCGGGCGTGTCTACCACGCTGCCGCCGATCGCCAGCGGAAACATCTCAAGATGCGTCGTGGTGTGCTTGCCTTTGCTGCTGGAGCGGCTGACCTCGTTGACACGCAGGCCCAATCCCGGCTCAAGCGCGTTGAGCAGGCTGGTCTTGCCCACGCCCGACTTGCCGATCAGCACCGACATGCGCCCGCTAAACATGGCCTTGACACGATCCACGCCCTCGCCGGTCAGCGTGCTGGTCAGCAGCACCGGGTAGCCAATGCGCCGGTACACATCGATCTCCTGCTCCAGCCGCTCGCGATCGGCCAGATCCAGCTTGGTGATGCAGATCCGCACCGGAATGCCGCACGACTCGGCCGCGACCAGGTAGCGATCCAGCAGCTCCCACTTGGGCGCTGGTTGAGCTGCCGCCAGGATCGCCACGATCTGATCGACATTCGCCGCGATCACCTGCTCCAACGGCTTGGTTCCCGCCGCCAGCCGCGTTAGCGCGTTGGTGCGCTCCTTGACGCCGACGATCAGGCCGCTGCCGCTGCCGGCATCGATCAGCTCGACCACATCGCCGATCGCCACCGGATCGACGGCGCGAATATCGGCGACACGCACCACTCGTGGCCGCAGCGAGGATGCATCGGCGATCGGATAGATCAAGATCTTGCGCAGCCGGTTCGACAGCTCGCAGTCGATCATCTGCCCGGCCACGTCGACGCGGTAATGGCCCAGCGTTTTTTGATAAACCGTTCCCAACAATGTATCGGACTCAGCAGCCTGTGGCTGCGTGATCGGTGTTTGATCCAGCCTATAGAGCAGCTCTCCGGCACAACAAAAACGACCACCGGCCACGCCGATGATCGCGAATTTTTGACCACAGGGCGGACGCGGCGTGGTCGCTTAATAAACAACGACCACGGACGAAGTGCGCCGTGGCGGCAAAAGAAATATCAGGCAAGCAAACGGCAGGCTGCGAACAAACGCGCAGCGCTACAGCACTTGTGCTCTAGGGGAAAACTTTTGCTTGGCTCTGAGAGGTGACCGCGCTAGCGGTCAGCAGGCGCACTCAGATAAAACAGTCTACGTGATACGAGGACAATCCGTAAGACTGAAGAGGATTGTAGATTCTGACTGCCATCTGCGCCTCCTTGTATGCGGAACACGCCGAATGTATCATGTCTCCGCTACAACCGTCAAGCCGACGAAAGTCTAATCCCGCTCCGGCCACTGCCCGAGCGCTGATAATTGTCGCTGACGCTGCTTTCATAGAAAGTGAAACCGATCGAAAAGCGTACCTCGTAGCCGCCCGCCGCTTTGCCTCCTTCACATTCTCCAGCTTACCCGCTTTACCTTGAGCAGACGAAAGCATCCTGGTGGTTGTACAATTTTTTACCTAATTTTGATTACTTACTTGACCGCACAACCCTCAGTTGATGATACGCGACGATCCAGGATGCAGGCGAGCAAAACCGTGCCGGTGACTGATTATGTGCTAGCTCGATACTCAGGCGTTGCTCATTAGTATGATGCACGATTAGCATGTTTTCGATACCGTATGCGCATAAATACATCACCAGAAAGTCCAAGGTTCCGATATTTGCGTGCCTGGATTCGTAACTTCCAAAAGTACCATCCAGGCAATAATCCGCAAAATCTTTAGCCGTCGAGTATATTGGCTTATGCTCGACAAGCCGCTATGGAGGCGCGATTCATAAGTTATACACAGTATGCTTATAGGTTGACACACATGGATCATTTGAGCTATAATCGGCTTTGGCTACTTGATTTTAACAACCTCTATACGAGTGTTCAGCACGCCCTTTTACGCAAGTAATCCGAAACGGGCTTGAATATTCGCAGCTTCGCTGGTACAGGATTGAGAAGCCATCGCTTCTAGACCGGGCTACGGTAGAACGCTCTGGAAGACCAAGATGGCTAGAGCTTCATATACGATTCCCTACGCTAGCGCCAACCAATGAGGAAGTAAGTTGTTAATGAACACACAACTGTATCCGCGATATTCCGTCACCAAGCTGGGCGGAGGCGATGCGGGCCAATGAGTACTCGTGTTTCGGATCTTCCGGTTGAGTTCTCCACACTGGTAGATCTTCTGCGCTGGAGAGCCAGTCACCAGCCCGACCTACAGGCCTATACGTTCCTCTCAGATAGCGATGCCGACTCGGTTCGTCTGACGTATGCCGAGCTTGATCGACAGGCACGTGCGATCGCCGCTCAGCTTCAGGCGCACGCCGCACCAGGCGCACGGGCGCTGCTGCTGTATCCGCCGGGGCTGGATTTTGTCGCCGCTTTCTTTGGCTGCCTGTACGCAGGAATCATCGCGGTGCCGGCCTATCCGCCGCATCCGGCTCGGCTAGAGCGGACGCTGCCGCGTATTCGCTCGATCGTCAACAACGCGCAGCCGCAGATAGCGCTGACCGTCGCCGCAATCATGGGCCGCGTCGAGCCGCTGCTGGCGCATGACGCCGATTTTCAATCCCTGCGCTGGCTGGCAAGCGACGCGATCGCTGCCGAATCCGCCGAGCAGTGGCAGCAGCCGGCGATCACAAGCGACACGCTGGCCTTTCTGCAATTCACCTCGGGATCGACCGCCGCGCCCAAAGGCGTGATGGTTAGCCACGGCAACCTGCTGCACAACGAAGCGCTGATCAAGCAGGGCTTTGGTC
This sequence comes from Herpetosiphonaceae bacterium, assembly GCA_036401895.1. Taxonomy (GTDB): domain Bacteria; phylum Chloroflexota; class Chloroflexia; order Chloroflexales; family Kallotenuaceae; genus LB3-1. The sequence goes on along the minus strand of DASWTW010000299.1, from coordinate 7,331 downwards.
ACAGCGGCGACAGCACCACCGTCGTCGGCTGGCTGCCGCTCTACCACGACATGGGCCTGATCGGCAATGTGCTTCAGCCGCTCTATCTTGGCCGGCCCTGTGTGCTGATGTCGCCGGTTGCGTTTTTGCAAAGCCCGTATCGCTGGCTTCAGGCGATCTCGCACTACAAGGCCACGACCAGCGGCGGTCCCAACTTCGCCTACGATCTGTGCGCCCGCAAGATCACACCAGAGCAGCGCGCTACTCTCGATCTCAGCAGCTGGCGCGTGGCCTTCAACGGCGCCGAGCCGATCCGCCACGAGACGCTGGAGCGCTTCGCCGCGACGTTTGCCGAGTGCGGCTTCCGTAAAGAGGCGTTCTATCCCTGCTACGGTCTGGCCGAGGCCACGCTCTTTGTAACCGGCAGCGTGCCGCGCGAGCCGATCGTCACCGCCGCGATCGATACGACGGCGCTGGAGCGCGACCGCATCGTACTGGCCGAGCCGGACGTCGACAATGCGCAAACGCTGGTCGGCAGCGGGCGCGTCTGGGGCGATCAAACGCTGGCGATCGTCGATCCTGCTACCGGGCTGCGCTGCGCTCCCGATCAGGTCGGCGAGATCTGGGCCAAGGGGCCGAGCATGGCCCACGGCTACTGGAACCAGCCCGAAGAAAGCGAGCGCACCTTTCGCGCGCACATCGCCGACACCGGCGAAGGGCCGTTTCTGCGCACCGGCGACCTCGGCTTTGTGCGTGACGGCGAGCTGTTTGTCACCGGGCGGCTCAAAGATCTGATCATTATTCGCGGTTGCAACCATTATCCACAAGACATCGAGCTGACGGTCGAGCGCAGCCACCCGGCGCTGCGGCCCGGCTGCGGCGCGGCCTTCTCGCTCAACACAGACAGCGAAGAGCGGCTGGTCGTCGTGCAGGAGGTCGAGCGCGAGCACCGCAACACGCCCGTCGACGAGCTGGCGGCGGCGATCCGCAAGGCTGTCGCGGAGCACCACGAGCTGCAAGTCTACGCGGTTGTGCTACTCAGGCCCGGCGGCGTGCCCAAAACGTCGAGCGGCAAGATCCAGCGCAACGCTTCACGCGTAGCCTATCTGGCCGGCAAGCTGGATCTGATCGGCAGTGACGTGCTGGAAGATACCGCTGTCGAGCAGAGCGTAGTCGAGCTGAACCGCGAAAGTCTGCTGGCGGCGGAGGCTGCCGAGCGGCCGGCGCTGCTGCAATCCTATCTGCGCTCACAGGTTGCCCGGGTGCTGGGCGTTGCCACCGAGCGCGTCGATCTGCACCAGCCGGCCAGCACGCTCGGCATCGACTCGTTGATGGCCGTCGAGCTTCAGCACGCGATCGAGACCGAGCTTGAGGTCGTCGTGCCGATGGTCTACTTCCTGGAAGAGCGCAGCCTGGCGGAGCTGGCAGCGGATCTGCTGGCGCAGGTGAGCGCGCCGCCGCAGGAGGCGCTACGGCCCAGCGTGACAGCCGACGAGGGCACGGAGCAGCCGCTCTCGCACGGCCAGCGCGCGATGTGGTTCTTGAACCAGCTCGCGCCGACGAGCAGCGCCTACCACATCGCCAGCGCGGTGCGCATCAACGCCGAGGTCGATCTCACGGCGATTAGTAAAGCCTTCCAAACGCTGGTCGATCGTCACCCCGCGCTGCGCACAACTTTTGGATCGCATCAGGGCGAGCCGTTCCAGCGCATCCAGCCGACAGCCCAGGCCAGCTTCGAGGTCGAGGACGCCGCAGCGTTGAGCGAGGCCGATCTCGGCCGGCGGCTGACCGAGGAATCGCAGCGGCCGTTCGATCTTCTGCGCGGCCCGCTGCTGCGAATCAACGTTTTTACGCGCGGCGCTCAGGAGCATGTCCTGCTGCTGGTCGTGCATCACATCGTCGCCGATCTGTGGTCGCTGGCTGTGCTGACGCATGAGCTGGGCCTGCTCTATCCCGCGCTTCAGGCCGGACGTCCGGTCGAGCTGACCGAGCTGACGCTGCACTACACCGACTATGCGCGCTGGCAAAACGCGCAGCTGGCCGGTCCCGCAGGCGAGCGAATGGCGCAGTACTGGAAGCAGCAGCTGGCCGGCGCACAGACGGTGCTCAACCTGCCTACCGATCGCTCACGCCCACCGATCCAGACCTATCGCGGCGCCGCGCACAGCTTCACGCTCGATCCCGACCTGACGCAGCGCATCAAGACGATCGCGCAGACACACGGCACGACGCTCTTCACGACGCTGCTGGCGTCGTTCCAGGTCTTGCTGCATCGCTACACCGGCCAGACCGATCTGCTGGTCGGATCGCCGACTGCGGGCCGCAGCCGGGCCGATTTCGCCAATCTGGTCGGCTATCTGGTGAATCCGGTCGCGCTGCGCGGCAGGATCGACGCTGCGCCAACCTTCGCCGCGTTTCTGGCGCAGCTGCGTCAAACCGTGCTCGGCGCGTTCGCGCACCAGGACTATCCATTCCCGACGCTGGTCGAGGAGCTACAGCCGGAGCGCGATCCCAGCCGCTCGCCAATCTTCCAGGTGATGTTCGTGCTTCAGCAGGCGCAGCGCTACACCGACACCGACGTGACGGCGTTTGCCCTTGGCGACAGCGGCGCGCAGCTCAACGTCGGCGGACTACAGCTAGAGTCGCTGGCGCTGGAGCAGCCGGTCGCGCAGTTCGACGTGACGATGATGCTGGCCGAGACGGCGCGTGGTCTGGCTGGATCGCTTCAGTACAACGCCGATCTGTTCGCGCCCGCGACGATTGAACGCATGGCCGGTCATTTCCAGACGCTGTTGCGAGCGATCGCTGCCAATCCCGACGAGCGCATCGCCTATCTGCCGCTGCTGACCGACGCCGAGCAGCAGCAGAGCCTGATCGACTGGAACCGCTCCGAGACCGACTACCCGCGCGATGCCGCCGTGCATCAGCTGATCGAGGAGCAGGCCGCACGCACGCCGAACACGCCCGCGATCGTCTATGAGGGCGCGAGCCTGACGTATACCGAGCTGAACGCGCGGGCCAACCAGCTGGCGCATCATCTGCGGACGCAAGGCGTGGGGCCGGATGTGCTCGTCGCGCTGATGGTTGAGCGCGGGCTGGAGATGATCGTCGGCATACTGGCGATCCTCAAAGCCGGCGGCGCCTACGTGCCGCTCGATCCGGCCTACCCGGCTGATCGACTCCAGTATATGCTCGGTCACAGTCGCGCGCCGGTGATCCTGACCCAGGATCGCCTGGTCAATCGCCTGCCTGAGCATTCAGCGCAGGTGTTCCGCCTGGATGCCGACTGGCCCACACTCGCCGATCAGCCGATCACGAATCCGCCGCGCACGGTGCTGCCCGATCACCTGGCCTACATCATCTTTACATCGGGCTCGACCGGCCGGCCTAAAGGCGTGATGGTCAAACAGCAGGGCTTGATCAACCTGGTCTATGGCCTGCGCGCCTACTTCGACGATCCGGCCGTAAAAACGACCGGCCTGATCACGTCGATCAGCTTCGACATCTCCGTCAATCAGATCTTCCCGACGCTGATCTTCGGCCGCACGTTGCACATCATCTCGGACCCGGTCAAGTTCAATAGCCGCGTTTTGCTGCACTATCTGAACAAGCACCAGGTGCATCTCCTGGACGCAGTGCCGTCGTATATGCAGGCGGTGCTCAACGAGGTCGCGCCCGAGCAGCCAGCCAACGTCCTGCGCTACCTGCTGATCGGCGGCGAAAAGATCGAGCAGCGCCTGCTCCAGTCGATCTTCGGGCAGCTTGGGCCGCAGGTGGAGGTTGTGAACATCTACGGCCTGACCGAGATCAGCGACATCAATATCCTGGGCGTGCTCAGCGCCGCCGACCTGGGCCAGCCGATCACGGTCGGAAAACCGCTGCAAAACAACCACATCTACCTGCTGGACCAGCACAACCAGCCACAGCCGGTGGGCATCGCTGGTGAGGTCTGCGTGACGGGCGAAAGCGTGTCGCGCGGCTACCTGTTCCGCCCGGAGCTGACGGCGGAACGTTTCGTGGCCTGCCCGTTCGAGGACGGCGAGATCATGGTGCGCACGGGCGACCTCGGCCGCTGGCGCGACGACGGCACCGTCGAGATCCTCGGCCGCATCGATCATCAAGTCAAGATTCGCGGCTTCCGCATCGAGACTGCCGAGATCGAGCACGCGCTGGCAAAACATCCGCAGGTCAACGAGTGCGTCGTCGTGGCGCGCGAGGACGACGCAGGCGATAAGCGGCTGGTGGCCTACGTAGAACAAAGAACAAAGGAACAAACGGAGAACCAAGAACCAAGAACCAAGAACCTGGGGGATGAGGGCCTGATCGAGCCTCAGGGTGAGGGCCTGCACACCTCCGAGCTGCGTCACTTCCTGGCCGAGCAGCTGCCCGACTACATGGTGCCGAGCGCGTTTGTGACGCTGGCGACATTGCCCAAAACGCCCAACGGCAAGATCGACCGCAAGGCCCTGCCCGCGCCGGATCTGTCGCGGCCGGATCTGGAAGAGTCCTTCATCGCACCGCGCACACCGCAAGAAGAAGCGATCGCCGGGATCTGGCGCGAAGTCCTGGGCGTGGAGCGCGTCGGCATCTACGACAACTTCTTCGAGCTGGGCGGCCACTCGCTGAAAGCTACCCAGGTAATGGCCCGCGTCCAGGCGCTGTTTGGCGTCGAGCTGCCGCTGCACACCTTGTTCGAAGAGCCGACTGTGGCACGCTTGGCGCAGCTGGCAGGACACGACGAAAGTCCTATGTACGAGCCGGCCGGTGGTAAAATAGAATCAATTCCGCGCGGCGATGATAGCTTAGAGCATCTCCTGGCTGAATTCGAGCGCATGTCCGACGAAGACATTCTGGCGATGCTCGAAGCAGCAGACCAGCCCGAAAATATGGAGTCATAGGTAGGTCATGAACGATCTGGCGAAGCGGTTAGCGGAACTACCGCCCGAGAAGCGGAAACTGCTCGCACAGGCTTTGAAACGCAAAGGGGAGCAGTTTAACTCGTTTCCGTTGTCGTTTGCCCAGCAACGCTTGTGGTTTCTTCAGCAGCTAGAGCCGGACTCCGCGCTCTACACCATACCGGGCATCTTGCATCTACGCGGCACGCTGCGGCAAGACGCCCTCGATCAGAGCTTGCACGCGCTGATTCAGCGCCACGAAGTTCTCCGCACAATCTTTTTGAACGTCGACGGGCAGCCGATCCAGCTGCTCCAGTCGGATCTGCGCCTTGAGCTGCCGGTTGTCGATCTGCAATCGCTGTCTGAGACGGAGCGCACGGCTGAGCTGCGGCGGCTCAGCGTCGAGCAGACGCGGCAGCCCTTCGATCTGGAGCGCGGGCCGCTGATTCGGGTAGTGCTGGCGCGCCTGGCACAAGATCATCATGCGCTGCTGGTGACGCTGCATCACGCGATCGCGGATGGCTGGTCGCTGGCGATTTTTGTACGCGAGCTGGCGGCGCTCTACGAGGCGGCAGTACATACGGCCGAGCACGGCAACGGCTCGCAGCCACTGCCCACGCTGCCGATCCAGTATGTCGATTACGCGCGCTGGCAGCGGGATCGCTTGCAAGGGCCGGTGCTGGAGCAGCAGCTCGACTACTGGCGACAACAATTACAGGCTCCGCTGCCAGTACTGGAGCTGCCCACGGACCGGCCGCGTCCAGTGGTGCAGACCTTCAACGGCACGCGCTATGCGCTGGCGCTGCCGCAGTCGTTGACGGCAGCGCTCACGACGCTGAGCCAGCGCGAAGGCGCGACGCTCTTCATGACCCTGCTGGCGGCCTTTCAGATCTTGCTCCACCGCTACAGCGGCCAGGACGACATTCTGGTCGGCTCGCCGATCGCGGGCCGCACACGCGCCGAGACCGAGGGCCTGATCGGGATGTTCGTCAACACGCTGGTGCTGCGGACAAGTCTGGTCAGCAACCCAACCTTCCGCGAGACGCTTCAGCGCGTGCGAACGGCGGCGCTGGGCGCGTATCGACATCAGGAAGTGCCCTTCGAAAAGCTGGTCGAGGTGCTTCAGCCCGAGCGTAACCAGAGCCACGCGCCGTTGTTCCAGGTGATGTTCGTGCTCCAGAGCGCCGATCTGCTGCCGATCCCGCTGTCCGAAATCACCTTTGAGCCGGAGGCCGCTCCCAGCGACACGGCAAAGTTCGATCTGACGCTGGATCTGCGCGAGACCGCCGATGGTATACGCGGCACGATCGAGTACAACACCGATCTCTTCGACGAGACGACGATCGCGCGCATGGCCGGGCATTTCCAGACGCTGCTGAGCAGCATTGTGGCCGACCCGAGCCAGCATATCGGTGCGCTTGAGCTGCTCAGCGCCGCCGAGCGCCAGCAGATGCTGATCGAGTGGAACGCGACGGAGACAGCCTATCCGGCCGATCAAACGTTTCACGCGCTGGTCGAAGCGCAGGCTCAGCGTACGCCTGACGCCGTCGCGGTGGTCTATGGCGACACGCAATTGAGCTATGGTGAACTGAACACGCGCTCGAATCAGGTGGCACGTTATCTCCAGGGGCTGGGCGTCGGGCCGGACATGCGCGTCGGGCTGTGCATGGAGCGCTCGCCGGAGCTGGTGATCGGCCTGCTGGGCATTCTCAAGGCCGGCGGCTGCTATGTGCCGCTCGATCCGAGCTATCCTCAGGATCGCATCCAGTTTATGCTCGCCGATGCCCAGATGCCGGTCGTGCTGACGCAGCAGCATCTGCGGGAGCGGCTGCCCGAGACCGGAGTGCAGATCGTCGCGCTGGATGCGGACAGCACACAGATCGCGCAGGAAAACGCCAAGCCTGTAATCAGCGGCGTGACGCCCGAGCACCTGGCGTACATCATCTATACCTCGGGCTCGACCGGACGGCCCAAGGGCGCGATGATCCCGCATCGTGGGCTGGTGAACTATCTCAGCTGGTGTACGCAGACATACAAGATCGTCGAGGGCAATGGCACGCCGGTTCACTCGCCGATCGGCTTTGATCTGACCGTGACCAGCCTCTTCGCACCGCTGATCGCCGGACAGCGCGTCATGCTCCTGCCGGAAGACCAAGGTCTGGACGGCCTGGGCGCGGCGCTGCACTCCGACGCCGCCTTCAGCCTGGTCAAGCTCACGCCCGCCCATGTCGATCTGCTCAACACCGTGCTGCCGGCCGAAACGCTGGCGGGACGCGCCAACGCGCTGATCATCGGCGGCGAGGCGCTGCGGGCCGAGACCGTGGCTGCCTGGCGCGAGTTCGCCCCCGACACGCGGCTGATCAACGAGTACGGCCCGACCGAAACCGTCGTCGGCTGCTGCGTGTATGAGGTACCGCCAACCGGCGAGGTCAACAGCGTAATCCCGATTGGCCGTCC
>DASWTW010000298.1:0-7599 GCA_036401895.1 Herpetosiphonaceae bacterium | reverse complement strand
CACAGGCCGCGCGATTTGGACACTCAGTACAATCAGCGCAGCAGCAGCGCCGGCAGCCAGAAATTACCGTAGCCCAGGATGTTGAGCGTTGTGATCAGCACAAAGATCAGCGCCGACACCGCGATGACCACATAGTCCCAGCGCTCGTAGCGCAGCTCTTCGATCCAGGTGCGCGGCCCGGTACCAAAGGCGCGCATATCCATCGCATCCACGATCTCGTCGGCATCCACAATCGCGCCGATCGTGACCGGCACCACCAGCGGCGCCATGTTGCGAATCTGGCGAATCAGGCCACCTTTGCGCTCCAGCTCATAGCCGCGCGCCTTTTGCGCATCCAGCGTCGTGCCGAAGTCGCGCGCCAGTGTGGGCACAAAGCGAAACGCCAGATCCGTAGCGAACGCAAATTTGTCGGGCACGCCCAGCCGCCGCACCGCCACGCCAAAGAGCGCGGGATTCGTCGTGTAGATCACCAGCATCGAGAACGTCGCCAGCGCAAAGATGCGCATCAACTGCGCGACCGCAAACACCATGCGCTCGACGCTCAGCGATGGGTAGAAAACCCGGCCCAGGATCGACAGGCCGTCCGGCCAGATCGGATGCTCAACCGTGTACACGCCCGACGCCTGCCAGCCAGTCAGCGCGGTGAAGGTGGTCAGCACCAGGATCACCACGCTCATCACGATCCAGAAGCGCCGGGTTTCGCGCCAGGTGACGCGCGACAGCCACAGCAGTGCCAGCGCGGCCAGGAAAAAGATCAGGATGATCCGAATATCCCAGATCTGGATCAGCGCAAACGTGACGCAGATAAAACAGATGATGCGCGCTCGCGGATCGACGCGCTCAAGAACGCTGCCGCGCTCGCGATAGCCCCAGGTAACAATCATACGCAACCGAAGCCGCGCCCCGCGCCGATCGACGCGGAGCGCAGCGCTAAAGCTAGGCGCGTCCGGTACGTGCCCGCGCCGAGGTGTATGCGCCGTAAAGAATTGGCAGCAGAATGGCGATGTTGACCAGGTTCGGCCCCGCCGCCGGGACGAACTCGCCGAGGATTGCGACCGCCGGTGAGTAGCCGTTCCACCAGATGTCGGCGATCGCCGCAAAGCCGATGCCGACGATCACGCCGAGCGCCGACCACAGCAGCGCGATCGCGACGTCGGGCCGATCCCGCAGCGCATAGCGAATGCCGATCACCAGCGCCACGCCAAGCAATGGCACCCACCACATCGCGCCGACCGCGCCGCCAGCAAACTGATTCTCGACATCCGGGCTCAGCAGCAGCCAGGCCGCCAGCACCAGACCAACCACGCCGATCGTGATCGTCAGGCCGTTAAACGAGCGCTTGCTGCGCGGAAAAGCCGTCGCCAGGCCGGCGACCATGCCCATCAGCCCGTTGCCGACATCCCAGATCGGAAACACACCCCAGCCGGTCATCGCGTCACCCAGGATGTTGCCGACAAAGCCGGTGAAGAAGCCGACGACCGGCCCGAAGAGCACGCCGAACAAGACCGGAATCACCGACGCCGGACGAAACGCTACCTGGCTCACCGAGGGCATCTGAATCGAATTTCCCAGGTACGAAAGCACGCCGTAGAGCGCCGCGCCGATCGCCATCATCACGACCTCACGCGTACCGACCTGCCAGATCGGGCGATCGGCGAAGGCGACATACACGCCATAAACGATCGCCGCGCCGACCAGCACGAACCAGATCCAGTTGAAGCCGGCCAGCGGATCGGCTCCCTGGGCCGTGGCTATGAAATTCCCGAGGTAGAGCAGCACCACGCTGACCACGATCATGGCGGCGAGCAGGGCCAGCGGGCGCGTGTACCGATTGGGCGAAGTAGTTCTCATCGCGTCCTCCACAAAGCAAGCAGAACTAACCGAGAACAAAGAACAATGGAACAGAGAACAAACGGAGAGGAATGCAGCGCAACAATACTCAACTTTGTTCTTTACCTGTTCTTCCCCTAAGGCTGTCGATTCGGACCAATACCGACGCTTGATGTTCGACTGGTTGTCGCTGCATCCTCCTTGAGATAGCGGGCCAATCCTTCAGCACGCAGGAATCGGCCCGTGTGTGGCAACAGCGTAAGATTGAGCCGCAGCAGCGAGGTCGGCTCGACGCGACACCGCCGCAGCAGCGACTCGTCGGCCAGCACCTGCTCGGGCGCTCCATCGGCGGCAATGCGGCCATCGGCGACCAGCACGATCCGGTTGGCGTAGGTCAGCGCCAGGTCGAGATCGTGGGTGATAAAGATCATCGCGTCGAAGCTTTGCAGCCGGGCGATCGCGTCCATGAACGCCGTGTAGGATCGATGATCCTGGCCGGCGGTCGGCTCGTCCATCACCAGCACCCGCGACTCCATCGCCGCCACCGCCGCGATCCCGACGCGCTTCTGCTGGCCGTAGCTCAGTGCCAGCGGCGGCCGCTCCTCCAGGCCCAGCAGCCCGACCATCTCGATCGCACGCGCGACATTCGCCGCGATCCGCTCGCGATCGAAGCCCAGGTTGCGCGGCCCGAATGCCAGCTCCTCGCGAACCGTCGGCGCGAACAGCATGTGGCCGGGATGCTGAAACACATAGCCGACGTTATGCGCGATCTGTGCGGTCGTCAGCTCGGCGCTCGGCTCGCCCATCACGCGCACAGCTCCTGAGCGCGGCTTGAGCAGCCCGATAATATGTTTGACCAGCGTGCTCTTGCCCGCGCCGTTCGGCCCCAGGATCGCGACGAGATCGCCTTTGCGAATCGTCAGGTTGATGTCGTGGAGCACCGGCTGCTCGGGATCGTAGAAAAAATCGACATGCTCGAACTCGATTAGCGGCTCGGCGCCGGGCTGAGCCGGATTCGACGGCGGCGGCAGATCTGGTGCCGGGTTGCGCCGGCTCCACTCCACCACCAGCGGCGCGGGCAGCTTGACCTCACGTGGATCGGCGACGGCCTCGAACTGCGCAAGATCGCCCCAGTAGATCTGCTGGCCGTCGCGCAGAAACAGCACACGCTCAGGCCGCAGATCCAGCACATCCTCGATCCGGTGCTCGACCAGCAGCAGCGTGTGCTCGTCGTCGGCCAGCGAACGCAGCAGCCGCAGCGTCTCGGTCGCAGAGGCCGGATCAAGACTGGCTAGCGGCTCGTCCAGCAGAATCAGCCGCGACTGCATCGCCAGCACGCCCGCCAGCGCGACTTTCTGCTTCTCGCCGCCGGAAAGCTTGAAGGTCGCTCGGTCGCGCAGATGCGCAATGCCCAGACGCTCCAACACCTCGTCGATCACCTCGACGATCCGCTTGCGCCGCCAGCCCAGGTTCTCGGGGCCGAACGCGATCTCGTTTTTGACGTACGCGCCGACGATCTGCTTCTCGGGATTTTGCAGCACCGTCCCAACCATCTGCGCGATCTGCGCCAGCGACAGCCGCGCCGGATCTTCACCATGAATCCGCAGCGATCCGCTCAGGTCGCCTTTGTACGAGCGCGGAATCAGACCATTGATACAGCGCAGCAGCGTCGACTTGCCGCAGCCGCTCGACCCGGCGATCAACACCACATTGCCGCCGGCAGCCTCAAACGAAATATCTTGAATCGCGGGCTGCTCGGCCTGTCCATAGCGAAATGATAAACGCTCAGCGGCGAGGACATTCACGGGCATGGGCATATCTCTTGAATGATGAGTCGTGGTTTACCTGTAGTGTACAGCAGGCGCACAAGTGTAAAGAACAAACGAACAAACGAACAAAACGAGAACAAAGAACCGGGTGCCCTCTGGGCGCACAAAGAACAGCAAAGTACCTTTATTCCCCCTCGCCTACGGCAACCCGGGTACCCTCTGGGTGTAGAAGCCTGCCGAGGTTTGGGGAAGGGGGCTAGGAGGTGAGGGCCTATCCAAGAGCCAAGAGCAACAAGCAGCCAGATCTTTTGCTCCTTTGTTCTTTTGTTTTCTTGTTCCTTTGTTTGCCCGCAGGCCGGGGGTGAGGGCCTCGCTCACTCCACAAAACAGCCGCCCATCGATCGATGAACGGCTGCGCTGCCAGACGGTTGTATTGAGGCTTATTTACGAAAATCCACGAAGCGATAGCCGACGCCGCGCTCGGTCAGAATATAGCGCGGATTGGCCGGGTCTTCCTCAATCTTCTGGCGCAGATAGGTGATATACAGCCGCAGATAATGGCTCTCGTCGCGATACTCCGGCCCCCAGACTTTGGCCAGCAGCACATCGTGGGGCATAACCCAGCCGGCGTTCTGCACGAGATGATACAGCAGCCGGTACTCGGTCGGGCGGAGATTCACGGGCTCGCCGTTGACCAGCACCTCGTGCTTGGCAAAATCGATCGTCAGGCGCTCGTCGATCTTGAGCTGCGTCTGCGGCATCGGCGGCGGCGTGGCATGACGGCGGAGCACGGCCCGAATCCGGCTCAGCAGCTCACGGTGCGAGAAGGGCTTACCGATATAATCGTCGGCGCCCAGCTCCAGGCCCTGGATACGATCGTCCTCTTGATCTTTCGCCGTCAGCACAATCACCGGAACCGTGGAGAACTGGCGCAGCCGCCGCAGCACCTCAAAGCCGTCCATGCCCGGCATCATAATATCGAGCAGCACAAGATCCGGCAGATTATCGCGGATACGCTCCAGCGCCTCGCGGCCATTGCTGGCGGCGATCACACGGCAGCCCTCAAGCTCGAGATTCATGCGCACAAAATTAACGATGCGCGGCTCGTCGTCCACCACAAGAACCAGACGATCCTTAAGCTCGACTCGCAGCTGTTCGGTTGTGCTATTGGTGGTCATACTGGTTTAGGAACCCGCCTCACCATTGTTGCTTGAGCGGCGCGTCGTCGTGCGGCGCTGGCGCGTCGGGCGCGGCTCGGCGCCGGCTGCGCTGTCTCCACTGCTGTCGGCGCTAGGCTCCGGCGCTGGCCGTGTGTTCTCGGCGCTGGAGCGGCGCGGCTCGGCGCTGGACGTCGAGCGGCTACCGTCGCTGCTGGGCGTCGTGGTGCGCCGCGTGCGCGTTGCACCGCCAGATGTGCCGGTCGTGCCGGTCGTGCCGGTCGTCGGGCGGCGGGTACGAACTACAGTTACCGGCACGATCGGCGTGTCTTGCGATATGCTGCTCGGCGCTGGCGCGGCGGGTGTTGGTGTCGGCGCGGGAGCAGGCGCAGGATCACTCGCGGAGCGAACCTCGTAGCCGCGCGCACTGAGGCGCTGTGCGAAACGATCTTCGACCTGCACTTCGTCAAGAGTATCGGCGTCATACGTACCATACTCCTCGCGCAGCAGCTCGATGATCGAGTCAGCATAGCTATAAATATCGTTGACACTCATCATGTCGCGTAACATTCGTCTTTCAGGCATATCGTAACTCCATATACAAGGGTCGGGGGGTCGCGCAGCTTTTATGATACGACCCTTTATGTTTGGTCCTATTATGATGCTTTATGTCTGTTTGAGCAACCCCAAGCACGGCTGCGATCCAACGTGCCAGGGATCACTCCTGCTCAATACTCGGCGGCGCGTCAGCTTCGACCGGCAGGCTGCGCAGCTCAAGCGGCAGTGTAAAGATAAAGCGCGAGCCGCGTCCGGGCTGACTCTCGACCCACAGCTTGCCGCCGTGCGCTTCGACGATGGCCCGCGCAAGATACAGGCCAAGCCCGGCGCCCTGTGTCTGCCGTCCCAGCGAATTATCGACGCGGTAGAAGCGCTCGAAGATCCGCTGCTGGTCCTCGGGAGCGATGCCCACGCCCTGATCCGACACATACACAATCGCCTCGTCGGCCTCGGCCCAGCCGCCCAGCCGGATCACGCCGCCCTCAGGGCTATATTTCACGGCATTGGACAGCAGATTCGCCAGCACCATGCGCAGCCGCTCCTCGTCGGCGTGCACCGGCGGAAAGCCCGACGGAAAGCGCAGCTGAAACTCGTAGTGCGCGGGCGTCGTCGCGGCGATCCCCTGCACAATGCGCTCGCTCAATGCCGGCAGATCGACCGGGCCGAAGCGCAGGCGCAGACCGCCGGCCTGAAGCCGCGATACGTCGAGCAGATTGCCGATCAGCTCGTTCAGCCGATCCGACTCTTCCTCGATCACATTCAAACCGTCGCGCACCGTCTCGATGTCCCAGTTGGCATCCGTGCGGCCCAGCGTGCTGGCATAGCCCTTGATGATCGCGACCGGTGTCTTGAGCTCGTGCGAGATCACCGAGATAAATGTCGCCTGCTGCTGCTCTTCCCAGATCTGCGCGGTAATATCGCGTACATTAGCAATCGCGCCCAGAAACTCGTCGTCGGGACCGTACGTCGGCGAGTAGCGGCTGGAAATATAGCGCTCGCGGCCGTCACGCGTGGTGATGCGGCCCTCAACAGTCGGATTGGCCATGCGCGGCAGCCGTTGCAGCGGGCAGGCGGTCAGGCAGATGTTGATGCCCTGATCGTTGTGGATGCCGAGCACCTCGGCGCATGGCCGCCCGATCGCCTCCTCGCGTGGCCAGCCTGTGAGATGCTCCATCGCCCGGTTGAACGAGGTGATGCGCCAGCGCCAATCCAGAATCATCACGCCGTCCGCCGCCTGCTCGATGATCGCGTGGAGCCGCTGCTGCTCCTGCACCGCCGCCTGATACAGCCGCGCGTTCTGGACCGCCACCGCCGCCTGGTTGGCGAAAGCCTCGATCAGCGCCTGATCATCCAGCGTAAACGCCACGTTGACTGCCGCGCGAAACACCACAATCACGCCGATCGGATCGCCACGCAGCAGCAGCGGCAAGGAGACCATCTGACGCAATGGCAGATGCAGCCGATCGGCGATGCGCAGCACCGCGCGGGCCTTTTCTTTGGCCGTCGCGCCGGGCGTGGCCAGCACGCGCAGCAGCGGCTTGAACTCTGCGTACTGCTCGGGCGCGATATTGTTGGCAACCGCGATCCGCAGCGCGCCGTCCGCCTCTTCGTGGAGCGCGATAAACCCGTAGTTGCCGGCGACGATCTCGACCGCGTAGCGCACGACCAGGCTCAGCACGCCCGGCAGATCGAGCTGAGCAGTGATCGCCTGGCTGATGCGAATCAAATAATCGCGCTGTCGCAGCTGATAATCTGGTAGCTCTAACACTACTCTAACGCTCCACAAATACCGTATTAACGTTCACCGGATATTATTTTGATCGTAACGAACAACGAACTGCGAGCTATGCAGTTCAGAGTATATAACGTATAGCACAGAGCGCAAGCTTATTTCTGCAAGGAGGCATTGGTTATGGCAAACCTGCGACGAGTCGATCCGTTTGGCGAGATGCTGAGCCTGCGTGATGCTATGAGCCAGCTGTTCGAAGAAAGCTTCGTCAATCCCGCGCGCATGGGCTCCAGCAATGCATTTTCGATGCCGCTGGATGTCAGCGAAACCCAGGAAGAGTTCGTCGTCGATGCCGTGGTGCCGGGCCTCAAGCCCGAGGATCTGGACATCACGATTCAGGATAACGTGCTGACCATTCGCGGCGAGACCCGCAAAGCGCAGCAGGCCGGCGACAAGCAGTCGAACTACCATGTGATGGAGCGCCGCTACGGCCGCTTCAGCCGCTCCGTCAGCCTGCCGACCGCCGTCAAGGCCGACGAGGTTCGCGCGACGCTGG
>DASWTW010000297.1:0-12287 GCA_036401895.1 Herpetosiphonaceae bacterium | reverse complement strand
TTGTTCGCTCGTGGCTGGTCCGGCAGGGCTTTTACGATCAGGCCGCCGTGAGCGATGAGCTGGTCAATGGATTTCTCTACTCGGCGCGACAGCCCAACGCTGCCTACTCAGCGCTGCCGTTTCTCACCGGCGATCTCCGCTTCGATTTCGCCGTCAAGCTGCGCGATCTCAACGTTCCCGCCGCGATGATCTGGGGCGCGCAGGAGCGCGAGGTTGGGCGTAAAAACGCAGAGCGGCTGGCGGCAGTCAATCCCCGTGTGCCGCTCTACTTCATCGATCGCGCGCGTGCCACGCCTGAGCTTGAGCATCCCGCCCAGACGATCGCGCTGATCCAGCGGCTGCTCAAGGGCGAGGCCGAGCGGGAACGAACAGTGTAGGGCGAAGGAACAAAAGAACAAAAGAACAGGAGAACAAAAGGGAAACCAAGAATAGCAAGCAACCGGATCATTTGTTCGCCAGGGTACCATGCCCAAAGGGCACCCGGTCTGGCACCCGGTTTCCTTGTTCCTTTGTTTGTCCGAAGGACAGGGTGAGGGCCATTAATTCATGAAGCTCTACTCTAACGGAGAACTGATCGGCAGCCTGAGCAATTATTTTTACGAAACGCCGTGGGCATCCGCGCAGATCGAGCCGATCGATCCCGAGCTGTACGATCGGCTGTGCCGGGCCAGCCATTTCTTGAGCATCGTGCTGAATGAAAACTGGGGCAATCTGACTGAGGAAGAGGAAAATCGCGTCTATGCCCAGCGTCTCGCCGAGCTACAGATCACCGAGGCCGATCTGAGTCGCTTTCAGGGCACGTGGGAGATTCGCGAGTCCGATCATCGCGATCGGCAGGGCGTGATCTGGCTCAACACCTGCGATCCCGACGGCTGGGTCACCTGGCGCTGGTGAGACGAAGAACCTAGAGCCTGGAACTAAGAACCTGGGAGATCTAACTTTAGGTTCTAGGTTCTGGGTTCTAGGTTCTTTTTGATCCTTTTACTGCCCGGTCAGCTCAACGCTGCCACGCGCCGTCCCCGCCCGCTGAGCGAGCGCTGTTACAGTGACCGAGCCGCCCTTCGGCGCGCGCACCAGCCAGTCGATGTGCGGGAGATTATCGTTGGAGACCGAGCCGCCCCACAACGTGACTTTGTTGGATCGGCCTTCAAGCTGCCCAATATCTTGTCGCCGCTCGCCAACCTCCAGCGTCATATCGTCGGCTAGCTCCAGCTCGACGCGGATCGGACGAACGGCCTTGCGCTTTTCGGCCTGCTTGGAGCCGTAGGTCGGTAGGAAGCCGGTGTTAACCAGCACCAGCCGCACGCGGTAAAGATCCTCGCCCAGCAGCGCGGCGCTGAGCTCGCGGATCTTGAGCTTCGGCCCGGCGGCAGCGGCGGCGAGCACAAACTCAGTATTTTTGCGGCAGGTTTCTTCTAAGAATTTGTGCGGCGGATTGCGCCAGGTGTACATCGTCTCCCAGCCGCCGATCTCGACACTGCCAAGCTGCGGATGCTCGAACGATCGCCAGGTGTGATAGCCCGCGCCGTCGAGCTGCTCGTCATTCCACTTCAAGATCTTGAGATCGTCCTCCTCGGGATGATCCTTCATCCAGCCGATAAAATCGCGCTCTTTGATGCCCGCCTCGCCGACGATGTCCCACAGCTCGACGGTGTAGCCGAAAATGCCGAAGTGATCGTAGACCCAATCGTCGAACACGCCGACGATAAACTCTTTCGGCTCGTAGCGAAAGCCATGATAGACCGACACACCGGGATAGCCCGTCAGCTCAGTGCCGCGATCGCTGATCTTTTTGTAGACGGTCAGATCGTGCGTATCAACCTGCTCGTCGGAGCGATTGCTGAACGGCCGCAGGATCGCGCCGCTGTAGGTGTGATAGGTGATCGCGCCGTGGATGTTGGGATGGCGCGAGATGAAATCGACGACCGCGCGAATCTCGGGCTCGGATGCCGGATACGGCCCTGCGCCGCGCTGCTGAGCTTCCGGCTGCCACTCGTAGGGAAAGTTGCGGTTGATGTCCAGGCCATAGGCGGCCGGCGCGATCTTGATGTTCACGCCGTCCCAGTTGCGGATGATCCCTTCGCTAAAGATGCGATAAAACGTGCCATCGATCTCGTGCGGCTGGCGACGAGTCATCAGCCGCGCATCGTGCTCCGAGATGCGCCACTCGCCTGCCGGATCGACGATCCGCATCTGCAAAATCTTGCCGTCGCCGTCGATGTCTTCAGGATACAGCCCGTCCTGCGGCTCCTCGAAAGGATACAGACGCTTCGAGCTGCGAATCGGGTACGGTGTCGTCAGAGAATACTCGGCGCCGTCGGGATTGAAGCGCGGCAGCACATAAAAGACCTGCTCGTCGACCAGGTGTCGCACCGTCGCGTCGGACGCGTAATCGTCCAGCAGGCGATGAATCACGTGCAGCGCCGCCGTCGAGCCGGTGACTTCCGAGGCGTGGATGTTGCCGTCGAGCCAGTAAGCCGGCTTTTCGGTATCCGGACCGGTCGCCTGATTCGTGATCATCATCAGCCACAGATCGCGGCCCTCGTAGCTCTTACCGATCGATGTAAGCTGAACCAGCTGCGGATAGGCCTCGGCGTACTCGTGGAGAATAGCAACCAGCTCGTCGTATGTGTAGTACTGCGAAAAATCGACGCTCGGCATTCGACCTCCTTATGCGGATATGCTTAAGCAGCGATAGTATAGCGCGACCTTGCTCAATTGTTAATGCAGCTCATGGTGAGCGCCTTGATAACTGGCGCGGGAGACGAGACACAGCACGTGATCTGCTGAAAGAGCCAGAGCATGTTAGAATACAAGTATGGTCAAAGTAATCATGACCTGGGACATCCAGGAAGGCAAAGAAAAAGATTACATCGAATTTGCGGTCAACGAGCTTAGCCCAACGCTTGGCGTGCTCGGGCTGCAAATCAACGATGTGTGGTACACCATGTACGGCAATGGTCCTGAAATGGTCGTCTCAGGCTTGATGGAGAGCCGCGCGGACGCGCTTGGGCTTTTGCAAAGTCGCGATTGGGCGCAGCTGCGACAGCACCTTACGGACTACGTCGATCATATCAACGTGAAGATTGTACAGCCTAAAGGGCCATTTCAGATGTAGCAGAGCACCAGGAAACAAGCTTGGCCCTCATCCCCCAGCCCCTTCTCCCGCCGCCGCAGGAGAAGGGGCGTAGTGGTACTGCTTTGTTTGCTTGTTCTTGGTTCTTTCCTTTTGTTCTCTTGTTCCTTTGTTCTTTTGTTCCCTATTTATCTTTCAGCGCTGCCACGCCGGGAAGCTCCTTGCCCTCCAGCAGCTCCAGCGACGCGCCGCCGCCGGTCGAGATATGCGACATGCGCTCGGCAAGATTCATCTGCTCGACAGCCGCCACGCTATCGCCGCCGCCGATGATCGTCGTGGCCTGTGAGTCGGCCATGGCCTGAGCGATCGCGCGGGTGCCTTCCGCGAACTTGGGCATCTCGAAGACGCCCATTGGTCCGTTCCAGATCACCGTTTTGGCGTCTTTGATCACCGCGCTGTACTGCTCCACGCTCTGCGGTCCAATGTCCAGGATGCGCCAGCCGTCGGGCACGGCGTCGGCGGCCACGACCTGCGTATTGGCGTTGTTGTCGAAGGCATCGGCGATTAACACGTCGACGGGCAGCATCAGCTTCACATTGCGATCGGCCGCCTTCTGCAACAGATCTTTGGCAACATCTACACTTTCCTGCTCCACCAGCGAGTCGCCAACCTTGTGGCCCTGCGCCAGCAAAAAGGTATTCGCCATGCCGCCGCCGATCAGCAGCGCATCGACCTTGCCGAGCAAATTTTCGATCACGCCGATTTTGTCACTGATCTTGGCGCCGCCGATCACGGTGACAAACGGACGCTGCGGATCTTCGATCGCGCCGCCGATGTACTCCAACTCTTTTTCCAGCAGCAGACCGGCCACGGCGGGCAAGTGCCTGGCGACGCCCTCGGTCGAGGCGTGGGCGCGGTGAGCCGCGCCGAACGCATCGTTGACATACACATCGCCGAGCTTCGCCAGCTCCTGGGCCATGCTATCGTCGTTCTTTTCTTCGCGGGCATCAAAGCGCGTATTTTCGAGCAGCAGCACATTGCCCGGCTGCAAGCTTTGCACGGCCTGCTCCGCCTCCGCGCCGGTCGTCTCGCTAACTTTTTTGACCTCACGGCCCAGCAACTCGCCCAGCCGCTTGGCGACCGGATCGAGACGCAACTTGTCCACGACTTTGTTCTTGGGACGGCCCAGGTGCGACATCAGCACCACGCTGGCGCCGTGATCGAGAAGATATTGAATCGTCGGCATGGCTGCGGTGATGCGTGTATCGTCGGTGATCTGCTGCTGATCGTCGAGCGGCACGTTGAAATCGACCCGCACGAGCGCGCGCTTGCCTTGCCAGTCGACGTCGCGAATCGTCTGTTTCTTCACCTGATCCTCCTTGTTGCCCATCATTCTGCGCCATTATAGATCAACTGCTTGCCAGGATCGGTGCCTTAAACAACACGACGAGTGAAGATCGCCTCACTCGCCGTGCATCCTTCGCTATGTGGTTGCCTCAGCCACGAACCTGTGCTGTGCGCTCGGCGACCACATCCGCCAGCAGCGGATCGTGGCCCAGATAATCGCCCATCAAGAACTCGACCTGAGGATACCTGGCCTGGGCCGCTTCCAGCAGCGTCGGCAGATCGTCGGTAACATGATTACCGGTGTGCAGAAAATAGGGCACCGCCAGCACGCGCTCGGCTCCCTGCGCCACACAGCGCTCGATCGCCTCAGGAATCGACGGCTCGTTGATCTCCATAAAGCCGACCTCGACGAGCGGATACACGCCGCGCTCACGGATCACGTCTACAACCGCAAACATATCGTTGTTGGCGATCGGACGCGGCGAGCCGTGGACCATCACCAGCAGCGCTGTTTTCATGAAACCACCTCCATAGCACGTGTCGCGGGGCAATCTTGCGTTCCATACAGCGGGCAGCGGGGATTGGCCCGGCAAAAGGCCGCCACCTGCGCCTTGGTGTCGCGCCACTCCGCCGGCGGACGCGCCCGATCGGCGCAGGCCAGCAGCGCGTCGGCCAGCAGCGGATGGAAGCGGATCGCATCTGCGACCCGCACCTCGACGCCAGGAAACTCGGCCTGCGCCCTGGCGATCACATCCGGCAGATCTTCTTTGACGAACTTTCCCGCCACCAGAAAATAGGGCACGACCGTGATATGCGTAGCGCCCTGCTCCACGCAGCGCCGAAAGGTATCGATAAAGCGCGGCTCGCTGTAGTTGAGATAGCCGACCTCGGCGATCGGCGCGACACCACGCTCACGCAGCCGCACCGCCAGCTCGGCCAGATTCTGGCCGGCGCCGCACAGGACGCTGCCGTGACTGAAAAGAATAATCGCATCACTCATGGGATTCATTATACCCATGAACCGGGGATGAGAACGAACAAGGGGGCAAGGGAACAAAGCAACAAGGGGAAGCACGATTCTATTTTGTCTACACCGAACTCTACTTTTTTAGTGTCAAGACTCTTACTTGGCAGCGATTAAAAACAACGAACAAGAGAACGTGGCCTCAAACCTTTTGTTCTCTTGTTCGTTTGTTCATTTGTTCTTTTACTTACGCCTGCAACCTGCGAATGATCGCGTCGGCGAACTCCGCCGTACCGACAGCTGTTGGGTCGTTGCGATTGGGCTTCATGTCGTAGGTCACATCCTTGCCCTCGCTGATCACGTCCTCAACAGCCTGCTCCAGCCGATCGGCGGCGTCACGCTCGCCCAGGTAGCGCAGCATCAGCATGCCCGACAGAATCAGCGCGGTCGGATTGACCTTGTTCTGGCCTTTGTACTTGGGAGCCGAGCCGTGTGTCGCCTCGAAGAGCGCGGTGTCCACGCCGATATTCGCGCCGGGAGCCACGCCCAGGCCACCGACCAGGCCGGCGCACAGATCCGAGAGAATGTCTCCGTAAAGATTTCCCATCACCAGCACATCATAGTTCTCGGGCTTCTGCACCAGCTGCATACACATCGCATCGACCAGCCATTCGTCGTACTCGACGCGGCCCTCGTACTCCTTGGCTACCTCACGCGCCACCTCATAGAACAGGCCATCAGTGTACTTCATGATGTTGGCCTTGGCGACGGCGGTAACTTTGCGCCGGTTGTTTTCGATCGCGTAGTCAAACGCCGCCTTGACGATCCGGTGCGTTCCAGTCCGCGAGATCGGCTTGATCGAGATCGCGGCGTCGTCGCGAATCTTGCCCGGAGCCATGCCGATGATCTGCTTGGCCTCGTCGCTGCCGACCGGATACTCAACGCCGGCGTACAGATCCTCGGTATTCTCACGGACGATCACCACGTCGACGTTGTCGAAGCGCGAGCGCACGCCTTTGTAGAGCTTGCACGGACGAATGCAGGCGTAGAGATCCAGCTCTTTGCGCAGCGCCACGTTGACCGAGCGAAAGCCTGTGCCAATCGGCGTCGTGATCGGGCCTTTCAGCGCGACCTTGTTGCGGCGAATGCTTTCGAGGACATTCGGCGGCAGCGGCGTGCCCGCAGTCTCCATAATATCCACGCCGGCCTCGACCACATCCCAGTTGAACGCTACGCCCGTCGCCTCCAGCACTCGTCGCGTCGCCTCGACAAGCTCGGGCCCCGTTCCATCACCACGGATCAGTGTTACATCGTATGCCATTGGTTGCCTCCTGGTGCCGATCGTCGGCACGATGCAGCTTTGCTATCCCGGTCATTCTACCCGCGCTAGCACCGCTGATGCAAATGCGCTGCTTCTGAGCGGCTCTCCAAACCGCCAGCCTGCTTGCTTAGGCAATAAGCTCTTGAGCGCCGGCAATTGAACCGTTCCCCGCTTCCGGTTGTATATACCACCAGAGAAACATGTCGCAGCGGCACCGAAAGGACAAGCAATGCAGCGGATGACGGCCACAACGATCGATCAGCCACGCCCGGCCTACCGGCTGCTGGTCTGGCTGATCGAGGGCTGTGCGCAGATACCGCGCTGTCAGGGAACCGCGCTGCGCTTCTTCGACGCGCGGCTGCTCGCCAGCTGCACGCGCTGTGGTCAAGGGAAAGAGCGGCTGGCCCACCAGATCGGCAGCCTGCTTTGTCGCCGCTGTGCCCGCATCCATCTGTGGCATCATCTTGTCGCCGAGCACCAGGGCTGACGCTCAGCCGGCTGCCGGCACAAAGCGATTGGCAGGACCGAATCTAAAAAGCGCTAGAGGTTTCTGAAGAGGAAATCTGAGGCAGCTTCTGAGGATTGTGTGAGCAGCGCCGGCTGCTAGTCGCTGGCCAGCGTTGTGTGCAGCCACTCGATATACGCGGAGTAGCTCTCGGCCAGTTCAAGATTCGCGATCACCGGCGTCGAGGCTGGATGCAGATCCAGGATGACTGTATATAGCTCCTCGACAAGCTCATCGGCGGTCGTGATCAACAGCGTCACTTCATCGCCCGACAGCTGGCCCGGCTCCCAGCCGACCATACCCCACATGCCCGGAAGAATATCGACACATGCCGCACAGCGCTGCTCCAAAACTTCACGCGCGATCTGCGGGGCGACAGCTTGAGGACACATGCACACAGCTAGAATAAGATCCACAACACGCTCCTGCACCACGCATCGACCGCCTCAGCGCAGCCCTGCTGCTCACTCCTGATCCTGGAGATTGGCTTCGATCCAGCGCATGTATGGATCGTTGGCTTCGAAGATCGTCAGCGACACGATGGGCGGCATATCGGGAGCGCTCAAACTCACCAGCTCCTCAGTCAAAGCCTGCAAGCGCTCGGGCAGCGTTTGCATCAGCAGCAGCGTATCGCGCTGTGTGCGGATCTCATCCGCCTGCCGGTACATGCGCTGCACTCCCGGCACTGCGCTGACCGATGCAACCAGGCGCTTCTCGATCATGTGACGCGCGATCGCTTCGGCGGCGTCAGGATTGCAGTTGCAGAGCACTAAACGCATAGCTTTCTCCCGTGTAGCAGCACCGCTGGTCAGCGATCGTCTCTGCCCCAGTTATGCCGTCGCTGACTCTCCAGCACATGCCGGGCCAGCTCGCGCACCGAAGGATCGTCATCGCTGTCCTGAAGCCGCTCCAGCGATTCTTGAAACTCCGGCCAATGCGCATAGGTCGTCGCGAATATCGCCGCGCGCCGGATAGCCATCTCGGGATCGTTCATCGCGCGCTGTAAACAATCGAAGATCGCTTGATCGAACTCTTGCGGCGCGGCACCCGCAACCCGATGCAGCGCGAGAATACGCTGGTTTAGCTCATCCGCTGTTTCTACCAGGCCAAGAATCTCATCGCGGCTGTACACGTCGAGCCCGGATTGAATTTGAGCGACGACTTCATCCGGCCGATCCTTGGTGACGATGATATAGCGAATACGGAGCAGGAAATCTTCAATATAGTGAATGCTGGTGTAATTATCAGGCGCTATCCAGATCTTCTCGTATGGCTGTTGCTCAGTAGGGCCCAGTGCTTCCTGAAAATGCCAGCCATGCCGCTCTGCCAGCGCCGTAATGTCTTCTTCCGATGTAGATGGCTTGAGAATAACTCGTATCGTGCGCATGCGCTATTCCTTTCCAGTAACGCCACGCAGCACACTATACCTTAAGTACTCGCGCAGATCCCGCCTGATGAAATTTTCGAGCTGGCGAAGATCTTTAAACATCGGCTTGTCGCCTTGCGTCTTGGCAAAGAGATACTGTGTCATGAGGTCCAGCTCCATACGCTTGAGCTGCTCAACTTTCTCACGTGACGCACGCGATTTGTATTCGCCTTGCGGCTGCATACCAAGATCTTCAGCAATACCATTGGTTGCCCTCACTGCGCCGCGCGGCGCCATAGGGTTGTTGGTGTGGAGCGCATCCTGAAGGCTCATATGGCCATCTTCCACACTATTCAACAAGAGCGTCAGGTTGGAAACTTGCGCGGCTTCACGGCCTGCTTCGACGTGCATCAGCCGGGTGAGCGCCGCAATCTGGTTCTGACGACCGAGAAGTTTATGATCGACAACTCCGGTCTGCATCCACCTGCGCACGGCCCTGATGAGCTGCGCGTCCGAGTATCCAGCCTCTTGCTGAATACCTTGCATCATCTTATGGACATCATCATAGGTGCCATGTCCGGCAAGGCCCTGTACATGGATATGTCCCGGCCCAGTGGTGTATTTTTGTTTCTCCGAGACCGGAATACCCGAGATTTGCATGTGCTCGGTCGTATGGCGATTCCGAAGGTGACCGTCTGACACCGCCTGTTCGCTGAATGGCTGGTACATGTTGCCGATGTCACGGGCCTGGCCCAGGAAGCCTTGGGCAGGCGCAAGGATAATCGGGCTGCCCGGCTCGCGGCCTTTTCCGCTTGCTCGCTGCTGAACGATCGCCTCAAAATGCTCTGTAGCTTCTTTGGTATTCAGCAACTCTCGTCCAACCTCGCGCGAGGTTTTCAAGATATGCTCAGCATTCGCCTCGACCGCGCCCTTCACGATGTCTTTGCTCGGGTTGACCGTGGCGACAACACGAATATTATCGCCGCTGCCCTGCGTATCGAGCCGCGTCAAGCGATGCTGGAGCTTCCAGAGCCCAAGCTGGGCGCGGAAGCGAAGACCGCCAACACCACGGCTCAGCAGGCCGAGTACTTTGGGCGTTAGCTCACGGACGGCGCGATCCAGACGCTCCTGCTTCGCGCGCATATCGTCTTCTCTACGCTCCGGCGTTCGTCGGCGATCGAATCGATTCCTGACCTTCGACATCGCGTTGCCGATGCGCTTGCCGACCTTACCCAGCGTTCTGGTCAGGCCACGCCCGATCTTTTGCGCCAGCGCGCGGATCTTGCTGGTGACGCCGCCGGTTTTGCCGCGAATGCGTTGCAGCAGCCAGTTCGAGACGAAATCGATCACCGCGACCGCAGCGGCGGCCAGCGTGCCTGCAAAGGCTGGACCCGCGTTGCCGCTCTTGACGGCCTTCAAGAACTTGACGAACTGATCGATCGCCTGGATGATCGAGCTGATCGAGCCCCAGGCCGCTTGCAACCCTTCGATAATCAGCTTGACGGTTCCCGCTGCCGGGACGATCATCGAAATCAGCTTCTCGATCAGCAGATCGCGCAGCACCGCCGGGATCATCTCCTGGAGCGCCTGCCAGACCATCGAGACGATCTGCGCCATGGTGATGCCGCCCTTCTTGAGCAGCGTCCATACCGCCTGTCCCAGACCCAGCACCTGCTCGACTTTATTCTGGAACCAGGTTTTGACCTGGGTCTGGAACGCGGTCCACAAATGGTTCTTGACACCATCGGTTGCGCCCTTGCCGAGGTTGCTCAGCCACTGGCCTGGATTGGGTACGATGTCGCCGATGATCGCCGCGAAGGCGCCAAGCGCGCTGATGAAGGCTTTGGCCGTCTTGATCGCGTTGTCAACCACGCTCTTGACGCTGTCCACAACCGCCATCAGACCTTTTTCAAGCAGGTTGAGCGCGCTATCGATGGTCTTGGCGATCCTGTCCAGGGCTTTCTTGACGTTATCTTTGAGCTTGTCCGCCAGCGCATTGACTGCCTGCTCGGCCTTTTGCACCAAGCCCTTAATCGCCGTGCGGAACTTGTCGCGCAGGGCCGGGAATCCCGCCAGCACACGGTCGCCGATGGCGATCAGCGTATCGCCCACTTTGCGAATCACCGCAACGACTGCCTGCCGCGCTTTTTCAATCACCGCGACGGCTAGCTGCTTAGCTTTTTCGATGACACTGCGGACCAGCGCGCGCGCCTTATCGATCGCGGCCTTGATCGCCTGCTTGATGCCGTCGAAGAAGCCTTTGGCCTTATCTGCGAGCCAGCCGAAGAAGCCGCCGGAGTTTGCCTCGCTCTTGCCGCGCTCCTGCTCTTGCTTGGCCTCTTGCTCGCCCTGGCGCTGCGCTTCCGCAGCCTCGGCATTGCCCTGCTCGATATGCTGAGCCGCCTCTTGATCCGCCTGGGCTTGCTCCTGCTGGATGGTTTGCAGCCCTTTGGCCTTGGCCTTTGTCGACTCGGTCTGGGCATCGGTGACGAGCTTGGTCTGCTCCTGATTCCAGTGCGAGCGCTGCTGCTGAACTTCGCTCAGCGCCTTTGTGCGCTCAGTCGTCTGGGCCGAGCTGTTATCGGCGATAAGCTGGTCGATCTCCTGGCTGGACTTCGTGCGCTCCGATGTAACCTTGGTGGTGTGCTCCTGCTGCTTGGCGTTGATCTCGCCCTGAGCTTTAGCAACCGCCGACTGGATCGCAGGACCGCTCTGCTCCTGAGCGATCGCCGACACGGCAACGCCCTGATCGTCCATGGCCGCCGCCGCACCGACTGCTGCATGAGCTTTGCCGGCTGCGCCGCCGCCCGCGCCGCCAGGAACATCGGCTTTGAGCATCTCGGCCGGCACGACCGGAAAAATATCGTTCTCGCCCATGGGCTGAGCCGCGTCAGTCTTACCTTCGCCATGAGCCTTCTGGACGCTGGACAGCAGCTTGTTCTGTTGCTCTTCGGTTTTGTTCGGATCGGCATTGCCGGTAAGCTCGACGGTCGGCGCAGGGCCGGCTTTGAGCGCCATGCCTGGATCGGTCGTGGGAATATTGCTGATCGACGACGGCAGATCTTTGGTCTCGACGGGCGGTGCCGCGCGTTGCGCAGGATTGGGCGGAGCAGCCGGCAGCGGCTTTGGCTTCGCAACCGGCGTTGCCTTGCCCTCGGGCGCACGCTCGACTTTCGCATTGCCTTTGGGGCCGGGCAGATCGGGCCTGGTGGCGGGAGCGCCATGCTGAGCAGGCGCGCCTGAGGGCCGCTGCATCTGCGGCGGCTGGGCCGCAAGCTGCGCTTGCTCTTTATCGACAAAGTTTGCAGCTGAGGCCGAAACACCGTCCAGGGATGCTTGCAATTGCAGCGGGGGCAAGCCCTGGAGCGCGCCCATGGCCTGGGCTGGCGGCGCACTGGCCACGTTCGGTGCAGATGGCACCGGCTTGTTGGCGATCGCGGAGCCACCACCGCCACCGCCGCCGCCACCACCGCCTCCTCCCACGCTCTCACCAACCGAGTCTAAGGCGGCGCTGTAATCTTCCTGTGGCGGCGACTCGACCTGCTGTGATAGCGCCGCGACTTCTTCCAACGCCGGATCTTCAGCTCCAGCGGGCGGCCCATCCGCCTCTCCACCTGCCATCGCGACAGCTGCCGGCGCAGCCTGCGCCGACGCAGCCTCTGCTTCGGTCGGAGCCGCTGTAGCTGCTTGCGTGGCCGCGCCGGCAGC
>DASWTW010000296.1:0-31271 GCA_036401895.1 Herpetosiphonaceae bacterium | reverse complement strand
CGGCCCTCAACGTAGGTCATCACCACCACACCGTCAGCGAACAGCCGACCGTTTGTCGTCGGGATCGGCACCGGCACGGTTAGCCCTTCACGGTCGAGGCGAACGAGGAGCTCGGTCTCCCACGCGAGATCGGCGTGGCTCCTGACACCGCGACGCGCGACCACGAGCTGCCCGTTGATGCGCACGCTCCACACGTCGTTGGCCACGCCGCCAGCGAGCCGTTCGATGCGAGCGACGTCGTCACCCCACTGCCCGAGTACCTCCCATCCCATTGGCCACATCCTCCCCTTCACACATCGCACGATCACGCCCTATCGACACACACGAAATACTTCCCATTCGTCGGCAGAACGCGCATTGTCCCGCGCGTGCAGCCAGTACGCTAGTTTACCGTATGGGCACTCGTTCTGCCAGGCATCTGGTCTCCCGTTCTGACGACACACCCCGTTTCAGCCATGGTGCCCCATCCGTTTTCGAGGCGCAACGCCCTCTATGGAGGCGCGGTCACGGCAACGCCCAAAGCACACACATATCTCTCATGACGAGGGCCGAACGTTCTGGATGAGCTACGGCCGGAACAACTAGCTGGAGCTTCATCGATTTTTTTGAGATGAGCACAGGCTGACCATCAGCTCCATCCTGGTGTTCGGCGTCATTCCTCGTCTCCTGTGTCTGCGTCCAGCGAAAAGCGGGCACGCATCTACGTCTGTGCTTAAGGCGACACCACATTGGCATGTTCAAGAATGGTGTCGACGATCCGTGAAAGGGGTGCTGTGGCGTCGATGATGATTGCGTTCGTGGGCAGGCCTGCTTTGGTCGCATGTTGGAAGCGCGCAAAGGCTTCTCCTTCGCTTGCCGATCCGCCCCACGCGTCTTCCGGTCGGGCGGCAAGACGCCGGTTCAGCGTATCCAGATCGATCTCAAGCACGAACACGCCATCGAACCAATCGATGAAACGGTCGGAATTCCTGGAACCACCGCAAAAGAATGTTGCCGCATGGGTGTGATCGACTACCAACGCGCTGACCTTCTCAACGTTCCACATCCAGGTACGCTCCGCTCCGGCACACCCATGAACGGGCTCGCCGGTTGTTGGATCGCCCCAATAGGCCAATTCCCGGTCGCCGTGGATGGCGTGGTAGCCGCGCCGCTGTAGTTCGTTGCAGACCGTGGTTTTACCGGCGCAGGACACGCCGTCGATTAAGTAGTTCTTGATACCCATGTTCCGTTTCGAATTAAGAGTAGATGACGCCTAACGCCAAGTTCAGCGCCGCTGAGCTGCGCCGCTGCCTACAACTGCACCGTCACTCTGGATCGGCGTCCGCTGCAACACTTGGTTCGGCGGCGAGTGCGCGGATCTCATCAGGAGCGACCTTGCGAACCATGTACTCATTGGACGGAAGTCAACGCCCAGGATCATGGGGCAGTCGATAGGCGTCCAGCAGCGCCTTGACCCAGTGGGTGAATGCCGTTTCCAGATGCTCAAACCGCTCCTCGAACATCTGGCAACCACGCTCCATGTATGCGACCTCATATCCGCCCGGTCGAGGTACGAGGTAAATGCCCTCTCCGCCGGGGTCCTGCTGCACAAACGAATCTAGTCCTTGCTGCCGGGCTGCGGACACGATGTCTCCGACCGAAACTGACCATTTGCGCTGGAGACTTGGCCTGCGGAAATTACAACGACGGAGCAAAGTCCACAGCTGGTTAGTCAGCACTGCGTTGATCTGCTCGTCTTTGGGAATAGTGCGAAACCACATATAGGCCCTAGCACCAAGTTCAGCCGCCGAACGAGGGATTTACGAATCCGATTCGTATACTACCCCTATCTCTGGTTACGGCTCTTTCGTATAATACCCCAAATAGGTATAAAAAGCGTAGATAGAACAGGTTACCACGAGGTTTTGCGCTGCATGCACCTCGACAGAGCCCATCGCCTCTCGATCATGGTGATCGTGAACCAACATGGTCGCTTGACCTAACATGACAACTCTATCCTACAGCGACACTCCGGGCATTTTCAACAAATGGACCACTACATGTAGTGGTTTGGTTTTTCAACAAACCTATATGTAAAAGTACACGGATTTTCAAAAAATGTGTATGGATTATTGAAATCGACAAACACAACTGTAACGTTACACCAAAGACTGAGTCAAAAATAGCATCGCCCAAAAATAAAAAATATCATCGCCAGCTACACTACAAACAAAAAGACGGCCTATGCTCTAAAGCATAGGCCGTCTTCTTCTAAGAAGGGCATCACCGTGAAGTTACTTGGTAACCTCTGCGGCGATGCCCGAACTCATGTCACTCATGGGCATCACCTCCTTCATCCCTTGACGGTTTGAGTGTCGCTTGGATAGGGGCGAACACGAGTGGAATTGTACCAGCCGGAGTCACCACTGTCAAGGGGTTGGCGTAATACTTTCGTCGGATTGCGCAGTGGGCGTCAACAAACTAGGGATAATAATCTGCTGGCCTACCTCAATCTTGTTTGGATCGGCAATACTATTCAGCGCCATAATCTCGTCAACTGTGGTCTCGAAATTATCGGCGATCGTGCCGAGGGTATCGCCGGCCTTAACGATGTACAGCCCCGCAGGTGTGGGCGTTGGAATGCTGATCTGAGCATAGGCGGTCTGCGTGCCGCCGACATTCTGGGTTGGCGCAGGCGTCAGCCGAACGATCGGCTGGACAGTTGGACGGTTTTCCATCACAGCACCGCCGCAGGCAACCAGCGCCGGCGCAATCAGCGAGACCAGCAAACGGAGCCAGATCTGTTTGGAAGAAGATCGCCGCATGGTTCTACACTCAGTCTTCCTCAGCCGGAGCATCTGCCAAGCTATCCTGATCGCGCGATTCGTCAGTCTGTGCGGCCTGCCAGGCATTCCAGCGCAACCTGAGATCGGCGAGCGCACGCCGGGCTGGCAGTGCCCGACCATCATGCAGCAGCACCACCGCCTGAACATCGGGCGGCACGCGGCCGTAGTCGTGCATGATGCGACGATCCCAGACCGGCTGATACACCAGCAGCGCACTGATCATCCGCAGCGGCACAAGCAGGCCGTCGTAGCCCAGCCACAACTCCTGCTGATCATCCGCCGCATCGTCCGCTGCCTCAGAGCCCTGCTTCAAAGCTGCCTAGTCCTCCGTCGGATCGTCATCAGCCTGGAGATCGGTCGCGATCGCTTCGAGCTCCGCCAGCGCCTCCGGCAGCATCTCGCTGACATCTTCATCGCCGAACGAAATGCCCAGACCGCGCGCCGTGCGCACCATCTCATCGTCGACGGGAACCGTCTTGACCCTGCCGGCGCACTCAGCCATCGGGATCGTCGTGATAATGCCGCCGCGCAGCACAACGACCTCGCCATAGCGACCTTCGGCCAACTCACGCACAGCCGCAGCCCCGAAGCGCGTTGCCAGGATGCGATCGTAGGGCGTTGGTTCGCCCCCACGCTGCAAGTGACCCAGGACTACCACGCGGCTATCTTTGTTGGTGCGCTTGGCGACCTCGTTGGCCACATACGAGCCAATCCCGCCCAGCGTACCGGTTGAGGATTGATAGATCTGCTGGCCGCCTTTTTCCAGCGCGCCCTCCGCACACACAATGATCGAGAAATTCGAGCCCTGGAAATCGCGGCTCATAACCTTGGAGGCGACCGCCTCAATCGAGAAAGGGATCTCGGGGATCAAGATAATATCGGCGCCGCCACCCAGACCGGAGTGCAGCGCGATCCAGCCCGCATCACGTCCCATCACCTCCAGCACCATCACGCGATCGTGGCTGGCCGCCGTGGTATGCAAGCGATCCAGCGCCTCGGTCGCGACGGTCAGCGCCGTATCGAAGCCGAAGGTACGATCGCTGCCATACAGATCGTTGTCGATGGTTTTCGGCACGCCGACCGCGCGCACGCCGTACTTGGCGAGATCGCTGGCAATGCCCTGGCTACCTTCGCCGCCGATGATCACCAGCGCATCCAGGCCCATGCGGCGCATATTTTGTGCCAGCTCCTTATAGGGAGCCGGATCGCGCTGGGGCCGGCCATTAACCTCGACCGTCCGAAAATGACCTTTGTTAGTGGTGCCGAGGATCGTACCGCCACGCGACAGGATGCCGCGCACGTCTTCCACGCCCATGTTGCGGATATGCGGCGGCGTCAACAGGCCCTCAAAGCCATCCTCGATGCCGATGACCTTCCAGCCATACTCGATCTCGGCTGTTTTGACGACCGCGCGAATAACTGCGTTTAGACCAGGCGCATCACCACCGCTGGTTAACATGCCGATGCGGCGAATGGGAGCGGCCATAGTAATTCCTCCCTGCTGTTGATAAAGCCTATCGGACAAACGGTGGTGCGCTATCAAAATGCACGCCACAAAAGCAACGGGCAGTCACAAGCGCGAACCGCCGTTGGTTTGCTTGGCTGGTAGTCTATCACAACGGACTGAAATGCTCCAATCGGGATCGCAGATCCGTGAGAAATTCGTCGGCCTGGGGTGGCGAGATACAGCGCGCGTCGTAGGCCAGCGTCAGGATCGTCAATGGCCGGATCACGATCGTGTCGTTGGCGGGCTGCTCCAGCACGTAGGGCCGGCGCTCGATCGCTCCGATGGTCAGGATCGCGCCCTGGACTGCCGGAATGATCGCGTGCCGCCAGCGCGTGCCGCCCTCATCGCAGAGCGTGAAGGTCGCCTGGTGGGCCAGCTCAGCAGCATGTTCCAGCGATTGGCGCCGGCTGAGCGCTCGCGCCAGACCTTGCAGGCTCAGATCAGCCGCGTCGGGGATCAGCCCGAACGCACTATCGGCCTGCTGTCCGGCTGCTACGCCAAGCTGCACCTGCCCGCGAACGATAATGCCGTCGTCGCTCCACACGCTGTTCAGCAGCCGGTGCTTGGTGAGCGCCGCGACCGCCGCCTGGGCAATACAGGTCGTGACACTCAGATCGATGCCGCGCTTCGCCAGCCGTCCGCGCTGAGCCTCGACATAGGCCAGCACTGCGCTCAACTCCACCTCGATCGCCGTCAGCGCGTGCGGAATCGCTAGCTTGCTCTCAATCAGCTGCGCCGCGATCGATCGCTGGGCTGCGGAGAGCGGCAGCTGCTGCGGTGCTGCGGGACGATTCGCGGGCGGAGCAGCTGTAGCGTCAGGCTGCGTCTCCGCCGGGCGTGGCGCGGTGATCGTAGCCTCGGTGGGAATATTCAGCGCAAAGCACGAGTCGAAGGCTTTCTCGGTCTTGACCGCAGGCTCGCCGACGACAGCCAGCACATCCACTCGCCGGATGATTCCACGCGGCCCTGAGCCGCGCAGCGCCGACAGATCCAGGCCGTGGACCGTCGCGATCTTGCGCGCGACCGGCGTGGCACGCGTAGCGCGGCTATCGGCTGATGCTTCAACGGCGATCTCTTCCGCTTCCGCCGCCGCACCATCCAGGCGAACCAGCGCCGCACCGACCGGGATCGTCGCGCCCGGCTGCGCCACAATATCGCCGATGGTTCCCGCCGCCGTCGCGGGAACATCCCACTCGAAGCGCCGCGTGCGCACAACAACCAGCGGATCGCCCGGCTCTACGCTATCGCCAACCTGCTTGTAGTAGCGCTCGATCGTCGCTTCAGCGGCCAAATCGCCGAGCTGTGGCAAGAAAATTTCAGTCATATTAAGAAGAACCAAAGTAAAGAACAAAGAACAATAGAACAAAGAACAAAACGGAGAATCAAGAACCTAGAACTTAGAACCTAGAACGTAACGGAAGAACAAGCGAACAACGTAGGACCGACTCTACCCCTTCGCCTGCGGCCGTGAAGCCGGAAGTCCGGCTGAGCGCGAGGCAGAGGTGGATGCGCAGCATCCGGGATGAGGGCCTGGCTAACAATGGAAAACCAAGAGCCGAAGGATCGACTCCTGGCTCCTGGTTCTCCTCGATTGGTTGGGCTACTTGCCGGTCTTCTGCTTGACGACCTCGGTCAGCGCCGGCAGCAACTCGTTCACATCGCCAACGACGCCGTAGGTCGCGACCTTGAAGATCGGCGCTTCGGGATCTTTGTTGATCGCGACGATCGTGCCGGAGTTGCGCATACCCGCCAGGTGCTGGATCGCGCCCGAGATGCCGCACGCGACGTAGAGCTTCGGCGACACGGTCTTGCCGGTCTGGCCGACCTGACGCTCGTAAGGCACCCAGCCGGCATCGACGATCGCGCGCGAGGCGCCGTATGCGCCGCCCAGCGCCTGAGCCAGCGCCGGTACCAGCTTCTCGTAGTTCTCCGGCGAAGCCAGGCCGCGCCCGCCAGACACGATGATCTGCGAGTCGGCGAGATTGACCGCGTTCGTCTTCTCCTGGACCTTGACCACCTTCATGCGCGATGGAGCCTGGCCCAGCTGGCCGCGCACAACTTCGCCGTTGCCGCCGCCCGCAGCCTGCGCCTCGGCCGCCGCCTGCCGCCGCAGCGAGATGATCGCGATGTCGCCGCTGAAGCCGAGCGTGTTGATCACGTTCGCGCCGTGTGACGGCCGCGTCGCGACGATCTGGCCGTCGCGCACTG
The DNA here is from genome assembly GCA_036401895.1 of Herpetosiphonaceae bacterium. GTDB lineage: Bacteria > Chloroflexota > Chloroflexia > Chloroflexales > Kallotenuaceae > LB3-1. The sequence goes on along the minus strand of DASWTW010000296.1, from coordinate 24,731 downwards.
CCGCGTTGGTGCAATCGGGCGCGAGGCCGGCGTCCAGCTCCGCTGCCAGCGAGGCCGTGAAATCGCGCATCTGAAGCGACGAGCTGGTCAGCACGGCCTTGGGCTGGTGCTCCTTGATCAGCGCCGCTGCCGCCGTCACAAACGCATCGGTGGTGTACTGCTCAAGCGCGCCATCTTCGACGACGTACGCCTTGGAAACGCCGTAGCCAAAGACGCGCTCGGCGATCTGGCCGGCCTGCGGGTTGAGGATCAACGCCGCCGCCTGTCCGCCCAAGCCTTCCGCCAGCTCGCGGGCCTTGGTGATCAGCTCTTTGGCAGCGGCCGACAGATCGCCGCCCGTCTGCTCGACATAGAACCAAATTTCGTTTGCCATCTGTATCCTCGATCAGCGCCTGGGCTAGCTTAGCCCACAGCCGCCATACAATGCTAGATAACCTGTCCGCTCACCAGCGCGTCGACCAGCTTCTGCGCTTTTTCCTGCGCCGAGCCACCCTCGATGATCGAGCCACGCGGCCGTGGCGGCGGCGGAACTCGATCCAGGTAGGAGACCTTCGGCGCGATGTCGGCGGTGGAGATGCCCAGATCGGCGAGCGCCCAGCGCGGAACATCGGCCTTCTGCGCCTTCTTGATCTTGAGCAGCGACGGATAGCGCGGCTGGTTCAGATCTTTGACGGTCGTCAGCACGGCGGGCAGGCTGGCCTCGACGGTCTCGACCGTGGTTTCAAGCGCGCGATCGACTACGACGCGCTTGGCGCCCGCGTCTACCTCGTGTACCTTGTAGACATAGCTCAGCACGGGAACGCCCAGGTAGCGCGCCAGCGCCGGTCCAAAGACCGCAGTCTCGTCGTCGGTGGACTGCTTGCCGCAGAAGACCACATCGACATCGCCCAGCTTCTTGACGGCCGCCGCGCCAACCTTGGCCGCGCCCAGCGAGCCGACATCGGCCAGCGCCGGATCGTTGACCAGAATCGCCTGGTCGGCACCCATCGCCAGCGCCTTGCGCAGCGACTCCAGGCTTTCCTCGCCGCCGATCGTGATCACCGTGACCTTGCCGCCGCTCTTCTCGACTTGCAGCAGCGCCTCTTCGATCGCATACTCATCGAACAGGCTGATGATCGGCTCGATGCCGGACGCGTCGATATGTTTGTCCGCAGTGATCTTAACGCTGTTCTGCTGCGGCACTTGTTTGATAAACACAACTGCGTGCATGTTAACTCCTTGGAAAGAACAAGAAAACAAGTGAACAAAGGAACAAAGATCTCATTCCTTTGTTCTGTTTCATTCTATCAAGAACTAAAGAACAACAAACGAAGATAACCTTTTTGTTCTCTTGTTCGTTTGTTCATTTGTTCCTTCGACTATTCACTCCACTCCGCAGGATCGTACGCCGGCAGCTCTTTGCGCAGCGGCTTGTTCTCGCGGAAGCCAAAGGCGAAATCGGCCTGAAGCAGCTCTTGCAGCTCGCGCGTACCCTCGTAGATCACCGCGCCGCGTGAGTTGCGCAGGAAGCGCTCGGCGGGATACTCATCCGAGAAGCCGTACGCGCCGTGTACTTCGATCGCGTCGTCGGCGGCCTCGAACGAGCTGGTAGTGGCATGCCACTTGGCCAGCGTCGTCTCGCGGGTGTTGCGCCGGCCCTGGTTCTTCATCCAGCCCGCGCGATAGACCAGCAGCCGCGAGGTGTCGAGCTTGCGGACCATGTGCGAGACCATGCGCTTCACCAGCTGATGCTCGGCGATCGGATTGCCGAAGCTTTCGCGCTCCATGCCGTACTTGACGCTGGCCTCAAGCGCCGCCTGGATCAGGCCGGTCGCACCGGCAGCCACGGTGTAGCGCCCGTTATCCAGCGCCGACATCGCGATCTTGAAGCCCTCGCCCTCTTCGCCCAGCCGGTTGGCGACCGGCACGCGCACGTCCTGGAAGACCACGCTGCCGGTGTTGCCCGCGCGCACGCCGAGCTTGCCGTGGATCGGATGCGACGAGACGCCCTCGAATGTGCGCTCGACGATAAACGCCGTCATGCCGCGCTGCTTCTTGGACTTGTCGGTGTAGGCCACAACCAGGAAATGATCGGCCACATCGGAGAGCGAGATCCAGGTTTTTTCGCCGTTGAGCACATAGTGATCGCCCTCAAGCCGCGCCGTCGACTGCATGCCTGCGACATCGGTTCCGGCGTTGGGCTCGGTCAGGCAGTAGGCGGCCAGCTTCGTGCCCTCGGCCTGCGGCTTGAGATACTTCTGCTTCTGCTCCTCGCTGCCCCACTGGAGCAGCGCCAGCGAGTTGAGGCCGGTATGCACGCTCAGCACTACGCGCAGAAACGTGTCTACGCGCTCCAGCTCCTCGCAGACCACCGCCAGCGACAGGTAGTCCATGCCCGCGCCGCCGTACTTCTCGGGAATGCAGATGCCCAGAAAGCCCAGCTCGCCCATGCGGTTGAGGATCGGCCGCACATGCGACATATCGCCGTCTTCGCGCGCGCCCTGACGGTCCCACTCGCGAATATGCGGCAGCACTTCGCGCTCGGCAAACTGGCGCACCGTTTGCCGTAAGAGTTCATGCTCCTCGCCGAGGAACATGTCGTAATTAGCAGTGAAATCCATTATGTCTACTCCTTATGGATATGGATTCATGTATAGCTTAATTTATAATTCAGCCAGCTCCGTGCCAATCGTCGCGCCGATCGCCACTTTGTCGGCGTTCGAGATCAGCCCGAACGGCTTGTGCGCTGCTCTACCAAAGACAATTCGCGTCAACTTACCGCTCCCCAGCCGGATCGTCGCGGCCTCGACAGTGTAGGCGTGTCGCTTGACACTGCCATCTTTGCGCTGCTCGATGGTATAGATCGGCTGCCACGGCGTGACTATCTCAAAGCGGATCTGTTTGAGCAGATGCCGTGCGATCGAGATTAGCATCACATCGGGCGCAAGATACTCGACCAGCCGATGCCAGAGCGGCACGCCCTGCCGCATCAGCAGCGCCTGCTGCGAGCCGTCCAACTCACTCCAGGTTGGATCAGTTGCCAGTGGCGAGCATAGATCCGTATTGAGCACCGTGTGCGCGAGCCCGCCATAGTAGCTTGCCCCTAACCCGTTCAAGATCGGCTCGAAGCTGCTAAACCAGCTCTTGTATGCATCTATCCGAAAGTAACGATCCAGCAGCACTAGATAGTGCTGCGGATCGACTGCGTTGGGCTGAGCCGCCCCGAGTCCCTCGCCCCCGACAAAGCGGCTGAAGGGCGCACCAGCCGGGAACTCATGCAGCGACGGGTTGAGCCCAACCGTGATGATTTTGCGCCGCGACCGAGCATACGCCGTGCTATCACCAAAAAACAAGATCGGCAGGGCTGGCCGGACTACGAACGGAACATCCTCCAACGCCGCGTAGTGCTGCCACACATCGCTGACCAGTCGCTCGATGCTTAGCTGATCACACACGGTATCGCCTGAGTTAATGTTATGCCATTTCGCTCCAGCGGGCAACGGTAGGCGTAGATCTCGACGCCCGCCTGCATCACCGCGCCCAGCGTCGCGGCGAAGTCCGGATCGATCGCGCGATCCGGCATGACGACCGTGGCATTGGCATTTTGGGCAACAAAGATCACTGCGGTGCGAGTGCCCGAAGCCGCCAGCGCCGCCAGCTCTTCCAGGTGACGGCGTCCGCGCTCAGTCGGCGCGTCGGGGAAGCGGCCCACGCCATCCTCGACATGCCCAACGCTTTTGACCTCGACGTAGCACTGCCGATCGCCGTCGGCCAGCAGAAAATCGAAGCGGCTGCTGCCGTGCCGGGCCTCGCGCTTGATCGTGGGATAGCTGGCAAACTGCGGCAGCGCGCCGAGGCGCAGCGCATGCTCGATCAGCCGGTTGGGGAGATGCGTATCCAGCGACGACCACGCGCCATCGATCCAGGCCGCCGCGACCTGATAGCTGGTTTTGCGGCCGGCGGCAGGCTTGTGACCGACCAGCAGCGGCAATCCCGGCACCAGCCAGAGCAAGCGCCCGCGATCGGCGCAATGCGCGCTGATCTGCTCGCCGCTCGACAGCTCGGCCTCAACCACGAAGCGATTCGGCCGCGCCAGAAACCGGGCATCGTAGAGCGGCGCGTCGCCCACGAGCGGCACACGCACCTCAGCTCCAGCCGGCGTTTCGTGATCCAGATTGGCTAGCTCAGCGATCAAGCGACGATCCTCGACCTTTAGCGGCCCTGCCATTCGGGCTTACGCTTTTCAAGGAACGCGCGCGTGCCTTCTTTGCAATCCTGCGTCGCCGTCAGCTCGGCGAAGAGCCCGGCCTCAAACATATTCGCGTCGTCCAGCGTCATGTTCAGGCCATGGTTGACTGCCTGCTTGATCGCGGCGATGCTCAGCGGCGGCATGCCGGCCAGCTTCTGCGCCAGCTGCTTGGCGGCGTCCAGCAGCTCAGCCTGAGGATACACGCGCTCGACAATGCCCAGCCGCAGCGCCTCGGCAGCATCGATGCGCTCGCCGCTCATCATCAGCAGCTTGGCCATGCCGGGCCCGACCAGACGCGGCAAGCGCTGCGTTCCACCCCAGCCCGGAATAATGCCGAGCGTGACCTCGGGCAGGCCGACCTGCGCCGTATCGCTGGCCAGCCGGAAGTCGCAGGCCAGTGCCAACTCCAGGCCGCCGCCCAGCGCAAAGCCGTTGATCGCGGCGATGATCGGCTTGTCGAGATCGGCCATCTTGCGGCCCAGCTGATGCGAGCGCGTCGCCAGAGCTCGGCCCTGCGTCGCGCTTTCCAGCGCCGACAGCTCGCCGATGTCCGCGCCCGCCGCAAACGCCCGATCGCCGGAGCCGGTCAGAATAATCGCGCGAACTGCATCGTCGGCGGCCAGCTCATCCAGCGCCGCATCGACCTCGCGGAGCACCGCCTGGCTCAGCGCATTGAGCTGCTTGGGCCGATTGAGCATCACGATCGCGACCGCGCCGTCGCGCTCAAGCAAAATATGTTCGTAGCTCATGCATAAATCCTTGATTGCAGGCCCTCACCCCGGTGCTGCGCACCACCCCTCTCCCGCTGTGGCAGGAGAGGGGAAAAGCGGAACCTCGATATATTCTTTGTTCCCTTGTGCGACAAGGTACGCGCTAACGTGGCACCCAGCTCTAGGTCGCCCAAAGGGCACCCGGTTCTGGGTTCTAGGTTCTTGATATTGGAGGTGAAGATCGTAAGGGTGGGGGAGATCACAGTCGCCGGATCGGCGACGGCGGTAGTTCGATAGCCGGATTGAATGCGTAGCAGGGCGCTTCTCACGCCTCGCTCTGAGCGCGCACACCCGGCCACGCCAACCTTCTTGATCTCCATTGATCGTTAACTCCTTAAGGTTCGTCCTGGCGGGGCGCATTATAGCACCAGGAGCGGCTGCGCTGCAAACCTGGCCTTTCGAATCCTGCGGCCTGGCGACGGCATCTGCGCCGGCTTGAAGCCGCGCGAGCCACAGATCGAGGGCGCGACCGCTCCAACATGCGGCCTATTTGCAAGATCGCCGATAGATCGATGCCTTATGATAGCGATGAGATCTTCCACACGTTTCAAACTCCACATCTACCACGATCTTTCACGCTCCGAGCCAGACCGGCTGTCTATGCCGGCCGGTGGTTGCTCAATGTTCCCGCTCGTGATCTTCCCGGATGGAGGCGCTTATGAGCCATAGCGTGCTCACCTTTATTACCAAGGTCAAGCCCGACAAGGTTGCCGAGCTGAATCAGCTGCTCGCCGAGATCGCCGACAACCTGCTGGACCAACCGCATCTGCCCTTTCCCAAGCTGAAGCTGCTGCATTTTGCCAGCCTGTTTCTCAACGACGACCCTGACTACGGCGCGACGTTGATTTTTGAGAACAACTTTGACGGCCCGCTCGATCCGTACCTCGACGAGCTTTACCGGCACGCCGCCGACGGCTTGCAGCGCATCTATAGCTGCTGCGTCGATTATCCCGCCGGCAGCGCAGCCGATCGTGAGCAGATGCTGAGCTACCTGCGGGCGCATGTCGTGCGGCCGAACGCGTATCACATCGGCAATCCCGGGCGCAGCACAGCGCGGATCGCACAGGAGGCCCAGCTGCGCGATCTGCTCGAAAACACGGCGGATACGCTGACCTGCGGCTGTCGTCCCAGGCTGCCGGCCCATGAGCTGCGACAGAGGCTCCAGGAAGCGGTCAGCGACCAGACCGATTTCGGCTGGGCTGCCAGCTTTCGGCCGCGACTCAGCCGGGCCGAGCAGATTATTCCGATGCTCAAGTTTCGGGGCGCGATCGTGCTGGCCGGGCTGATCGTCTTGCTCTTCTGGCAGGTCATGATCCCGCTGATCCTGCTGTATCTGGCCGTGCTGTGGTGGAAAGAGCGCCACGATCCGGTCTGGCGTGGCGTGGCAAAGCATGACCACGTTGGAAAATTGACGCAGCGCGAAGATCGGACGCACACCTTCCAGAATCACATGGCCAGCCTCGCGATCGTCAAGCCCGGCCGTTTCCGGCGACTCACGCTGCGGGCGGTGCTCTGGTTCGTCAACCTCAAGGCGCGGACAGCGCTCCACGGCGAGCTGAGCGGCATTCCCAGCATCCATTTCGCCCACTGGTCGATCGTCGACGGCGGGCGGCGACTGCTCTTTGTCAGCAATTTCGACGGCAGCTGGGAGAATTACCTCGACGACTTCATCGACAAGGCCAGTCCCGGCCTGACTGCGATCTGGAGCAACACGGTTGACTTTCCGCGCACACGCTTTCTGATCTTCGGCGGCGCCCGTGACGGCTCGCGCTTCAAAGCCGATGCTCGCGCCTACCAGGTTTACACCAACGTCTGGTACAGCGCGTATCGCGATCTCACGGTGCAAAGCATCGACGCCAATAGCGCCATCCGCGAGGGGCTGTATCAACCGCTGGAGCCGGCCGACGTTCAGACGTGGCTACACCGCTTTTAGCTGAGGGAGCATGCTTATGGCAGAGCTAGAACGACACGATATTCAGGGGATAGTGATCAGCTCATATATTCATCTCTCGTGCGCGGCGTACGTCCTGCTGCGCATCACGGATGCCGACAGCGCCCGGCGTTGGCTGGCCGGCATCAGCGACGAGATCACGACGGCTCAAGCCAAGCAGGAAGGCAGCTCCACCAACATTGCCTTCACGCATCCCGGCCTGGCCAGGCTGGGCCTCGATCAGCAGGCGCTCACGACCTTTTCGCGGCCCTTCATCGAAGGCATGGCCACCGAGTACCGGGCGCGTATTCTCGGCGATCGCGGTGATAGTGCGCCCAAGTTCTGGCGCTGGGGCAACAGCAACTGTGAGCAGGCCCAGGAGGATAACCCGAATCCGCCCGTCGACATCTTGCTGCTGCTGTTTGCGGAAGACGAGCCGCGCCTTGCGGCCGAGATCGAGCGGCGACGAGCAGGCTTCGCAGCCGGCGGTGTCGAGGAGATCATGCTGCTCGACGCGGGGCGGCAGCCCGACACCAAAGAGCATTTCGGATTCAACGACGGCATCGGGCAGCCGGTGATCGCCGGGAGCGGCAAGAAAGAGCGCCAGCAGCGGCGCACCCAGCACGCGACCGAGCTACCGGCCGGCGAGTTTCTGATGGGCTATACCAACGACTACGACGTGATCGCCGAAGGTCCCTTCGTGGAGCCGGATCGCGATCCGGGCAATCTGCTGCCGGTTATTCCGCCCAACACCCAGAGCCTGTATGATCCGGCCGGCATGCACGATCTCGGACGCAACGGCAGCTACCTGGTCTTTCGCCAGATGGCGCAGCACGTCGCCGATTTCTGGCAATTTCTGGATGCCGCCGCGCGCGGGGCGGACAGTGCCAGCAATCCCGAGGCGACGACTCGGCTGGGCGCCAAGTTCGTCGGCCGCTGGCCGAGCGGCGCGTCCCTGGCGCAGCACCCAGACCGCGATCCGCACGCTGACGACGGCACGCTGACCAACGAGAACAACTTTGGCTACGCTCAAACCGATGCGAGTGGCTTCGGCTGTCCGGTGGGCTCGCACGTTCGGCGCGCCAACCCCCGCGACTCGCTGGTCGCCGACCCTGAGGTAGCGCGCCGCTCGGCCAACCGCCACCGCATCATGCGGCGCGGACGCTCCTACGGTACACGGCAGCGCGAGCGGCTAGTCGACGACGGCGTCGAGCGCGGCCTGCATTTCATCTGCTTGAACAGCGACATCGAGCGCCAGTTCGAGTTTGTGCAGCTGACGTGGATCAACAATCCGGCGTTCGGCGGCCTCTACAACGAGGTCGATCCGCTGATCGGCAATCTCGATCGCACCGACGGCGTGATGACGATCCAGTGCGATCCGCTGCGGACACGAGTTCACAACTTGCGGCGATTTATCACCGTGCGCGGCGGCGCATACTTCTTTCTGCCGGGCATCAAGGCCCTGCGCTACCTCGCGGCGCTCACCGGCACACCGGCCGTCACCGGCTAGCGCGTGTCGGTCTGAGAGCCCGATTGTTAGGAGCGCCCGGATCTACTAAGGCGCGCTCTGCGCCTGCTGAAGCGCCTGCTCGACGGCCTCGCGCGTGATGGCGCGGTGCGACTCCGACCACACCGCCTGGCCGTTGACCATGATGATCACCTGCGGCGACTCATGCTTGATACCCGTGCGCTGCGCCAGCTCCTGCGCCAGATGGTTCGCGCGCGCCACATCGATCACATGGACCTCGGCGGCGACCTGCTTCATCTGGCGGCGAGCAAAGGCGCTGATCGGGCAGAACGGATCATCATTGAACAGCACCGCCGGCGATGAACCTGAGCCCGTCAGGTGCTCTTCGAGGGCTTCGATCGTGGTGACAGGATTCCAGGTAGCTTCCATCTTCATTCCTCCTACAACTGAGAGTAGAGCATAGCAGACAGGATCAAGCTTTGGAGCGAATCGTCAGGCCGCGCTGCTCCAGCGCGTACTCAAGGCCGGATTGCAGATTCGCCAGCGCGACGACCGCCTGAAGATCGATGCCGAGCTGGACCATCGTCTGCGCGATCTCGGCGCGAATACCGACCAGGATCACCTGCGCGCCCAGCAACCGCACGGCCTGCGTGGTTTGAATCAGATAGTTGGCCACGCTGGTATCGATCACCGGCACGCCGGTCACATCCAGCAGCACCAGGTCCGCCTGGAGATCGGTTATGCTGTCGAGCAGATGCTCCATGATCTGCCCCGCACGCCGCGAGTCGATCGCGCCGATCAGGGGCAGCACCAGAATGCCCTCGTAGATCGGGATCACCGGCGACGACAGCTCCTGCACGATCGCGGCCTGTGTGCGAATGACCTCTTCGTTGGCCTTGACAAACGAGCGAAACAGCGCGTTGCGGGTTGCCGCGCAGGCCCGGTAGAGATGCTCGATCGCCGCCAGTCGCTCCGCCAGATCCGGGATCTCACGATGAAACAAGCGGCCCGTGACCTCCTCGACGATCGTGATCGTTTGCTGCACGTCGGTGATCGTGTAGCCTTCGCGCGCCCGGTGGTAGCTCATCTCGGCCCAGAACTCGCCAAAATAGTGCGGGATCGGCTCCGCCAGATCGCGGGCCAGCGCTCCAAGGCCGGTCACCACGCGTGGCCGCAGCTGATCGGGTGTGAGCGTCGCATACATGCCGCCTGCCTCCTTGAGCACACGGACCGTGGTTTCTTCGACAAGCTCATCAAAATGCTCACGATACAGGGCGACAAAATCCGTCATTGGCGCTCCCTTCTCAATTGGCTAAAACGCGTATTGTATCAGAGAAGCAGCGGGGGACTCCACGACCATGACTCCGTGCTGCAGGCCTGGAATCAGCAAGCGCCGCCACTTCAAGATGACAACGCCTGCGTTGGTGCCTAACTGCGGGCTTTACGGAGCCGGCTCGTCAGGCAGCCGGATAGACTGCTGGTGATGAAAAATATTCAGCGCATCCCAGCGCGCCTTGGTGCGTTGCAGCCGGGGATAATTATCTTTGTAGTACAGGTAGGGCCAATCTTCCAGGTCGACATCGGGATAGTTCACGTAGCAGCCATCCATCACCGCGTCGGGGTACGGGCCTTTGGGTCCATACATCGCGGTGTAAAAATCGCGAATCCAGCGCAGATGCTCCTGATCCTGGTCGGGATCGGTCCAGTAGGTCTGGTATTGCAGCTTCATGATCGACGAGCGCTGCGGCACCGGCGTTGCGTCCGGCGCCACGGTGTTGATCTGGCAGCCGTAGGAGTCGACCTGCAAGAGCGCCTGCGGATTATGGTAGCTGGACTCGGTCAGAAAATGCCAGATGGTGTCGATCTGTTGCTGCGGAAAAGGTTGAATCATGTAGGCCGACTTATACTTGCCGCGCTGATTCGGCCCCGACGGATTAAGAGTCTGGGTTGCTTCCAACCACGGCATCCAACGACCTGAGGCAGTGCCTGATTCATTGAGTGATACGTGCGGCACATAATGATGATAGCCGACCGGAACGCGCTGTGGACTCAGCGTCAGGCTGCGCGGCGCAATCTCGGCGATCGCGCTTTGAAGCAGATCCGGCTGATCGCTCACTGTTTGGATGGTGAGGACGATCTGGCTGGCTTCTTTACGAGTCAGATGCAGTAAGGTGAACAGATCCTGGTATGGTCTACCGGGATCGCTATTCTTCTGCAAAAAGCTGCCGTAGCTACGCACCAGCTCCACAAACGCCTCATAGGTCATGCTATCCCAATCCCAGGCCACACTTGCCAGATAGGCCGCGCTGGGCGCCTGGGGCGGATCTTTAAACCAGTACTTCGTGACGATACCAAAGTTGCCGCCACCGCCACCTTGATGCGCCCAGAACAGATCGCGCTCCTCGGCGGTGGGCGAGTCCGCGCGCACCTCGATCACCTTTGCGACTCTGTCCCTGGTGACATACACTACCTCCACCGCCTGGAGATGATCGACGATCAGGCCGTACTTGCGGGAAAGCAGGCCATAGCCGCCGCCGATGATATGCCCGCCAGCGCCCACCGAGTAGCAGGAGCCGCCCGGCAGCGTCCGGCCATACTCCTTATACAGCTGCGAGTACACATTCCACAGCGTACAGCCGCCCTCAATGCAAAAGCGATCCGCTGTGGAATCGTAGTAGACGGCGTTGAGCGGCGACAGATCCAGGATCACACCGCCATCATTGCAGGAAACAAAGCCTTCATAGCAATGACCGCCGCCGCGCACGGTGATGCGCAGATCTGCGTCTACAGCCCGCTGCACCGCCTGCACCAACTGGGTCGTGTCGCCGCAAACCTGCACATAGCTGGGCTGTCCGACAAAACGCTGGTTGAATCCGCGTACAAGCGTGGCATACCTTGGATCGTCGGGCACGACCTGGCTTCCGGGAAAGACCGCCTCCATCGAACTCATATGGGCTCCTTTCATCGGCTGCGGGCGATGCTGCCGTTTATGCGTAGATGCCGGCGCACAACCAAAAGCAGACACGCTCCTGGAGGCGAAAGCAGGATCGCTCCGATAAAGACGTTCATGCTGGAGAGCTAAGGTTTGGGGGGTTAAAGAATGTCGTTGGATACGTCTTGGAGATCGACCGGACGCGCTGATACACCCTACAAACGCATCATAGCAGCGCGACAGCGAGAGCACAAGCCGCTTGTCGCATCAGGATTCTTTCAAAACCTTGGCGGAATCTGCTTAGCGGCAACTGCTCATTGACAACCTCAGCGCACAGTCGTAAAGTAAAAAATCTGTTTAAATTTGGCTGATCGACAACTGCGGTCAGCCTGCCAGCCGGGAGAACCTATGCGCCGAACGATCCTCCGTCTTTTCGCCCTTGCCGCGCTGCTGACCGCCACTCCTGCCTACGCCATCACGGTAGACTCGGGAAACTACGGCAAGCTCGCCAGGACCACGACCACGCCATTTAAGCTGATCACCAATGTGCTGGACGCCGAGAATACGCCCTTCGCCAGCGAGCCGCAGCTGCCGCGTGTGAGCGCCTCGGACGTGCTCGCCGGTGCTACCGCGTCGATGCTGCCGGCGTCGAGCTGCACGTCCACCGAGCGCGCAGCGGCGGGTGGTGCCGCCGGCAAAGCGGGCTATGTCGCCTACTGCTGGAGCGGCAGCGCCGAGCGATCGTCGACCGCCTGGTATCCGCAGGGCATTTCTTCGACCTCAGACGCCTACACCGTTCAAACAGCGGACGGCTCCTCCGCAGGCCGTACCGCGCTGGCAGTCTCCTGGTACAACGACGGATCGCCGGACCAGGGCGCGCGCATCAGCTTCGTCAACGCGGCCAGCAGCGGCGGCTCGCTCTCGACGTACGCGCATGTGCTGCTGGTGGAGCCCAAGATTGTCAACGGCCACCTGACGTTCAGCGCGATGAACACGCACGCGGGCGGCCTGGTCTGGTACGGCACCAAGCTCTTCGTCGCCGACTCGGGCCGTGGCATTCGCGTCTTCGATACCGCCCGGATCTACCGCATCGCCGCCGGGCAGGATAGCACCAAGATCGGCTGGGACGCGGTAGCAGGACGCTACAACGCTTTTGGCTACAGCTATATCATGCCGCTTCAGCTCAGCTACCTTCAAAGCACAACGGCCGCGTGCGGCGTGCAAAACGATCCTGACGGCGATGGCCCGCTCAAAGCCTACAACAACCCGCTCTGCTTCTCCTGGATCGGCCTGGATCGCGGCACCACGCCCGATAGCCTGGTCGCAGGCGAGTACCGCACGCTCGGCGATCTTCAGGACAGCGATACGCGCATCCGCGTGACGCGCTGGTCGCTGAACTACCACGATCGCGGCCTGTGCGATCCCAGCAACACGACAGTGACAACCTGCGGCAGCGCGCGGACGCTGGCCGACGGTCAGCAGACCACCGTCAGCGATGTCTACATGACCGAGACGCCGCGCATCCAGGGCGGTCTCTCCTGGTCGGGCAAATTCAACCTTTCGCAAAGTCTCAGCGACTCGTCGGGAGCGGTAGCCGGTAGCCTGTACGCGGCAGTGCCGGGCACCAACAACGATTACGGCGGCGCTACCAAATATAGCTGGACGGTTGGCGCGGAGGATGTGACGCTCTGGCGCGCGGCAACCAGCAGTGGCGCGCTCGGCTCCTCGGCGCGGGTGTGGACCGTCACCGAGCATCCCGGCGAGCGGCTGCTGCTGGGCGTGTCCTACACCTCGGTCGACTGAGCGCCTGTTCAACCCCGATCGACTCGGCCGGGGATAGCTGCCCGGCTGATGATAGGATCAGAACAAACTTGGTGATCGATCTAACAAACTGGGAAACCATGCGAGTGCTGGTCCGCGCCGGCTAGCCCCTCACCAACTTTACATACCGCGAGGCAGCAGACTCAAGACTCTGCTGCCTTTCTGCATCTCCTCGATCACGAGCTGCCATGAGTATTCCGGCGACTCACAGCGCCTCGAAGACAATATCTTGCGCGCCCTGCCACAGCACCAGCCGGCCCAGCTCATGCAGGTGCTCGCCGCCCTCGACGATCGTCAGAAAATGATTGCCGGCAAGCGGGCCGACTTTGGAAGCAAAGCGGGCGCTGCCGTAGACCAGCAAGATCTCCGTCTCGCTGATGCCGCCGGGATAGAAGAGCACATCGCCGCGCGCAGGATAGCTGGTATGGTTTTCGTAATCCACGCCCAGATCGAACGAGCCCAGCGGAATCCAGCAGGCCTCGCCGCTCCAGCGCGCATGGATCAGCTGCTTTCGAAACGGAAGTAGCGCCCGAAAAGCGGAGCAGGTGTACGGCGCTGCTGCTTCTTCCATCCTGGCAGTGAGCTGAAATGGTCCTGCCGTTATGTAAAGCAATGTTTGCATAGAATTCCACCCTCTTTGCGTGCTACGTTTTAGAGTGAGAATCTTTATTCTAGCAGAGGGTGAATAGCAACGATCCGGCGTTGCGAAGCTGTGCTACCATGCGCCCCACAAACAACGTGAGGTAAGGCTATGCAACTGGCGAATCAAACAGCGCTGATCACCGGCGCTTCGGGAAGTATCGGGCAGGCGATCGCACGGGCGCTGGCGGAGGCTGGGGCGCGGGTGGCGATCCACTATCACAGCGGGCAAGCATCAGCCGAGCAGCTGCGCGCCTCGCTGCCGGGCGAAGGGCATCTCCTGATCAAGGCGAATCTGGCGCAGCCGCATGACATCAGCAATATGGTGAACGAGGCCGTCGAGGGCTGGGGCCGGCTGGACATTCTGATCAATAACGCGGCGATGTACGTCGAGCACGCGATCGAAAACGTCAGCTATAGCGAGTGGCAGACCGCATTCGAGCGGGTGATCAGCGTTAATCTGCTGGGCGCGGCCAACGCCTGCTACTGCGCGGCCCGGCAGATGATGCAGCAGGGCGGCGGACGGATCATCAACGTTGGATCGCGCGGCGCGTACCGGGGCGAGCCACGCATGACCAGCTATGGCGCAAGCAAAGCCGGGCTGCACTCGCTGTCACAGTCGCTGGCGCAGGAGTTGGCGCCGCACAATATTTATGTCATGGCAGTCGCGCCCGGCTTTGTGGAAGGCGGCATGGCCACAGACGATCTTGCAGGCCCACGTGGCGAAGCGATCCGCGCCCAAAGCCCGCTGCGCAGAGTCGCCCGGCCGGAAGAGGTGGCGCATGTTGTGCGTTTCCTGGCTGCTCCCGGCGCGGAGTGGATGACCGGCGCGGTGATCGATCTCAACGGCGCGTCGTATCTGCGCTAGTCTGCTGTGCATGGTGGCTTTCCGTTGCAGTGGTGACCACTTGTCCCTGCGCCCGTGTCGTCAGATCGAAGAGCCGGTCTAGGCCGTCGTAGGCGTAGGTGGTCAGCGCACCGTTGGCCCGCGCGACCTGTGCCAGCCGCCCCACGCCGTCGTAGCTATAGCGCGCCAGCGTCGTCGCGCCCGAGGGATACCGGAGTTCGCTGCGCGCGCCGCGCGGTGTGTAGCGATAGCCGACGGTGCCACCGGGCTGCTGGACACTCGTGACGCGACTCAGGTCGTCGTACTGGAAGCGGGTGGTGCCGGTGCCGTCCTGGAGCTGTGTACGCCGGCCGAGCACGTCGTACTGCTCGGCGATCGGTGCGTCGAGCTGCGGAGCGCTGGTGCCCGTGCGACGCCCCAGCTCATCGTAGGTGTAGGTCACATCGAAGGAAGTGGCTTTTGTAAAGCAAGTATATTGAGATAGTCTTGGAGTTATAGCTTATTTGTGGAGAAACTCTTTACACTCTCGCCCTCAGTGTACCCGCGATAATATGCGCTAATCACTGTGCCAAAAACAAAGCCGTGCACAACTTCAGTCATTGCATTGACCGTCGTCATAATCTGTTTCTGGACGGCCTGTTCAAAGGCAGATGATCCTGCCTCAATACCTTGGTGAGTACTAATCTCAGTTTGAACTGCTGAAATCCAGCGTTCAATAACAACAGGCAATGCATTTCCATCTGGCGTGTTTGCGTTGCCAGACTCCGCATTAATTCCCGATATGGAGCTAGCGCCTGTCCACTCGTTCCTTGCAGGCGCCGAATGCTTGAGTTGCTGGGCATGACTTTATCCCAGCTTCCGGAGTAACATCCTACGCGTACTGGTGTACGACCTGCCATATCTCGATGGTTCCACCAGAGCGTCCCCCCCCGCCAGCAGCGATCATGGTCCCATCTGGATGGAATACAGCAGATACGATCTCGTCAGACATACCTATCACCGTTTGTCGTTCACGCCCGGTTGAAGCGTCTATCAGCTTCAGCAAGAAATCGTCTCGGAAATAGGCACACATCAAGGTGTTCCCATCTGGACTAAACCCGAGGGAACTGACCGACTCAAATGAGCCATGGTATGTGTATATATGCCCACCTGATACGATGTCCCATACCTTGACCGATTGGTCGGAACTTCCACTCGCGAGAACCATACCATTAGCATGATACGCTAATGCCCTCACCGTATCAGCATGACCCGCCACTGTACGAACAAGCGTGCCGGTCTGTGTGTCCCAGCACTTGATCGTTGTATCGCTGCTGCCGCTCACTAAAAACTGCCCATCAGGGCTAAATGCAATGGTTTCTACAGAGGTACTGTGGCCTTCTAGGTTGAGGAGCAACGTCCCTGCTCGTGCATCCCACAGCTTAATCGTTGCATCTTCACTGCCGCTGGCTACAATATCAGCAACGGGGCTAAAAGCGACTGTCTTAACCGGTTGATTATGCGCTTGCAGTATGCTCGATACCTGTCCATCTTCAACATTCCAAATCCTGACAGTTGTATCATAGCTGCCACTCGCTAACATGTGTCCCCTGCTATGGAAAGCGATGCTAGAGACCGCATGGGTATGTCCACTGAATGTGCGATCTTTTGTTCTATCTTGTATATTCCATAGATTAACAACATCAGGTCGCTCTTCGGCACTTGCTAAAATCAAGCCATTTGGGCTAAAAGCAATGTCATGAACATATTCGGAGTGCGTAATGATGAATACGGAGTCCTTAAACAATGGCGTTATCACTTTCATTAAGTGAGGCTTCTCTCTATCCTACCGATAGAAAGAAGCCTGCACGTCCCTATAAGCTTATGCGAAACAGGCCTTCTACCAGAATACGAACGGGAACTATGCGTGTTCTCGATCACGCATATCCTGGCATCCGATTATAGCTTATGGCGTTGGTTCTCGTAAACTGAACAAGAGCTGTGTTTCCTGAGTAACCCTACCTTCCAGTCTAGCCACCTGCTCAGCTTGATACCAGGCATCCCACCTATTCATATCCTGCATGTACACAGTAACATGACCAGGCGAATATGTCTGTCCAGGGCTGATTTTACCTTCTAATCCTGCTAGGGTTTTACCAGGCAAAGCAATGACAAGACCCCCATGATCTGGTCGTACCACAAAGCCGTGGGCTCTTAACTTTGCGGTATCGTACTTCAGGTAGGAACCAGCAGGTTTATTAGTTTCGAAAGAAAGCCCAGTTGCGAAATCTACCGGGCGACGTAGATGTACTGATTGTGGCTTCACCTCACCACGCCTATATATCCATTCCTTCTTATTATCAGTTGTAGGCGTTACAGTCGGTGTTGGACTGGGCTCAGGGTTTAGTCGCGGAAACGGCACAGGGACAGGACCGCGATCTGGGCCTGTTGGCGGTGTCGGCTGTGGTGTCGGATCGGGTCGCCGATTCAACTGTGGTGTGGGAACCGGTAACGGTCGGACCAGACGATCCGGGAGCGGGCGAATACGCGGGTCGGGACGCGTCACCGGGTCCCAGGGCCAGGTATCCGTAGTATCATCCACATCGGGAACGACACAAGCGTCAATAACATCGCCTACAGCGTCTCCGGCAATATAGCCGATTGCTGCTAAAGATAGTTCGGCAAGAAGGCAGGCAGCGGCGACTGCATCTCCAAACGGCAGAAGCCCATCTACGACAACAGGGACCAGACACATTGCGGGATTCTGGCCGGTTGGATCGGTATATAGAATCGGGTTGTTATAGCCGTACTGATATGGATGCAAGCTATACGGCTGCTCGGGGAAGCCGGCAAAGGGATCGCGTGAGGCAAAAGCCGCTTGCTCTGGGAGGTACCAGCGCGCCCGCAGATGGACCAGCCCGCCGGAGGCATCCTGCAACTCGCCGGTAAAGCCGAAGGTAGGCGGCGTGCCCTGCGATGGCTTGCCCCAGGGATCGTAGTGAATCGGGGCAGCTGCGGTGCCGGTGTCGGAAAGGGTTTGACGGACGGAGCCAAGAATATCGCTGCCGTACCACGTCCGCGTGCTGCCCTTAACCTCCGCCAAACGCTGGTGACCATAGCGATAGGTCGTCGTAGTACCGCCCGCCGTGATCTCCAAGACCTGATTGAGCGGCGCGACGCGATCCTGGCTATAGGTCGTGGTCACGCCACTCATAGTCTGGCTAGCAAGCATGCCGTCGCCACTGTAGCGATAGCTGGTGGTGCTGCTACCCAGGGACATAGCGCTAGTCAGACGATTGAGCGCATCATAGGTTAGCGTGCGCGTGCCGTCGTTGAGCAGATTGCCTGCCGCGTCATAGCTGAAGCCTACGACCTGGTTCGCCGCGTCATAGCTCACAGTCGGCTGCTGGACCCCATTCTTCCAAACATCGGTACGATTGCCGACCAGGTCATAGGCGTAACGATAGCTGGTGCCAAGCGTCTCGGTTGCCTCGGTCAGCCGCTGGAGCGGATCATAGCTATAGCTGACCGCACGCTGCTCGACGGCCGGCTCCCCGCCGGGCGTGGTCAGTCCATCCAGCGCAACGACGAATGCGTTGCTGGTGCCACCTGGGGGTGGACTCCCGCCGGGGAGGCTCGCCGCGCCGGTGTAGCCAGTGATGCGCACCGAACCATTCCCCGCCGCCGCCACATCCCAGGCTCGATCATCGCTGCTGCTGCCGAGGTAGCTCACCAGATGCGCAGTGCTACCATCGGGTTTGAGCATCGCCACGAGCAGATCTTGTCCGTCGCTTGGTCCCGCGTGGCTCGTCTGGAGCGGGCGAATCGTCGGCAAGTCAACCGAGGAGGTCGATCCTACCAGGGTGCTCGTGCCGTCGGCTGCCACGGTGAAACTGGTGCTGTAGTCTTCGTTCCTGCCGCCGACTAAGGTGCTCCAGCGCAGCCGCGTGCCGTCACCACTGAGCCGCGTGACGAACGCATCATTTGCGCCTGCCAGCGCGGATTGGAGCGCACCCGGCGTCGTCGGGAAGGCCAGCGAAGAGGTCCAGCCCGTCACATACACATCGCCTGCTCCATCCACCGCCACATCACGACCAACGTCGGTGTCCGTGCTGCCCAGGTAGGTGCCCCAGCGCACCTGTGTGCCGTCGCCGCTCAACTTGGCGACGAACGCATCGCTCATACCGCCCATGTGCGGATCGTAGGCGTTGGCGAGCGGCAGGGTGGCGGATTCGGTGGTGCCTGTGACCAGCACCTCGCCCGCGCTATCGATCGCCACGCCCCAAGCACTATCCGCGCCCGCGCCGCCGAAGCGCGTGCTCCAGCGCAGCGCCTGCGCGCCCGTCGCCGCACTGGGATCGATGCGGGTGATGAAGGCATCGGTGCAGGGTAATCCAGGCTCGCATGTGACCTCACCCGGCACGGTCTGCACAGCACCTATCGTCGTGGGGAACGTAGACGAGGCCGTCTCACCCACCAGCACGGCGCTGCCGTCGCTCGCCAGCGCCACCCGCTGCGCCTGATCCTGCTTGCTGCCGCCGAGATAACTACTGTATTGCAGAGTACTGCCATCTGCCGACAGGCGCGCGATGAAGGCATCGAAGCAAGGAACGCCCGCACACAAGCCCGCGCCGGCACTTGACTGGACGGCATTGGCCGTCGTTGGCAGATTGGTGGAGGCGGTCCGTCCCACGATGACGGGCCGGTTCTGGGAGTCGAGCGCCAGGCTCTGGCCCCAGTCCGCAGCGCTGCCACCCAGGAAGGTCTGCCACAGCACCTGCGCGCCATCGGCGCTGAGCTTGGTCACGAAGGCATCATAGCCGCCGTGATGCCCGACCGGCTGCACGCCCAGGTTTTGCGGGAAGTCGGCGGAGGTTGTCGCGCCAGTGAGCATCAGCGATCCATCACTGGCGACGGCAATACCCCGGCCTTCCTCACTGCCGGAGCCGCTGAGCGTGGTGCTCCACGTCAGCGTCGGGTCGATCGTCAGGGGTTGGGTTGCATCATAGGTGCCGAGCACGAAGCCCACGCTCCCATCCTGGTCCACCGTGTAGGAGACTGCCACCGGCGTGCGTCCGCTGGGACCATCCTGCCAGGCGATAGGGGCGGCCTCCGTCAGTGTTGGCGCGGCGTGATCAGCGGGCGCAGCCAGGTGTACCTGTATATCGCCGTTCTCCGTGAGTTGGACCGCCGTCGCCCCCGCGTAGCGCCAGCGGATCTGCTTGGGATCAGCCCCCGGCGCGACCGTGTAGGTCCCCTTGAGCGTACCCTGCGTGCCGTCGTAGCGCAGGTCGATCCCAGCGTAGAGCCCGGCGTAGGTCACACCGCCATAGGTCGGGAGATTCCGCTGCCAACGCGCCGGCGTGCTTCCGCGCAGATCGTTGACCGTGCCCGGGAGCGCCTGAGCCGGTGTCAACGTCGGGCGCGGATTGGCGCGCACCCACTCGATGCCCACCGCCGTCTGTCGGCGGTCACGTGGCAGGCCCACGTCCGTGCCGGCTGCTTCGTCGTCCACGGCCTGGGACTCGCCCGGCGCGGCGACGGGCAGGGAGAGCGTGAGCCCCTGTGGCATCAGGAAGATCGTGCCGTCCTGGTGCCGCACGACAAACGCGACACGACCATCGGTCTGGCCCTGACTCGGCACAAAGGCGATCTGATTGAGGCTGCGAGCCGGGGATGGCTCGATGGCGCTCGATCCGGTGCTGCTGTGGAGTAGCACGCTCTGGCTGGAGGTATCCGGCGGGAAGGTTTCGGTGACCGCCGTGCGGAGTCCCGCGCGATCAAGCGTGTACTGGTAGCGGCTACGCAGCTCGCCCTGCGCCCGTGTCGTCAGATCGAAGAGCCGGTCCAGGCCGTCGTAGGCGTAGGTGGTCAGCGCACCATTGGCCCGCGCGACCTGTGCCAGCCGCCCCACGCCGTCGTAGCTATAGCGCGCCAGCGTCGTCGCGCCCTCGTGGACGCTTTCGAGCTGACCGTCCACCGTGTAGGCATAGGCCACCGTCGCGCCCGAAGGATACCGGAGTTCGCTGCGCGCGCCGCGCGGTGTGTAGCGATAGCCGACGGTGCCACCGGGCTGCTGGACACTCGTGACGCGACTCAGGTCGTCGTACTGGACGCGGGTGGTGCCGGTGCCGTCCTGGAGCTGTGTACGCCGGCCGAGCACGTCGTACTGCTCGGCGATCGGTGCGTCGAGCTGCGGAGCGCTGGTGCCCGTGCGACGCCCCAGCTCATCGTAGGTATAGGTCACATCGTAGGCGCTGCCGCGCGGATCGCGCTTGCGAGTCGGCTGATCGCGCTCGTTGTACTCCCAGCCCGTCGCACGGTTGAGCGCATCCCGCTCCTCCGTCTGCCGATCGGCGGCGTCATAGACCATGGTGCGGGTATGGTTCAGCGCATCCGTGACCGCGGTGCGATTACCGGCGCGATCGTACGTGTAGCTGGTGGTCACGTTGCAGGGCTGCTGCTCTGCCGGAAGCGTGCTGCACTGCGGGTGATAGTTTTCGATCACCTGCGTCAGCTGATCCCGCAGATCGTAGCGGAAGGCGGTGCGGCGGCCAGCCGTAGGTGGAGTCGTAATCTGGCGCGCCGTCTCGATGGTCTCGATCGTCCGTCCGGCAACGTCGTAGCTGGTGGTCGCGATGACATCGCGGTCCACTCCATCGGCGGCATCGACCGTACCATTGTGGTAGTTCGCAATCGTCGTGACAGTGCGACCCAGGCTATCGACCTGGAAGACCGTAAGCCGCCCATCGTGGCTCATCGTCCAGCGGAGGATGCCGCTGCCGTCGTAGCCCTGCCGCGTGACTCTCCCAGCGGCATCCGTGACCGTCACGGCGCGGCCCAGCGCATCATACTCGGTGCGCGTCACCGCTCCGGTGGGATCGGTCACCGCGACGACGCGCCCGAGCGCATCATACTCGGTGCTGGTCATCACGTTGGTATCGGCGTCGGGGGCCACGTTGGGGACCGCGTTCGCCGTGGTGGCGACAGTGCGACCCAAGCCGTCGTACGCGATGTGCGTGATGTGGCCGAGCGCATCTTCCGTTTCGACCACGCGTCCCAGCGCATCGTAGCGGGTCAGGCTCCGTACATTGCGCTCGCTGGGCTTGGCCGCATCCGTGCAGTCGCCAGGCGGATCACCGCCGTCGGCGGCGCGGCAATTCTGGATCGTCGCTGTCACACGACTGAGCGCGTCGTAGCGGTAGCGCAGCCACTGGCCCAGCGCATCCTGCTGTCCCTGCACGCGCCCGGTCTGTGGCTCGTAGCGTGTAGTACTGGCACGATTAGTATCCGTGCGCGCACTGCCCACCAGCACATTTTGGATCGTCGTCGTCAATCGGCCCAGCGTGTCGTACTGGTACGTGGTGATGCGATCGGCAGCCGGATCATTCACGCTGAAGGAGCCTTTGATCGCGTTGTCGATGCGCCGAGCCAGCTGCCCATCCGACCGATATTCCTGCTCGGTGATGATGTCGGTATCGCTGCCGTCGGTCCACCCACCATTGCTGATTTGGTTGACCGGCTGAACTGTGCTCGGATTGCCGTCCTCGTAGTTGGCGATCGTGCGCACGGGTCGGTTGAGCGCATCGTACTCCGTCTTCGTCCAGCGGCCAACGACATCGCGCTGCCAGGTCACGTTCCCGGCGCCGTCATAGTAGCTCAGCTCTTGCAGGTTGACATCGGGGTAACCGCTGCCCGTCGTGGGGTCGTAGATTGGCTGAGCCGGCTGATAATTGAGCGTCGTGGTCACCGGGCGGCTAAACTGGTCATACTCGATATGCGTCGTGCGCTCGGTCGCAGCGCTGAAGGTCTGCGTCGCCACATTAAAGGTTCCGGTGAGTATGCCGGTCTCGGTGATAAAGGCGGTGCGCCCCAGGTTGTCGTAGCCATACCGCGTAGCCACATTGCGATCAGGGAACGCCGGATCGAAGGGTACGCAGCCGGTTGTTGCGGGAGTGTGTCCGGCATCGTAGCAGTTGCGAATCGTCGTAGCGACCCGGCCGGTAGGCGTGTAGATCGTCACGTCGGAGTGGCCCAGCACATCGGTGACAAAGATTCGCCGCCCCAGCAGATCGTAGCCGTACGTCGTAACAACATCTTCGTCGGGATAGCCGGGA
This sequence comes from Herpetosiphonaceae bacterium, assembly GCA_036401895.1. GTDB lineage: Bacteria > Chloroflexota > Chloroflexia > Chloroflexales > Kallotenuaceae > LB3-1. The sequence continues at coordinate 2,000 of DASWTW010000296.1, read as the reverse complement.
TCGAAGTGTCCGTTCTTGTAGTTCTGGATCGTCTGGGCGATGGTGTCGTCGGCGTTGTAGCTGGTGGTATCGGTGCGCGCCAGTGGTGTGCCCACGCCAACCGTGGTGGTGATCAATCGTCCAAAGCTGTCGTAGCCGTACTCCGTCACCAGATGCTTGTCGGGCTGATTGAGATCAACGCCGCCTGGCTGCTCGTTGACGATCGTGCGAATCACCTGCCCATGCTGGTTGTAGGTGTAGCTAGTTACCACGCCGTCGGGTCGTCGCTCACTCTGAAGCCGGTTGTCTAAGGTGTAGGTGTAGATCGAGGTGAGCTGGAGCCCATCCGGCCCCTGCACTAACGAGCGCGTCAGGTTACCTTGATCATCGTAGGTCAGGGAAGTGGTCAGGCCATCGGGGCTAACCATCTCCAGAGGACGATTTTCAACATCGTAGCGTACCGTGGTTGTCAGATCGGTATCTTTGTTGAGAACCGCTGCGATGCTGGTGGGAAGGCCGCTGCTGTTCGTGGCGATCTTCGTCGTGCTGCCACGACCATCAACCTGTACCGCCGGCGTAAGGCTGTTGTCGAAGGTCATGTAGCGCTGAAAGACGCCGTTACGCGTCTGGTATTCCAGCGTGCCATCCGCGCGGTAATGATCGACCAGGATATCGGAGGCCGGTTCCTGCGTTGCCGGCGTCGGCCACTGCTGGATCGTGGTCGTCCGCGCCCCACCCGTGACCACATAGGTATAGGTGGTGGTCAGCCCAGTGTGCTCCACCTGCTTGCTGACGCGGTTATCGTTGTCGTAGGTGTTTGTCAGCACCCGCGTGTCGAACGGATCAATCACGCCCTCAAGCAAGAACGTGTCCTGCTTGTAGGTGTACTCGGTCGTGCCACCGTGCAGGTTCCTGACGCTGGCCAGCGTTCCGGTTGGGGTGTAGCTAAAGGCAATCCGCTTCTGCTGCGAGGTCGTCGCATCCGGCACCTGCTCGACAGCTACGAGGCGCGGCCCATTGTAATTGCCGTAGGTAAAGTGCAACGTCCGTTCAACGGCCTGCTTGGGGGTCAGCGTGCTGACGTCCTGCACCTGTCCATACTCGATCTGGCCCGGCGTGGTGTAATAGGTCAGAATTTGCCGATGACCAGCCGGATCGCGCCGCTCGATCAGCCGCCCCGTCGTCACGTCAAAGATCTTAAGCCACTGGTCGCTGTTACGTAGGAGATAGACCTGCTGCTGAAGCAGCGGATCGGTCACTTTCTCCAGTGTTGCCCGTACCCCAGGTGCCGCATAAAGTCTGCCCTCCGCATCACGATAAAAACGCAAACGATTGCCGGTCGCCGCTTCGTAAATAATCGTGTTAGCCTCACTGCCGGTGCCGGACATGACCAACTGTTCGGCGAAAGTATGCCACCAGCCAGGACCAAGCGTGCTCGTGGGATAGTGTGCCGGGTCGGCAACCAGCGAGGCGTATGAGCGCTCAAAGGCCAGCGGCGGACCGCTGCTCGGCGCAGTGAGATCCGTGGCCTGGAGGTAGTAGGCGCCAGAGTAAGTGTTGACCGGATCGCCGAAGGTGTGCTGTGCGACTCCACCTTCGTTACACCGGCATTTGCCGAGGAGTTGATCAGCCGGCAGCGGGATTGGCTTGCCATCCAGGTAGATCTGAATATTGTCGAGCGCCACCACATGATCAATCTGGCCAACAGTTTTTTCAACCTGAATCCAGCCGGTCTTTCCAGCTAACGCCTTGGTATCAATATTAACATCGGGTTGGGTCGATTGGGTTTTCCAGACGCTGGAGCTGGCGTTGGTTGCTGGGATCGTCACCAGGGGAAGGGACGCCGCACCGACCGGCATAAACCTGAGCTCGGTGGGGCTTGTCAAATAACCACCAGGCGCATCAAGATAGTAGGCGTAGCGCACCGAGGCGGTAAATTTGCTGGTGTCCGCAGCCGAAGGTAGCTTGATCAGCGGGCTGCGATAGACAAATCGTGAGGTCGCCGGCGCGCCACCATTGGG
>DASWTW010000295.1:0-2507 GCA_036401895.1 Herpetosiphonaceae bacterium | reverse complement strand
CGTGGAGCTGAAAGGTGGTGCGCAGCGCCTCGTGGCGGGCGACGAGCGCATTCAGACTAGACTGAAGCGCCGCCACGTCCAGCGCCCCGTGCAGCCGCAGCGCCAGCGGTACGTTGTAGGCGGCGGAGTGGGGCGTGAGCTGGTCGAGGAACCACAAGCGCTGCTGCGCGAACGACAAGGGCAGCGCCTGATCGCGCTCCACCGCCACCAGCGGTGGCATTTGTGTGGAGTCTGTGTCCCGTAGCGCGTCGATGCGCGCCGCCAAGCCGGCCAGGGTCGGCGCCTCAAAGACCACCCGCAGCGGCAGCTCCACCCCCAGCGTCGCCCGCACCCGCGCCACCAGCTGCGTCGCCAGCAGCGAGTGCCCGCCCAGCATGAAGAACTCGTCCTGCCGCCCGATGACCGGCTGGCGCAGCAACTCCGACCACAGCGCGGCCAGCTGCGCCTCGGTCGGCGTGGCTGGCGCGACTGCTGGAGCAGTGTTGTCCAGGCTCAGTGTGTCAGGAGTCGGCAGCGCGCGCCGATCGATCTTGCCGTTGGGCGTCAGCGGCAGCGCGTCGAGGAACACAAAAACCGCCGGGATCATGTATGCTGGTAGCCGCGTCTGCAACCAGGTGCGTAGCTCCGACGCATCGCACGGTGAGACCGCCAAGCTGGGATCGTGGGGCGGGTTCATCTGGGAGACCACATAGGCAATCAAACGCGGCTCACCAGGCTGCTCCTCACGCACGACGACGACCGCCGTCTGCACGGCCGGATGCGCATGGAGCACGGCTTCGATCTCACCCAGCTCGATACGAAAGCCGCGCAGCTTGATCTGGTGGTCGATCCGGCCGACATACTCCAGCGTGCCGTCCGCTCGATACCGCGCCAGGTCGCCTGTGCGATACAGCCGTGCCCCCGCCTGCCCGCTCCACCCATCCGGCACAAACCGCTCGGCGGTCAGATCCGGCCGGCCGCGATAGCCCCGCGCCACGCCCGCGCCGCCGAGGTACAGCTCGCCCACCACGCCGATCGGCACGCGCTGCCCGTTGGCGTCCAGCACGGACGCCTGCGTGTTGCCCACCGGGCGCCCGATCGGGAGCGTTGGCCCGCTGGCATCCTGCACTCGCTGCCGCGTCGACCAGATCGTCGTTTCCGTCGGCCCGTACAGGTTCCACACGTCGCGCACGCGCGGCAGCAGATAGGCCGCCAGCTCCGGCGCCAGCGCTTCCCCGCCGCACAGCACCCGCAGCCCAGCCCGCCCGTCCCAGCCCGCATCGCGCAGCAGCCGCCACGTCGCCGGCGTCGCCTGCATGATGGTCGCCCCACTCGCCGTGAGCGCCTGCCCCAGCGCCACGCCGTCGCTGGCCACCGTGCGGTCCACCAGCACCACCTGCGCGCCGACCGTCAGCGGCAGCAGCAGCTCCAGCACGCTGATGTCAAACGCCAACGTCGTCACGCTCAGCAGCACATCCGTCGCCGCGATCCCCGGTGCCGTCTGCATCGTGTGCAGGAAGTTCACCACCGCCCCCTGCGCCACCTGCACGCCCTTGGGTCGGCCGGTCGAGCCCGACGTGTAGAGCACATACGCCAGCTGCGCCGGGTCGCGCGCCACGGACGGCAGCGATGGCGTGGCCGCGATCGCCTCCGCGTCGCGATCCAGCACGACCAGCGGCGCGTCCACAGGAGGGAGCACAGCCAGGAGGGCGCGCTGGGTGAGCACGAGGGCCAGGTCGGCATCAGCAATCATGAAGGCCAGGCGCTCCTGCGGATAGCTCGGGTCAAGCGGCACATACGCCGCACCGGCGTGCCACACGGCCAGCACCGCCACCACCAACTCCACCGAGCGCTCGACGCACAGCCCGACGCGCATCTCGGGACCGACCCCGTGCGCCCGCAGGTATCCCGCCAGCTGCGTCGCCTGCGCGTGCAGCGCCGCGTAGGTCAGCGCCTCCACCCCACAGCGCACCGCCACCGCATCGGGCGTCCGCTCCACCTGCGCGGTCACCAGATCGTGAACACAGCGATCCTGGGGGTACGGCTCACGCGTGGCGTTCCAGGCGACCAGAAGCTGCTGCTCAGCGGTGGTGAGCAAGGGAAGCGACGTCATGGGTCGGTCGGGCTGGGCCACGCAGGCGGCGAGCAGGGTAGTAAAGTGGGCTGCCAGGCGCTCGATGCGCTCGGCATCAAAGAGATCGGTCGCATATTCCAGGCTGCCGCGCAGCTCGTCCGCGCTTTCGGTCAGTGTCAGCGTTAGATCGAACTTCGCCTGCCGGTTGCTCCCCTCGGCGCCCGTCACCGTCACGCCGGGCAGCTGAAGATCGGCGCGCGGCGTGTTCTGCAACACGAACATGACCTGGAAGAGGGGCGTGTGGCTCAATGCACGCTGCGGCTGGACCGCCTCGACTACCCGCTCAAACGGCACGTCTTGCTGGGCATACGCGTTCAAACACACCTCGCGCACGCGCGCCAGCAGCGCACGCACCGTCGGCTGGCCGCTGAGGTCGGTGCGTAAGACCAGCGTG
>DASWTW010000294.1:0-4223 GCA_036401895.1 Herpetosiphonaceae bacterium | reverse complement strand
AGCTCACCGTCTACACCTACGATCGGCGTGGGCGCGGCGAAAGCACTGATACGCAGCCGTATGCGGTAGAGCGGGAGATCGAAGATCTCGCGGCCGTTATTCGCGCGGCGGGCGGCTCAGCCTTCGTGTATGGAATCTCGGTCGGCTCGGTGTTGGCGCTCCACGCCGCCGCCACGCTTGGCGCAAGTATGATCCCGAAGCTGGCCCTGTGCGAGCCGCCATTCTCGGTGGGCGATGACGCCAGGCAGGAGTTCAGCCAGGAGAAGCAGCGGATCGATGCCCTGTTGGCGGCAGACCGGCGCGGCGAGGCGGTAGCTACCTTTCTAAGCGACATCATGCCACCGCCCATGGTTGACGAGCTGCGCGCATCGCCGGATTGGACGCTGCTCGAAGCACACGCGCCAACGCTGGCCTACGATTACACCCTGCTCGGCGATGGCGGCGTTCCCGTGTCGGTCGCGCAAGCCGTGGAGGTGCCGGTGTTGCTGCTAGTGGGCCAGGAGAGCGCGGAGTATAAGCACACCGCCGTAGCAGAGCTTACGCAGTCGTTGCCGCACGTCGAGCTTGTGACAACCAGCGACGCGGGCTTTGAGGCGACAGACGATCTGATCGCTAGCCTGAGCCGCCATTTTGCCCCGCTGAAGGCTGCCTAGCACAGCACCCACGACGGCGACGCGTCCACCAGAATCTTGCTGGCTTGCGCGTCGCCGCTGTCTCCCCTGCTAAAATCCCTCATCGATTCCCGCAGCTTCCCGCGCCGGCCGATACAGCGACCAAATGCTGAGATCGGTCTCGGGAATATCAAACTGCTCCATGCAGCGAAAGCCATAGTGCTCGTACAGCGGCACGTTTGAGGGCGTCATCGTTTCGGTGTAGGTGCTGCTCGCCTGGGCATCGGCCTGCGCCAGAAACGGCTTGATCAGCAGCGAGGCCAGGCCCTGGCCCTGCGCCTCCGAGACCACGCCGATCGTACTGAGGTAATAGTGTGGCTCGGGCGCGTAGCGGCGCTGCATCACGTCGAACTGGGCAAAGATCGGGATCACGCGTCGGAAGCGGAGGATCAGCGGGCTGGCCAGCAGCGTCAGCAGATGGACGTTGATCAGGCCCGCGATTCCGGCGCTTGCCTCGTTGGGCCGGCCCCAGATCGCCACGCCCGCCAGCGGCTCCCCGACGCCATAGGCCTGCTGCTTGCGGATAAACCAGGGCGCAAAGCTGCGAAACGATTGGCGTACCGCCACCGCGCGCTGCGTGTCGTCGGGGAGCAAGTAGAGCCACAGGGGATCGCGGTAGAACGCGCGGCCCAGCACCTCGGCGGCCTGCTCCCCATCAGCTGGCGATAGCTGCCGCATCGACTCAGAACGAAGCTTTTGCATACACGCTCCCGCATCAGATTCATACGCTTAGTTGTATTGTACTGGCCTTTGCTTTGTGCGGATTCGTAAACAACGCGGATTAAAGCACAATCCAGGGCGAGATCGCGTCTCGTCCTGGATCGTTGGTTGTATGTGCAGCCGACTAGCCGAGCGCCAGATGCTCGACATTCGAGTGCGTCGACTCTTCTTCGTTGTCCTCAGCCTTGCGCCGCCGTCCGCCGCGCAGCTCGATCTCCTTGAGGAAGAAGACCGCCACCAGGCCCAGCAGCGTGATGCCCAGCGTCAGGATAAAGACCGAGTGAATGCCCTGGACCAGTCCGGTCTTGACGGCCTCAAGCAGGCTGTTGTAGAGCGCCTGACCCTGCGGCCCTGCCGCCGCGAACTGCTGGCTGACCTGCGCCTGCGCGTCGGGCGAGAGCAGGATCTGCGGGTTGTGGAAGGTCGCGAGCGCCTGCGCCGGGACGTTCTGCTGCACCTCTGGCGGGAGCGCGCCCTCGAAGGCCGGCAGATAAGCTGTGTTCATCATTGAGCCCATCGCCGCCAGCGCGATCGTGCTACCGATCGAGCGGAAGAAAGTCAGCGACGACGTAGCCTGGCCGATCTTGGTCGGCAGCGCGTTCTGCACAATCAGCGTGTACAGCGACATACCGGCGCCCATGCCCATGCCCAGCACGATCATCGCAATCACGACGTCGGTGTTGGTCGAGTGCAGTCCCAGCCGCAGCAGCAGCGCCGAGCCGACCACGCTGATCGCCATGCCCAGGATCGCGATCCATTTGTACTTGCCGCGCGCCGCGACGATCTGCCCGGTCACGATGCTGCCGGTGATCGCGGTCATCATCAGCGGCGTCATGATCAGGCCGCTGTTGGTGATCGACGTGCCGACGACGCCCTGCACAAAGAGCGGCAGGAAGAAGATGTTACCGAAGAGCGCCATGTTCGAGATCACGGTGATCAGCACCGAGATGCGGAAAACGCTGTTCTTGAACAGGCTTGGCTCGATGATCGGCTGGCCGTTGTGGCGCTCAAGATAGCTCTCGTAGACGATAAAGCCGACCAGTGCAGCCGCCGCGAACACGAACATGCCGATCACCTGCGCGGAGCCCCAGGCGTACTCGCTGCCGGCCCAGGTAAAGCCCAGCAGCAGCGGCACGGTTCCCGCGATCAGCAGCGCCGAGCCGAGGTAGTCGATCTTGACGCTGGTAACGCTGCGCTTAAGCGTCGGCATCAAAAAGATCAGCGTCAGCAGCGAGACCAGGCCCAGCGGCAGGTTGACGTAAAAGACCCAGCGCCACGAGGCGTGCTCCGTGAGCCAGCCGCCGATCGTTGGGCCGAGGATCGAAGAAAGGCCGAAGACCGCGCCGGTGATGCCCTGCCAGCGAGCGCGCTCACGCGGCGTGAACAGGTCGCCGACGATCGCCAGCGCGATCGGCAGCAGAGCAGCAGCGCCCAGACCTTGCAGGCCACGGAACAAAATCAGCTGTGTCATAGTTTGCGCCGCGCCGCAAAGGCCAGAGCCCAGCAAAAAGACGATGATACCGAACAAGAAGATCGGCTTGCGCCCCAGCATGTCGGAGAGCTTGCCGTAGATCGGCACCATCACCGTCGAGGCCAGCAGGTAGGACGTGGTGACCCAGGTGTAGTGCTCGAAGCCGTGCAGCTCGGCGATCACGCGCGGCATGGCCGTGCCGACGATCGTTTGATCCAGCGAGGCCAGCAGCATAACCAGCAGCACGCTGAGCATGGTCAGCAAGGTTTCGCGCCGGGAATAGCGCGGCGCGTCGAGGTCTTGCGCGGCTGTCTGGACAGGCCGTGCTTCGGCGATGGGGGTGGTTGATGTGCTCATGATTAGCTCTGTGATGTTGGTGAAATAATGCCTTGAAAATAAATCCGTCCGACGTAGGTCACCAGCTCCTCGGGCGAAAGCTGCTCGCCGCCGATCAACGGCTCGAAGCTGCGCGGCGAAAGCAGGACGAGAAACGTTCGCAGCAGCACCGGCGTTGGGATCGTCGCGTCGAACTGCCCGGCAGCCTTACCCTCCTCAAGGATCGTTTCGATGACGCGGGCCAGTAAGGTCACATGCTCACCCATGCCGCCGCGCTTCTCGATCAGCTCATTGCGCACGCTCGTGCTCGACAGCAGTGACATAAACAGCTGGGTGCGCTTGCCGCGCATCCCCTCATAGGCGTGCCGCAGAATATGCTCCAGCCGCACGCGCGCCGAGCCGGGTGTTTGCGCAACCTGCCGGGCAAATTCCAGAAAGCTGTTCGCGTCGCGATCAAACAGCGCGATCACCAGATCGATCTTGCTGGGGAAGTGCAGATACACGGTGCCTTTAGCGATGCCCACGCGCGCCGCAATCTCGTCGATCGTGGTGTCGTGGTAGCCTTTTTCGGTCAGCACCTCTTCGGCGACCTGCAAGATAAGATCGGCGCGCTCCTGGCGCTGGCGCTCTTTCAAAGAGCTGCGCGCCGGTTTTGCAGCGGTTTCTACCTGATTATCAACCATAACGCTCGTCCGTTTGAGGAGTGAATGCACTCGCTATCTTTTTTATGACTTACTGGTCAAATTTTATTTCGCAAGTCATAAAATGTCAAGGTAGTCATATCATGATTCATGCGACCAGATAGAGTGGCAAATCAAGGCACAGGCTATGCTAAGCGTCGGCGGTTTACGTAGCTTCGGGGGCTAGAGGTTGGGGATCGAGGCGCGACTGTGTAACGATCGTTTGGCGCCGGCAGACCTGATGTGTGGGCGGCAAGCAGCGCGCAGCGCAGTGCAACGGCGGCATCAATGTTTGACACCGCCGCGTCCAGTCGCTATAATATGTTCCCTAGAAGCCGTCTGAGG
>DASWTW010000293.1:0-9998 GCA_036401895.1 Herpetosiphonaceae bacterium | reverse complement strand
CGGGTGTGAATCCATCAGTAAAGCAGCCACGCTGCTTTTCCGGGTCCTGTATCGTGCAATGTGCTGGAGAAGTTTCCATTTATGGAGAGACCAAAATCTCGTGACGACGTAGCCGTTTTTATTGATTTTGAAAATGTCTATGTCTCGGTGCGTGAAAAGTTCGACGCCACGCCGAACTTTGAGATGATCATGGATCGCTGTGAAGACTATGGCCGGATCGTGATCGCTCGCGCCTATGCGGACTGGTACCGCTATCCCCGTGTCACCTCGGCGCTTTTCGCCAACGGCGTCGAGCCGATGTACGTTCCCACCTACTACTACGATCGTGAAGTTGGCCGCACGGGCCGCCCGATCAAGAACAGCGTCGATATTCATCTTTGCATCGACGTGATGCGCTCCCTCTACACGCAGCACCACATTGATAAATTCGTTCTTGTCACTGGCGACCGCGATTTTATCCCGCTGGTGAATGCGATCCGCCAGAACGGCAAAGAGGTTGTGATCATCGGCATCGGCGGCGCATCGAGCGCGCATCTGGCCCAGAGCGCTGACGAGTTCCTGTTCTACGAGCAGATCGCCGATCTCAAGCCGCAGCAGCAGACGCAGCGCCAGGAGCCGAAGCAGGAGCAGCCCGTCAAGGCCGAGCGCCGTGAGCGCGAGAAGCCTGAGCGCACCGAGCAGCGCGAGAAGCCTGAGCGCACCGAGCAGCGCGAAAAGGTCGAGCGCAGCGACGGCAACGGCAAGGTCGACGGCAAGCGTGAGCGCGAGAAGCCCGAGCGCACCGCACCGCCCGCGCCCGAGCCGGAGGTCGCCGCACCGCAGCGCTCCGTGTACGATACGCTGGTCGATGCGATCCACCTGGCCCGGCAGCGCGGCTTTGTCAGCAACCTGGGCTCGCTCAAAGTGCTGATGCGCGAGCTTGACAGCGGCTTCAACGAGTCCAAGGTCAAAGACGCGAACGGCCGTCCGTTCTCGAAGTTCAAAGACTTTGTGAAAGAAGCCGAGCGTCAGGGCAAAGTTCAGATCTTCACCAACGGCACCGTGACCGAGGTTTTCCTGCCGGGCGAAGATCCGCTGCGTGTCAGCCAGTTTGCCGAGGATCTAGCCTCGCAGCAGGCCGAGCGCGAGCTTGAGAATGAGCTGGAGCTGGAGGCGCTGCGCGCGCCCGATCTGGAAGAGCCCGTCGATCTAGCCCCTGAGCCGGTCGATTTTGCCGCGCCGACGCTGGACGAGCCCGCCGAGATCGAGCCAGCTGCAACTGCGCCTGAGACACAGCCGGTGGTCACGCCTGCCCCTGAAGAAACGACGACCGACGAAGAGGCTACGACCCGACCGACGTTTGGCGATCGCGAGTGGCAAATCTTCCGCGGCTCAATGTCGCAGTTCACCGATCCGGTTCGCTTCGCCGAGATCTTCAGCGCGCTGCGCGGCCTGCGCAACCAGGAGATCATCGATCTCACCAACAACGAGCTGAAGGAGCTGGTCAAGCAGGCGATCAACCGGGGCATGTTGCAGCGCACCGGACGCGGCGCGAAAGCCTACTACCGGCTTAGCTCGCAGTACCGCGTCACCCGCGACGACTTCTACGGCGAGTCGACGCCTGCCGCCGTGGAAACGCAGGAGCCGGCCACGCAGCCCGCCGAGGACACGCAGATCGAGAGCGCCGCAGGTCTGGTCGACGACTCGGGAGCCGCCGCTGCTATGAAGCGCCGCCGCGCCCGCGCGTACAGCTCGCTGGTCGCCGCCGCCGAAGCGCAAGCACAGCCCGAGTCCAGCGCTGACGGCGTTGCAGCTACGACCGAGAGCGCCGCAACCGCCGCCGAGACTGGTGGTGGCCTGGAGCTGGCCGATCGCGTGAGCGAGCAGCTGGCTACGCAGCGGATTGACGAGCCGAGCAGCGCCAAGCCGCGCCGCAACCGCCGCAAGAAACCCGCCACGCCGGCCGCTGAGGCCGAGCAGCCGGTCGAAGCTGTGGCCGATGCCGCGCCTGCTTCGGTCGAGGCGGATCAGGCAGAGACAGCGGCTGAGGCTGACCAGGGCACCAAGGCGACGAACGGCACCAAGAAGCGCCGCAGCCGCCGCAAGAAGACCACCGACGAGAGCCCGGCAGGCGAGGCCGAGACCGGCGGCGAGTAGCAGGCGAGCATGGCAGTTGACGTTAAAATCTGCGGTATCATGACGCCGGAGCACGCGCGCGCCGCAGTCACGGCCGGCGCTGATCTGATCGGCCTGGTCTTTGCGCCCAGCCGTCGCCGGATCAGCGTTGCGCAAGCTCGTGAGATTGCGTCGGCTGCCCGTGATGCCGCCGCCGAGCGCGGATCGAACGTCGGACTTGTAGGTGTTTTCGTCAACGATGCGCCCGAGCAGATCAACGTGATCGTCGCGGAGGTTGGCCTGGACTGGGTACAGCTCAGCGGCCATGAAGATGTCGCGACGATCAGCGCGATTAGCGCGCCGGTGGTCAAGGCGATTCGCTTCGACGATCATCCGAGCGAGGCCGGCTGGCTGGCGCAGTCAGCCGAAAGCGGACGCGTCGATCCGCTGCTGATCGACGCCAACGTCACCGGCTCGTTCGGCGGCGCGGGCGTCACCGGGGATTGGGAGCAAGCCGCCGCGCTGGCACGCCGCCGCGTGACGTGGCTGGCGGGCGGTCTTACACCGGACAATATCACGGCTGCGCTCCAACGAGTCCAGCCACAGGCAGTCGATGTGAGCAGCGGTGTTGAAACCGAGGGCGTGAAGGATGTGGCCAAGATTACGGCCTTTATCCAGAACGCCAGGCGTGTGCCGCTCACAGCAGCCGCGCCTGATGCTCACAGCGCTACCGCACATATGCTTTCGATGCAGGAGGAACAATGAAGACCTTTCGGCGTTTACTAGGGGTTGGGCTCCTGGCCGCGCTTGTCTACGCGGCCCTGCGCCTCTACCGCCAATATCAGGAAGATAGCGCGTTCGATCTTGCGCCGGTCGGCAACCTGAGCAACGGCTCGACGCCCGGCGGCGCGAAGCGCACGATCAGCAAAGAGCTGCTGGAAATTCTGGCCTGCCCGGTCGATAAAGGCCCTGTTGAGCTGATGACCGACGACAGCGGCAAGGAATGGCTGGTCAATCCGCGCAACGGCTACCGCTATCCGGTCGAGGACGGCATTCCGATCATGTTGATCGAAGAGGGCGAGAAGAACAAAGACGAAAGCCTGATCAGCGGCTAGTCACCTGTTACGATCGCAGACAAGGGTTTGGCGTACGCGCTGAACCCTTGTACACTTTAAGGCATGATTTCGCTCGAAGAGCTGGCGCAATTTCTGGATCGCTTTTTCGCCGTCGAGCGCTACGGCGACGACCAGGGCGGCATATTTCGTTGGGCGGCGCGGCCGGTGCGGCGGCTGGGTCTGGCGCTTGAGCCGTGGCCCGCGATCGACGAGTGGGCGATTGAGGAGCGCCTCGACGCGGTGTTTCTGCACCGGCCGTGGCAGCTGGAGTCGTGGCAATTGCCCGAGATCGGTGTTGTGGCCTACCATCTGGCCTTTGACGAGCGGCTGACGATCGGCTTTAACCCGCGACTGGCCGATGCGCTCCAGCTCTCCGCGATCGAGACGCTGGGCGAGAAAGCCGGCCGTCCGATCGGCATGGTCGGCGCGGTGCCCGAGCAAAGCTTTAGTGATTATGTGAAGCTGTTGAATCAGATCTTCGGCCGGCATGACGAGGCGCAGACAGCAGCCGAGGAGCGAATGCGGCGCGTGGCTGTGGTCGGCGCGATGACCGACGCGCTGGTACGTGAGGCTGCCGATCGTGGAGCGCAGATCTATGTGACGGGCCAGTATCGCCAGCCGGCACGTGAGGCCGTGCGCGAGACCGGCATCGGCGTGATCGCGGTCGGTCACCGGCGCAGCGAGATCTGGGGACTGCGCGCGCTGGCCGGCGTGATCCGCGAGCGCTGGTCGATGATCGAGGTGATCGTGGCGAGCTAGCCGGCTACTGGCCCGGCGACACCGGCAGCGCAAACGAAAAAGTCGAGCCGCCCTCCCACTCGGACTCGGCCCAGATCACGCCGCCGTGCGCTTTGACCAGACCTTCACACACGCTCAGGCCCAGCCCGGTGCCGCCGAGATTAGTCTGCGCGGTGTTACGGGCACGATAGAAGCGATTGAAGATATGGTCGAGCTGATCCGGCGGAATTCCAATGCCCTCGTCTTTGATCTGCACCACAATCCAGCGCGCGGCGGTATCGATGTGCTTGCGCATGCGGCGCGGCCAGAGCGGATCACCGGGAGCATGAACGCTGAGCGTGGTTGTGATCATGCCGCCGTGAGGCGAGTATTTGATCGCGTTGTTGAGCAGGTTTTGCATCACCTGCGTCAGCCGTAGCGCATCGCCGCTGACCAGCGGTAGCTCGGCCGCGCCCTCGACGGTCAGCCGGTGCCGCGATGTGAGCGCGCGCTGCTGCTCGACCACATGCTTGACCAGCGAGCCCAGATCGATGCGCTGGACATGCAGTGTCAGGCGGCCCGTGTCGGCGCGCGACAGATCCAGCAGATCTTCCAGCAGCCGATTCATGCGATCGCCCTGCTCGATGATCACGCCGACCGGACGCCGCAGCTTGTCGTCGGCGAGACGAACGCGCCGCTCCAATAGCTGGCTGTGGCCGAGCAGCGCCGCCAGCGGATTCTTCAGCTCATGCGCCACCAGCGACACAAACTCTTCGCGGCTGCGCAGCACCTCTTTTTCGCGGGCAAAGAGCCGCGCATTGTTGATCGCCACCGCCGCGATCCGCCCGATCGAGGTGAGCAGCTCAAGCTGGTGCGGCGTGTACACGTTCGGCGTGTAGCTCTGCGCCGACATCACGCCGATGATCCGGTCGCCGATCGACAGTGGAACGAACATCACGGCAGCCGCGTGCCGCTCCGGCCGTCCGAAGCGCACCTGGGAGTCGCTAAACTCAAGGTTGCCAATAAAAACCGGCTCGCCTGTGCGCACCACGCGATCGGTCAGCGTGGCTTCGAGCGGGAAGCTGCGCGGAGCCAGCAGCTCGTCGCTCTCGACCAGGAACGGCAGCTCAAGCTCGGTATGGCGCTCGTTGATCAGGCCGATGAAAAAAACATCGGCGGGCATGAGCTGCTGGACGCTGCGGCAGATCGAGGGAAAAAGATCTTCCAGGGCCAGCGAGCCGGCCAGATTATGACCGATCTCGTTGAGCACCTTTAGCTCACGATTAGCCAGCTGAAGCCGCAGCGTGATCCGCACGATATAGCTGATCACCGCCAGCACCGCGAACATCAGCGATACGTCGAGCACAAAGCCGATCGCGTTGCGGAAACTGGCGATCACCAGCGCCAGGGGAATGCAGACAATGAAGCTCATCAGCGACCACAGGCTGACGTTCGGCCACAGCTGCTGCTGCACTTCGGCCCAGCTAAAGCGCAGCCAGATCGCGATGCTCGTGAGCAGCACGTTCACCGCCAGGTAGACCAGCGCATAGACCAGCAGCGATGCGACGAGATCGACCGGCGGATCGTAGAGCGGCACGCCAAAGAGGAGCCAGACCGCGAGGCCGCCGCACAGGCTGCACAGCGACAGCTGGCCGGCATTGAAAATGATGAAGATCCGGCTCGGGGTGCGCATGCGAGGAGTAAAGATCTGCGAGAGCTGGCTAAAAATCCAGCTGCACAGCTGAACTACCGTGGCGGGTATCGCGCCGAAGAGCAAAAATACCGCGAAGGTAAAGGTTGCCGTGAGCGACAGCGCACGCTGCTGGCTCAGGCGAATTGTTAGAAACAGCTCGGCTGCCACGCCGACGATCACAAAAAAGATCAGTTCAGGCAGATCTGACAGCTCCAGCCTCGGTATCAGCACGATGACTGACAGCAGACCGGCTAAGCCGATGAACCAGCGAAACAACCGCGCACGCATAGGCATAGCTGAAGCCGGGCTCATGCGTGAATGTACTGACGCAAGGAGTGCGTGCGATTCACCTTGATGCATGCGAGCTATTGTAGCATATCCATCTTTTTTGACTTCGAGCGGTGAAACATGGCCGTGCGGGCGAACAAATGAACAAGCGAACAAGCGAACAAAAGATCAGGATTCTTTTTGGTCTTTGGCAGGCCCTCACCCCCGGCAGGTGCGGGGAAGAAGCAGGCCCTCATCCCCGCCCTTCGGGCACCCCTTCTCCCGCTGCCGCAGGCGAAGGGGTTTTTTGATGCTGCTTCTGTTCTTTGCTCTTTGTTCCCCGTTAGGTTCTTGGTTCTTGGTTTGTTCTTGGTTCTCTGCTCTCGGTTCTCGATTTGTTCTCGGTTCTTTGTTCTTTTGTTTCTTTGTTCTCTTGTTCCTCTCGAACAATGTCCATTGACGGATGGCCGTGACTGCTTTACCCTTAAGCACCGTTCCGTCACCGACGATGGCTCTACAGCGTGTGTGGACTCTTGAGCAGTCAACTCACACTTGCAAAGGATAAGCTATGGCAATGATCAATCGTCCAGTTGTGGAAGCGGCCACCTACTTCGAGGCCGGCCAGGCCACACCAGCGCGGGAACTATCGGAGGTTGCGGCTGGCCTGGTGGGCTCGGAGATCCTCAAGATCTCGGGCGATATTCGCACGATGCAGGCTGCCGGCAAGCCGGTGCTAAACTTGACGGTCGGCGATTTCAGCCCGAAGGAGTTTCCGATTCCCCAGGCGCTCACGGATGCCTCGATCAGCGCGCTCCAGGCCGGCCACACCAACTATCCGCCCGCAGACGGCGTGATCGAGCTGCGGCAGGCAATCCAGCGGCTGTACGCTCGCGAGCTTGGCCTGGACTATCCGCTGTCGTCGATCGTGGTGCAGAGCGGCGGCCGCCCCGGGATTTATGCCACCTACCGCGCGTTGCTCAACCCTGGCGACAAAGTGATCTATCCGCTGCCCTCGTGGAACAACAACCACTACAGCCATCTCGTCGGCGCGATTCCGATCGAGATTGCCACCCGGCGCGAAGACGGCTTTTTGCCGACGGCAGAAGAGATCGCGGCGCATATCGGCGAGGCGCGGCTGGTCTGTCTGAACAGCCCGCTCAATCCGACAGGTACCGTGATCGAGGAGGATCGGCTGCGCGCGATCTGCGAGGTCATCCTTGAGGAGAACAAGCGCCGCACCGAGCAGGGACGCCCGGCCGTTTATCTGCTTTTCGATCAGATCTACTGGATGCTGACCTTCGGCGAGGCCCGGCACTACACGCCGCTGGAAGTCGCGCCGGAGATGGCGAACTACACGGTGTTTGTGGACGGCATCTCCAAGGGCTTTGCCGCGACCGGTCTGCGCGTCGGCTGGACGATCGCGCCGCCCGTGGTTGCGGGGCCGCTCAAGGACATCATCGCGCATATCGGGGCGTGGGCGCCCAAGCCGGTTCAGGTTGCCACCGCCGAGCTGCTCAACGACGCCGAGACGATCCAGGAGTATCACGCGCAGATGAAGACCGAGGTCCAGCATCGGCTCAACGCGCTGTACGAAGGCTTTCAGTCGATGCGCGCGTCCGGCCTGCCTGTGGACTGCATGGCCCCCGAGGGCGCGATCTACCTTTCGGCGCAGATCGATCTGATCGGACGTGAGGCGGACGGCGTCACCTTCAAGACCAACGACGACATCCGGCGCTTTGTGCTGGACAACGCCGGCTTTGGCGTGGTTCCGTTTGGAGCGTTCGGCTTCAAGGAAGAAAACGGCTGGTTCCGCATCTCGGTGGGTGCGGTCTCACGCCAGGACATCGAGTCCGGCCTGCCGCGACTGAAGGCGGCGCTTGAGCGCGTGAAGTAGGAGTAAGTAGGCCCTCACCCCGTCGCTGCGGCGCCACCTCTCTCCCATCGCGATGGGAGAGGGGCCGGGGGTGAGGGCCTAGCCACTCTCATCCTAAACCTGCCACACGCTCGCGCAGCTTAGCGGCGGTTGCCTGCGCTTCGGCGAGCGCGTCGCGCTCCTTCTGCACCACCGCCGCCGGGGCGCGACTCACGAAATTTTCGTTCGTCAGCTTGGCGGCGCGGCGCTCCACGTCGGCCTCCACGCGCTCCAGCTCCTTGGTCAGCCGCGCGCGCTCTTCCGCCAGATCCACCATGCCGGCCAGCGGCAGATACACCTCGGCGCTGCCGGCCACCAGCGTCGTCGCGTTCTTGGGCTGCTCCGACAGGCTATTGGTCACGATAAGCTTGTCCGGCGCCACGCGCGCCAGGCGGCTGATAATCGGGCGCTGTGCCTCAAGCCCCGCCGTGCGCTGGCCGTCCACGATGATCGCCTCGATCCAGCGGCCGGGCTCCACGCCGCTCTCGTTGCGGATGTTGCGAATGCCGCGCACAATCTCCTGCACCTGCTCACAGTCGCGCTCGGCGCTCTCGTCGATCAGCGTCGCCTCGGCCCGCGGATAGTCGGCGATGATCAGCGCCTCCGCGCGATTCGCCGCGCCGCTGCTCAGATGCTGCCAGGCGGCCTCGGTCACGTAGGGCATGAACGGATGCAGCAGCCGGAGCGAGCCTTCCAGCACCGTGTAGAGCACATCGCGGGTCAGCGACTGCCGCCGCTCGTCGCTTTCAAGCTGCACCTTGGACATTTCGATGTACCAGTCGGCGAAATCGTCCCACAAAAACGTCTCGATCTGGCGGCCGGCCTCGCCCAGATTATACGCCGCCATCAGCCGATCCACGTCGGCCGCGAGCCGGTTGTAGCGCGACAGAATCCAGCGATCGGCCAGCGTTAGCTCGCTTAGCGCCGCATGGAGATCGATGCCCTGCGGCCGATCGCCGTGGAAGTTGCCCAGCTTGCTCACCACGAAGCGCGTCATGTTCCACAGCTTGTTGGCGAAGTTGCGCGCCGACTCAAGCCGCGTCGGCTGGAGCGAGAAATCCTGCCCCGGCGCGCTCGACGTCGCCAACGTAAAGCGCAGCGCGTCGGTGCCGTACTGCTCGATGATCTTGAGCGGGTCGGGCGCGTTGCCGAGCGACTTCGAGATCTTGCGGTTGAACTCGTCGCGCACCAGGCCATGCAGATACACGGTGTGGAACGGCTCCTGCTCGGTGAGATACAGGCCCATGAAGATCATGCGCGCCACCCAGAAGAACAGAATGTCGTAGCCGGTCTCCAGCACGCTGGTCGGATAGTAGCGCTTCAGATCTTCGGTCTGATCGGGCCAGCCCAGCGTCGAGAAGGGCCACAGCGCCGACGAGAACCAGGTATCCAGCACGTCCTCGTCCTGGCGAATGTTGGAACCGCCGCACTGGCCACACGCGCCCGGATCGTCCACCTCCACAGTAATGCCCTGGCAATCGGCGCAGTACCACACCGGGATGCGATGGCCCCACCACAGCTGCCGTGAGATCGCCCAGTCGCGGATATTTTCCAGCCAGTGGAAGTACACGCGCTCGTAGAATTCGGGCACGATCTTGATGCGACCTTCGCGCACCGATGCCAGCGCGGGCTTGGCCAGCGGCTCCATCTTCACCCACCATTGCAGGCTGAGCAGCGGCTCGATCACGGTATCGCAGCGGGAGCAGGTGCCCACGTTGAGCGTGTGCGGCTCGATCTTTTCGAGATTGCCCGACGCCTCAAGATCCGCCACCAGCTGCTTGCGCGCGGCGTAGCGCTCCATCCCGGCGTACGCGCCGCCCTCGGCGTTGATCGTCACGTCCTTGTTCATGATGTTGATGAACGGCAGGTTGTGACGCTTGCCCATCTCGTAGTCGTTGGGATCGTGAGCTGGCGTGATCTTCACCGCGCCGGTGCCGAACGCGCGATCCACGGTGTCGTCGGCGATGATCGGGATGCGCCGGCCAATCGCGGGCAGCAGCACGTCTTTGCCGATCAGATCGGCGTAGCGCTCGTCTTCGGGATGCACCGCCACGGCAGTATCGCCCAGCAGCGTTTCGGGTCGCGTCGTCGCCACTGTGATAGAGCGCGCCGCCGCCGGGTCCACGCCGATCCGCCAGTCGTCGTCGCCGTCGGTCGCCAGCTTGTAGCGAATATGCCACAGGTTGCTCTGGCGCTCCTC
>DASWTW010000292.1:0-23960 GCA_036401895.1 Herpetosiphonaceae bacterium | reverse complement strand
GGTGGCGATATGTGCAGCAATGTGAGCGTACTGTGCCTGGACCGGCTGCCCCAGAACCAGCGCTGTAGCGTATTCCGGCAACCGATCGCGTATCTCGTCGTGACTACTATGGTGATCAGCATGCTGGCAGCTATCTGTTTCTCCCATGCTGCTTTCCTTTGCTCCTATAAGGGCGCTATATTCGGACATCCTTACTGCTCAATATCGAGCATACCCAGAGCGAGCGCGTGAGAACGCCACCGGGGATCGCTCCGAATCTGCTTGAGCGCGCGCGAACGCGCGGTGTACACGCTCGCCACCGAAACATTGAGCTGCCGGCTGATCTCCTGATCGTCAAGGTCATTGAGCAGCCACAGTCGCAGCACCTTTACTTGCAGCCTGGCCTGTGGATTCCTCTGCGCAAACTCATGCAGGAATTGCTCGACGGTGTGCTGCTGCTCATGCGCCAGAATAATTTCAAGCGGCTCTACCGGCTGATCTGGCTGTAGCTCGTCTGAGCTCAGATCGCCATTCGTCGCGCCGCGTTGCAGGTACTGCACTGGCCGCGCGGCATCCCGTCGCGCGATGCGTATGGCATTGAGCAGATGCTGGGCGGCAAAGGCAAAAAACGCGTGTGGCTCTCGGCAGCGATCAATGCTGCGAAACACCCGCTCCAGCGCGCTTTGGGTGACATCTTCAAGAACTTCCGGCCTCAGATCGGAAAATCGCGTGCTGGCCAGGCTATACAAATATCTGGCCAGCTCACTGTAGGCTACATTTTGGCGGAAATTCCCTTCTCGGCCCAGGCACGCCTCGTACATGGCCGCGCAGTACGTCGCGATCACAGCACCAGTCGGCTGGTCTGCGACCCCAGCCTGAATATTGCGAAGCGTTCGCTGCGTGAGATCGTCCGGGGCAAGCAGCTGCCATTGATAGCGAGCTATCAGCCGCTCAACAGCCGCACGAACCTGAGCTTCCGGATCGGATGGAGGGAGATCTGTCAACATGTACCCCCTTTGTACTTAACGTGTGTAGGCAGGCTGAGCTAGGGGAGTATGCAGGGTTCAACGGTGGTAGGTAGCCATACAGAAGGTCGTTATTAACCCGGCGGTACATCTTTGTCCACAGCTGATTGTAGCATAGCCATGTTAGGCCGAGTTAGTACCATCTTATGAGAATTTCTACAGGCTGTAGCATATAGATCGTTACGATTGCGGGCGATCATCGGCCACTTTGGGCTGGAAGCAGACCTCGTGGAGCCGACCGACGGCGTGAGCTGAGCCGGTGGTACGATCAACCCACCGCTCGGCCATGGCACACGACAGGCAGCCGAGCAAAGCCTGCGTCAGGCTAAAACATCGGCGATCGAATCGACGATCCGCGTGGGACGGAACGAGTAGCGCTCGACATCCGCGCGCTGAGTCACGCCGGTCAGCACGAGCACAGTTTCCATGCCGCTTTCCATGCCCGCAATAATATCGGTCTCCATGTTATCGCCGATCATCGTCGACGACTCGGAGTGCGCGTCGATCGTGTTGAGAGCCGTGCGCATCATCAAGGGATTGGGCTTGCCGATGAAATAGGGCTGAATGCCGGTAGCGGTCGCGATCAAGGCCGCGATCGCGCCGGTTGCCGGAACAATGCCGGTGCTGCTGGGACCGTTAACATCGCGATTGGTCGCGATAAAGCGCGCGCCGCCGGCTACCAGCCGCACAGCGCGGGTGATATGCTCGAACGAGTACGCGGTTGTTTCGCCGACTACCACATAGTCGGGATTATGATCTGTGAGCAGATAGCCGCTCTCGTGGAGCGCAGTGGTAAGCCCCGCTTCGCCGATAACATAGGCGGTGCCGCCCGGCCGCTGAGAGTGCAAAAACTGTGCGGTTGCCAGCGCCGAGGTGTAGATATGCTCGGCGGGCACCACCAGGCCGATCTGCTGGAGCCGAAGCTGGAGATCGCGCTGTGTGTACATCGAGTTATTGGTGAGAATCAGGAAGGGATGCTCTTCGGCAACCAGCCGCTCGATAAACTGAGCCGCGCCGGGAATCGGGATATTGCCGCGCACCAGCACGCCATCCATATCGCTGAGATAGCTCTTGGTCCCTGTATTCATAGGCTTCTCCTTCATGTCGCCATCACTGGTAGACTACACATTCAGCATCACCTCATCACACATCTATGTTGCGCGCCGGGCAGCGTTGCGCCGGCCTACCGACAGTGGCAATGCGAATGAAGCATACTACACGCTTATCGCATAGTATAGCCTAGATCGGTCAAGTGCTGCCGCTGCGCCGCGTCCGACCGATCTTTTCAGCGCCGGCCCGGCCAATGGAATTTCTGCGGAATTTTGAGTGTTGACAATTGTTCACCCTTGTGATAATTTTGAAACAGTTCAAATCAATGAACATAGTACCTTGACCGATAGTATGCATCGCCTCAAACTTCTCTCACTGAACGTGCTCTGTTATTAGGTGATAGTAAAGCGACGATGCTTTTTATACTGGTAGCAGCTTCTTACCGAAACACAAATCTATAGCAATCCAAAGCCTTATTGTTGTCTTCAGCCTTAATCGGCCTTCCGTATCCACCAGTACAATCGAACCTGCTGCTGAGTGTGCAGCGAACGATCATCGATTGGCTCAGTTTTAAAAGCTTTTGAACCGTTTCAAGATGATTGTACTCAAGCTCAATCTCGCGTAGCGCAAAAGGAGGCTCTTTTTTTAGCGTAGGAACTCCAATAGCTCACGCAACAAGGATGTACAGCTCTCAAAGTGGAGGAACTTTCTTATGAAGCTCAGACGAGCAAGTTGGCTTTTTACGACCGTCGGCATGCTGGTTACTCTGGTGTTGAGCGCCTGCGGCGGCCCGC
This sequence comes from Herpetosiphonaceae bacterium, assembly GCA_036401895.1. Classification (GTDB taxonomy): domain Bacteria; phylum Chloroflexota; class Chloroflexia; order Chloroflexales; family Kallotenuaceae; genus LB3-1. The sequence continues at coordinate 21,112 of DASWTW010000292.1, read as the reverse complement.
CCGCGACGACTACACCCGCAGCGTCGTCTGCTCCCGCTGCATCTGCCGCCGCCGCTTCTCCCGCGACGGATAACCAGCCGGCGTCGGCTGCGCCCGAAGCTTCCGCGGCAGCTTCCCCCGCAGCGAACATGCCGCCCACTCTGATCAAAATGCCTGAGCAGATTGCCGGAGGTCGCCCGGTCAACATCACGGTGATCGGCAAGCCGCCGGAGTCTCAGCCCGAGGCGCTCGCCGGCTGGACCGCGCAGGTGGAACGCTTCCAGGAGCTGTACCCCAACGTCACCGTGACCGGCTCGGACTACACCTACAGCCCGGATACATTCGCGACGCTGGTGGCGGGCAAGCAGGTGCCGACGCTATTCGAGGTGTATCTCTCCGATCCGTCCAAGATCATCGACCAGGGCATCGCCGCCGACCTGAGCGCCATCTTCGACGAGCAGAAGCTGCGCGATGTTTTCAACCCCAACATTCTGTCGATCACCTCGAAGGACGGCAAAGTCTACGGCATTCCGAAGTTCGCCTACGCGATGGGCCTGGGCTACAACATCGGCCTGCTCAAAGAGGCCGGCTTCGATGGGCCGCCGAGCACCTGGGAAGAGCTGGCGACCATGGCGCAGAAGCTGACTAATCGTGACGCCGCCCGCGCCGGATTCTCGTTCATCAGCGACGGCAGCAACGCCACCGGCTGGCAGTTCACCACCATGGCCTACACCTGGGGCGCCAAGCAGTCGAGCATTGTGCAGGCAAAAGACGGCAAGTACGAGGCCGGCTTCGCGAACGGCGCGCCCGTGGATGCGCTGAACTTTGTCAAGGAGCTGCGCTGGAAGTACGACGTGCTGCCCCGCGAAAACCTCGACTGGGCCAAGAACGGCGAGACCTTCGCCACGGGCCGCACGGCGCTCGCGTTGATCGCCAGCGATCAGTTCTCCTGGATGCGTACGACGTTCCCGGATGTCGACATGAGCCAGCTGGCGCTCGCGCCGCTGCCCACCGGACCGGACGGCAAGAGCGTATCGCTGGTCGGCGGCAATATCGCGATGATCAGCAGCGCCGCCACGGATGACGAGAAAGAGGCAGCGACCTATTTCCGCCTGTGGACGCAGTTCGACTCGACCGAGATCCAGCGCGGCTACGACGTGAGCAAGCAAGATCCGACGGTTGTGGTCGGTACGCCGTTCCTGCCGCTGTACGTCGGCGAGTACCAGGACAAATCGGCGGAGGTCCAGAAGCAGTATGCCAACCTGCCCGTCCAGAACTACCAGCTGTTCATGGACGCCGTGACCGGCGGCAAGATCGGCCTGGAGCCTGAGCCCGCGACGGCCGGCCAGGAATACTACGGCGCGATCGGCGCGGTGGTCAACTCGATCCTGACCGACCAGTCGGTTGACCCGGCGGCGGCGGCCAAACAGGCGGCGGACACTTTCCAGGTCAACGTGCTGGATCGACTCTCGGCACAGTAACGGCAAACGCACGGGCTGGCTGAATGAAATTCTCCAGCCAGCCCGAACCTCACTACTTTTCCTTGCGTTCTGCACGTATCGACGACGTTTCGAGGAGGAACGATGATCGCCACGCTGAAGCGGCATCGATGGCTGGGGCTGGGTCTGCTGCTAGGCTGCCTGGTCCTGGCGCTGCTCATTCTTCAATTGATGCCGCAGCGGCGCCCGCCTGACGCCGGCGCGCAGATGCAGAGCACGGCCACCCCGAGCCGCGCCACCGGCCCGACCGTGACGTCGGGTCCGACCAGCCCGCCGGTGCCCACGCTGGTACCCGGCAGCCGTGGCGCGACTGTGCCGTGGATCGAGTACGAGGCCGAGAGCGGCAGCACCAACGCCGGGCAGATCCCCACAAGCCGGATCTTCGGCCAGATCGCCAGCGAGGCTTCGGGACGACGCGCCGTGCAGCTCAGCTCAGTCGGCCAGTACGTCCAATTCACGTCGTCGCAGGCGGCCAACTCGATCGTCGTGCGCTACGTGATCCCGGACGCGCCCAACGGCGGCGGCATCGACGCCACAATCAGCCTGTACGTCGACGGCACCTTCCGCCAGAAGCTCGATCTGACCTCCAGGTACGCCTGGAGCTACGGCGGCGAGACCGGCTCGCTCAACGATCCCGGCGCGGTCGGCGCGCACCACTTCTTTGACGAGTCCCGCGCGCTGGTCGGCGATATTCCGGCTGGCGCGACCGTGAAGTTGCAGAAGGACGGCGACGACAGCGCGGCCTACTACATCATCGACCTGATCGACCTTGAGCAGGTCGGCGCGCAGAAGACGATGCCCGCCGACTTCATCTCGATCGCCGACTGCGGCGCAACGCCCGACGACGGCAGCGACGACGGCCAGGCGATCCAGGAATGCATCAACACGGCAAGATCGCAGAACAAAGGCGTGTGGATTCCGGCCGGCACCTTCGACAGCAACGCCCAGCCCCAGAGCAACATGGGCATCGCGATCGCGGATGTGACAGTGCGCGGCGCGGGCATGTGGTACTCGACGCTGCGCGGCCCGTACGCGCGCTTCCACTGCACCGGCGACAACTGCCGCTTTGCCGACTTCGCGATCCTGGGTGAGACCGTCACCCGCGACGACAAAAATCCTGAGAACGGCTTCAACGGCGGCGCGGGCTCCGGCTCGTGGATGGATAGCGTGTGGGTCGAGCATACCAAGGTCGGCTGGTGGGTCGGCGCGGGCAGCCAGAACGTGACCGACGGCCTGGTGATCAAGAATAGCCGCTTCCGCAACCTGTTTGCCGACGGCGTGAACTTCACCAACGGCACCAGCAACTCGATCGTCGAAAACTCGCACTTCCGCAACACCGGCGACGACGCGCTGGCGACCTGGGCGCCCAGCTTCGACGGCCCGATCACGGCCAACAACACTTTTCGATTCAACACGATCCAGCTTCCGTGGCGGGCCAACTGCCTGGCGATCTACGGCGGCCGCGATCACAAGATTCAGGATAATCTCTGCTACGACGTGTTGACCTATCCCGGCATCCTGATCGCGCAGGAGTTCGACGCGCATCCGTTCGGCGGCACGATCAGAGTCGAGCGCAACTCGTTGGTTCGCGCGGGCGGCCCGATGTGGAGCCAGCAGCATGGCGCGCTCAAGATCAACTCGGCGCAGGGTCCGATCAGCGGCCTCGTCGTCGACGATCTGATCATCGACAGCCCGACCTACTCGGGCATCCATATTCAAGGACCGGCCAATCTGAGCAACATCACGCTCGGGAATATTTACATCACGAATCCCGGCTCGTACGGCATTCTGATCAACCGGAACGCGACCGGCGGCGCGACCTTTAACGGTGTGAGCGTGAGCAATCCGATCGCCGGCGGCCTGCGCGACGAGACCAACGGCACCTTCGCGCTGACTCGGGGCACCGGGAATAGCGGCTGGTAGCTCGACAATCGGCGGATCGGGAGATCTCTCCCCGGCTCCTGTTTCACCGGCTACATTCTTTCGGGGCGCAGCTTTCACAACCTTGTTACTGGCAGCATATTTCATGGGATAACCTTTTCCGAAGCCTGTGAATGATTGGAGAGATCGAAACTATGCCGTCCTTCACCCAACCGGGCACCGTGCGATCGTACCAGCGTGAGGGAAATACCCTGCTCTTGGATTGTGACGGTCCTGTCGTCGCTATTACGCCTCTGACCGATCGGATCATCCGGGTGCGGCTCGCGCCGGAAGGTGCCTTCGAGCCTCGTCGCTCCTGGGCCGTAGCCCGGTCGGATGAAGAGTTTCCCGGCGCCGGCGTCGAGATCAGCGCGACCGAGCAGACGCTTTTTCTGCAAACCGCCGCGCTGTCGCTGCGCATCGCGCTGGACTCGTGCAAGCTGACGTTTTTCGATGCCCAGCAGCAGCCGTTCTGCGCCGACGAGATCGGCATTCAGTGGCAGAGCGACGGCGCGGGCGCGCGACAGGTCGCGTGCAGCAAGCGCATCGAGGCCGGCGAGCACTTCTACGGCTTCGGCGAGCGCACCGGGAAGCTGGATAAGCTGGGGCAACGGCTGGTCAACTGGACAACCGATCAGTACCAGTACGGACCCTGCACCGATCCGCTCTACATCGCAATCCCGACCTTTCTGGCGCTGCGGCCCGGCCTGGCCTACGGCGTGTTCTTCAACAACACCTGGCACAGCCGCTTTGATATGGGCGCGCAGCAGCCCGGCGTCTGGCGCATGGAGGCCGACGGCGGCGAGCTGGACTATTACCTGGTCTACGGCCCCACGCCCGAGGAGGTCGTCGCGGGCTTTGGTCAGATCCTGGGCACCACGCCGCTGCCGCCGCGCTGGTCGCTGGGCTATCACCAGAGCCGCTGGAGCTACAAGACCGAGGCCGATGTGCGTCAGGTGGCGGCGGAGTTTCGGCGGCGCGGCATTCCCTGCGACACGATCCACCTGGATATCGATCACATGGACGGCTACCGCAACTTCACCTGGAACGGCGCGAATTTTCCCGATCCGCGCACGCTGATCGCCGATCTTCAGCGCGACGGCTTCCGCGTGGTCACGATCGCCGACGCCGGAGTGAAGGTTGATCCCGACTATCCGCTGTACGCCGACGGCATGGAGCGCAATATGTTTCTGCGCCGCAGCGATGGCGAGGTTTTTCAGGGCTTTGTCTGGCCCGACGACTCGGTCTTTGCCGATTTTATGCGGCCCGAGGTGCGCGCGTGGTGGGGCGAGCACCAGCACGATTTTGTGAAGCTGGGCATCAGCGGCATCTGGAACGACATGAACGAGCCGACGGTGTTTGCGATTCCGTTCAGCCAGGGCGGCGGCGATCCCGGCACGATCGATCTCGACATCGCGCAGGGGCCGGCCTGCGACCGCGCGACTCACGCCGAGGTCCACAATCTCTACGGCTCGGCGATGGCACAGACCAGCTACGAGGGCTTGAAGCACTCACGCGGCGAGCGGCCCTTTGTGCTGACGCGCGCGGCCTACGCCGGAATCCAGCGCTGGAGCGCCTGCTGGATGGGCGATAACGCCTCGCGCTGGGAGCATCTCGAAATGGCGATGCCGCAGCTGATGAACATGGGACTGTCGGGCGTGCCGCTGGTCGGAACCGATATCGGCGGCTTTTACGGCAACGCCAGCGGCGAGCTGTTCGCGCGCTGGATGCAGCTCGGGCTGCTGATGCCGTTCAGCCGTGGTCATTCCGCAGCCGACACCGAGCGCCACGAGCCCTGGGTCTTCGGCCCCGAGATCGAGGAGATCTGCGCCAGCTATCTGCGACTGCGCTACCGGCTGCTGCCCTACTTGTACTCGCTGTGCTGGGAGTCGTCGCGGAGTGGCGCGCCGCTGCTGAGGCCGCTGCTCTACCACTTCCCGGACGACAGCGCGACCTACCAGCTGCACGATCAGTTGATGCTCGGGCCATCGCTGCTGGCCGCGCCGATCTATCAGCCGGGCCGCGAGCACCGGCATGTGTATCTGCCGGCCGGCGACTGGTTCGACTGGTGGACCGGCGAGCAGATCACGGGTCCGATGCATCTACTGGCGCACGCGCCGCTGGAGCGCATGCCGCTCTACGTGCGAGCCGGCGCGATCATTGCCAGCGGCCCCGAGCTGAGCTACACCGACGAGAAGGCGCTCGATCCGCTGACGCTGGATCTTTATCCCGGCGACGGCGCGTTTAGCCTGTACGAAGACGACGGCATCAGCTTCGACTACCAGCAGGGCCAGCTCTGCCTCACCGACTACCGGCTGCGCAAGACCGGCGAGCGGCTCAGCTTCGAGATCGGCGCACGAGCCGGCAGCTACACACCGCCCCGGCGCCAGCTGGTAGTGCGGCTGCACGGAGCGAGCCAGCGCACGACGGCCGACTATCCCGACGCGCAGTACGATGCCGAGCGCCGCGTACTGACGCTGCTGCTGGACGACGATGGACAGAGTCGCCAGCTGGACTTTGTGCTCGACGAGGCGGCTGAACTTGGAGACATGCGAGGGCGCTGATGAAACTGCAATCTTATGCGCTTCCTTTTGGGAGGCGATCGGCACGAGAGCGGCGGCGCATCCGCTGGCGCGAGCAGCTGCCGGCCTGGCTGTTTCTGCTCCCGGCGATCGTGATCTTCGGCTACTTCACCTGGTATCCGATGCTGGTCACAGTCGGCTTTAGCTTCCAGCGCGTCAGCCTGACCGGCGCGACAACCTGGATCGGCCTAGACAACTACCGGCGCATGTTTGCCGACCCGCTGTTCTACATCTCGTGGCGCAACATCGGCGAGTTCGCGCTGCTGAGCGTTGGCCTGGGCTTCCTGTTCCCGGTCGTGATCGCGCTGATGGTCAACGAGATGCGGCGGATCAACGGCTTCTTCCGGCTGGTCTACTACCTGCCGACGCTGATTCCGGTGACGGTGGCGCTGCTGGTCTGGCGGCAGATCTACGCTCCCGAGGGCGGCGTGCTCAACAGCCTGCTGACGCTGATCGGCGTCGAGCCGCAGCTCTGGCTGCAAAATCCCGCGCTGGCCAAGCTGGCGATGGTTGTGATTATGACCTGGGCCGGCGCGGGCGGCACGGTTCTGATCTACCTGGCGGCGCTGCAAGAGGTGCCGCTGGAGATCTACGAGGCCGCCGAGATCGACGGGTTCTCGCCCTGGGCGCGGGTGCGCTACATCGCGCTGCCGAATCTCACGTCGAAGATGCTGGTGCTGCTGGTGCTGCAAGTGATCTTTGTGGTTCAGGTTTTTACTGAGCCGTTCTTGCTGACGCAGGGCGGCCCGGCCAACAGCACGGTCACGCCGGTGCTGAGCAGCTATCGCATCGCGTTTGCCCAGAACGACTTCGGCCTGGCCTCGGCGTGGAGCATGTCGCTGCTGGTGGTGCTGTCGATCTTTTCGCTGATCTATGTGTGGCTCTCGAATCGCAGCGAGTAGCAGGAGCAAAATCCATGGGTGAAACAAGTCGCGGCATTCTTTCGAACCTGGAAGTGCGCTCAGTGCAGGGCCGCATTGTCTACGCGCTGATGCTGGCAGTGCTGCTGCTGCTGGGCGTGATCTTTATCTTTCCATTTATCTTTGCCTTCACTGCCGGGCTGAAGCCCAGCGCCGAGATCTATCTGCCCGGCCTCAATCTGCTGCCCGAGCAGCCGCGCTGGAACAACTACTGGGAAGCCTGGCAGCGCTTCAATATGCTGCGTATGTTCCGCAACAGCTTTATTATCGCGATCGGCGGCGTGCTGGGGCAGCTGCTGGTGGCGTCGCTGGCGGCGTATAGTCTGGCGCGGCTCAAGCCGGTCGGTCGTAAGATCGTGCTGTTTTTGTTCCTGATCACGCTGACAATCCCGGCGATCGCCTACCTGATCCCACTCTACATGACGATCGTGGACCTGCCGATCTTTCATATCAGCCTGCTCAACAGCTACTGGGGCCTGTGGCTGCCCTACGCGGCCAATGCCTTCGCGATTCTGCTGCTGAAGAACTTCTTCGAGCAGATCCCGCACGAGATCTATGATGCCGCCGAGGTCGACGGCGCGTCGCCGGTGCGCGTCTTTTTCGCGATCACACTGCCGCTCTCGAAATCGATCTTGATGATCCTGGCGATGCTGTCGTTTGTGGGTCTGTGGAAAGATTTTCTGCTGCCGCTGCTGGTCCTGCGCGAGGCCAGTCTCCAGCCGGTCACGGTGCGGCTGTATAACCTGGTGGCTAACTTTCCGCTGAATTTGCAGCTGGCCGCCGCGTTTATCGCGATGGTGCCGCCGCTGATCGCGACGATCTTTTTGCAGCGCCAGATGCATCTCGGCATCACCATGGGCGGCATCAAAGGCTGAGCCGCGCGGCAACTTGACAAAGCGATCCAATCCTGGGTAGGATCTGCGTGCGTGCCAGCGCAATGTGGCACACGCATTCATCGGTGTGCGTCAACGCGTGGCCACGGCCGCGACCTGATGGCCTTCGCCCAGAAGACACGATCGTCTATGGCTAATCTCAAACAGATCGCCGATGCGGCCAACGTGCCGATGCTGACGGCCTACCATGCTCTGCGCGGCACCGATGGCGTCACCGACGAGGAGCGCGCGAAAGTCCGGGCGGCGGCGACCGCGCACGACTATACGCTCAATATCACGATCCGTGATGTTGCCGCGCTGGCCGGGGTTTCGGTCGGCACGGTTTCGTATGTGCTCAACGATAGCCCGCTGACCAAGCCCGAGACGCGCCAGCGGGTGCTTCAGGCGGTGAAGCATCTCGACTATCGCCGCAACAGTATCGCGCGCGGCCTTAAATCGAACCAGAGCCGCCTGATCGGCTACGCCTGGCACAGCGCCGAAGACCCGATTCGCCGCAACGCTCTGCTCGATCGCTTTCTCTACGACATCGCGCAGGCCGCCGAGTCGTGGGGCTACCATATTCTGACCTTTGCGCAGTCGGACCCTTCCAGCGTCGGCAGCTACGAGCAGCTGATCCAGATGGCCCGCGTCGACGGCTTTGTGCTGTCGGACATCAACTACGACGACACGCGCGTACACTATCTGCTCAAAACCGGCGTGCCGTTTGTGGCGTTTGGTCGCGCCAACGAAAACTGGGATTTTCCCTCCGTAGATGTCGATGGCCGCGTCGGTATGCGGCTGGTGGTCGAGCATCTGCTGACGCGCGGCCACGAGCGGATCGCGCTGCTGAGCTGGCCCGCTGGTACGCGCATCGGCGATAGTCGCACGCTGGGCTACTGCGACGCGCTGACGGCCGCCCGGAGTCCGATCCAGGAGCGCTGGATCGGCCGCACGCGCAACTCGGTCGATCAGGCCTTCTTTGCCACGCAGCAGCTGATGAGCACGCAGCCCCGGCCCACAGCGATCGTCTGCGCCAACGATGTGATGGCGGTCGGCGTGATCCGCTATCTTGAGCAGGCCGGGCTGCAAGTCGGCATCGATGTGGCCGTCACCGGCTACGACGACACGCCGATCGCCGAGCTGCTGGGCCTGACCTCGGTGCGCCAGCCGACGGATGTGGTCGCGGTCAAGGTGATCGAGATGCTGATCGGTGAGATCCAGGGCATGCCCGTTCCCCGCCGCAACGTGTTGCTTGAGCCGGGGCTGATCGTCCGCGCCAGCAGCCGCAACCAGCGCTAGCCATGTCCAGGGCGTGACGAATCGGGCGTGATACATCACGCCCCTACGAGTTAATGATTACGCTTATTGCGCTAGTTCTCGGGCTTGCGCGCCACCAGCAGCAGTGCCCCGCCGGTTCTCGCATCGGATGTGACGTAGGGCAGCAGCTTGTTGACCAGCCACTCGACATAGCGCCGGTGCAGCCCGCTGCCGCGCAGCAGCCAGAGCAGCGGCTGCATGAGATTGCCGACGATCAGCAGCTGATCGAATAAGGCGGTCGCGTTACGCGGCAGAAAATGCCGGGCCTCCACCAGCTCCAATCCCGCATCCGCCAGCAGCCGCTCCCACTTCACCGGATGATACATATGAAAGATCGTCAGCAGCCGCAGGATCAGCTTGCCGTACCGAGCTGCGATCGCTTCCAGCCCCAGCCGCCGCAGCACACTCGGCACGAAAAGATACTCTTCAAAGTAGCCGCTGGGAACGGTCGTGATCAGCTGGCCACCGGGCTTGAGCACCCGCGCGATCTCGGCCAGCATCTGCGGCATGGGCGGCACATGCTCCATGGCGCAGCCGCTAAAAACCGTGGCAAAGCTTGCGTCGGCGTAGGGCATCGCGGTAGCATCGCCGGTGAGCGCCAGCCCGTAGACGTTGGCGCGCTGCGCCTGACGCACGCGGTTGGGCCGAATATCGATGCCCGAGGTCAGCTGCTGATCGAAGACCAGCTCGGCGAACACACCATCGCCGCAGCCGAGATCGAGCACCGGCTGCGGATAGCTGTACTCGCGAAAAAGTCGCCATTCGATCGTCTTCCAGAGCGCGTGGTCGGGCGGCGAGTGCGAAACATAGAAGTGCAGCACATCGATCAATGATGCGACGTTGGTCGGACGAGGCGGCATAGATTTTTGAACTCCTCGCTATTCACAGCTTAATCGCTTGACGGCTGAGACTTGTTACAAATAGTATATTCATAGATTCCGACTATGATGCAGAATCTGTGGCAAGTATAAACTCACTTTGATCCATGATCTGCCAGGCCGAGGAGGTACCAGCGTTGGCCGTCAGCTTCGATAACCAGGCGTACGATTGGCTCTGCCAGGCCGCCGGCATACCTCGGCGCCACCTGCATTATGTCGAGATGCAAGGCTCTACTTCCTCGTCGATCTTCCTGATTCAGGACGCGCGCGATCCGAGCAGCCGGCGCTTCGTGCTGCGCGTGCCGACTCATCAGGGCTGGCTGGCAGAAGAGCCGGATCTTGCCGCGCACGAGGCGGCAGCGCTGGAAACAGCGCAGCGGGCCGGGCTGCCGGCGCCAAAGCTGGTCGCGTACTCCTCGGACGACGTCGGCTTCGGCGCGCCGGTGGTGCTGATGTCGTTTCTTGAAGGCGCGATCGAGCTGCGGCCGGCTGATTTGCAGGCATGGCTTGGCGCGCTGGCCCGGCAGCTGGTCGCGATCCACGAGCATCCAGCCGAGGATCTGGCCTGGCGCTATGGCAGCTGGGTTAACATGGCGGAGCTGGCACCGCCCAGCTGGACGACGGCTCCCCGTGTCTGGGAGCGCGCGATCGAGATGGTGCGTGGAGCGGCGCCCGCCTTCCGTCCGGTCTTGATCCATCGCGACTATCATCCGACCAATATTCTGTGGCAGAGCGGAGCAATCAGCGGCGTGGTCGACTGGATCAACGCCTGTCGCGGTCCCGCCGGCGTCGACGTTGCGCATTGCCGGACCAATCTCACCATGATGCACGGCATGGCCGTTGCGGACCGGTTTTTGGCGCTCTACATCGACATGGCCGGCACGTTCGATTACCAGCCCTACTGGGACGTCGACTCGATCCTGGATGTGTGTCTGCCTGAGCCGTCGTTTTACATGCCCTGGCAAACCTTTGGCCTGGCTACTATCGCGCCGCATGTGCTTCAGCAGCGCATCGATGCGCATCTTGAGCGGGTGATGGCAAGCCTGTGATCGCTCCATCAATGTTTAGCTCCAACCATACACCTATGAAGATTATTTTTTGCTCAGAGCCTTTCGCGCCCGCACGTCCCGACGCCGCCTACGCCGACGAGGAACCAACATTATGACCGTAGAACTTCAACGTGTGACGGCCCAACAGATCGATCAGCTGCGCACGGAGCTGCTGGCTGTGTACCGCGCCGTTTTTACACTACCGCCCTATAACGAGGCAGAGCCGGACTTTGCGGCGTTTGCCGAAAGCTTCAGCCGCCATGTGCAGCATCCCGACTTTCGCTGCTATATCGCCCAGGACTCCGCGACTCGGTCGGTCTGCGGCTTTGCGTACGGCTTTACGATTGATGCCGAGTCGCGCTGGTACGAATTCTTTTACGATCTGCTTCAGTCTAAAGGCCGCGAAGCCTGGCTGGCCGATTGTTTCATCATGGTAGAGCTGGCCGTCATGCCGGAATATCAGGGCCAGGGCATCGGCGGCAGGCTCCACGACGCGCTGCTTGCCGATACGCCGCATCGCACGGCGGTCTTATCCACGGCCCAGCACGAGAACGCGGCGCTGCATCTGTACCGGCGGCGCGGCTGGGAGATCCTGGCGCAGGATTGGTTCTTTGATCAAGGCGAGCAGCCTTTTTATCTGCTTGGCCTCGATCTCGCAACCAGGCGGGCAGACAACCGCTGATCCAAACCTGCATCAGGCCAGGCGCGCCGCTCGCTCAATGCCCGGCTGTATTGTGCCCTGAGAGATGATGCCGTGGCGGTAAAACTTCAAGAAGCCGGTGAAGATAAAGATTGAGCTGGCGAGATTGAAGCCAACGCGCAGCCAGTGCAGCATTTGAAACTCTTGCGCGGTTTGCCGTAGAAACTCAGCCGAGTGCATGGCCGGCCCCTCGATAAACATGATCGTGTTGCGCGGCCAGAAGAGCGTCATCGAGGCGAGCCCTTCGCAGACAATCATCAGCACACTGGCTATAACCCAGGGGCGCGCCGACTTCACGGGCCAGCTCAGCAGCACCGCCGCAGCGCCTGTCACCCAGCTTAGAAACCCGAGCGGTGGAAAGAAATCGTTGGGCGCGCGCACCGACATAAACTTAAGCGCGGTATCAAACGAATCCGGTGGATTATGAAAGATATTCGGGTAGATCATAAAGGTTTCGATCACAATACTACCCAGCAGAATCATCATAACCCATAGATAGGCCAGAATGACCACAAACGTCACTTGATAGCGACTCATTGGATGCTCCTTTGATCAAGGCTGAGGACAGAAACTCACGGACATCAGCCAGAATCAGCCGCTGTCGCAACATTTCTAACGTCTACATGGACGCAGCGATCCGATCAAAGGTTGCAGCGAAAGAACCTAGAACCCAGAACCTAGAACCTAGAGCAGTACATTATTTCCCCTCGCCTACGGCACAGGAGCGGGAACGGGAACCCGCGACGGTGGGCAAGGAGGCGGCCGGGGGTGAGGGCCTGTTCCTAGAACCTAGAACCAACGAAAGAACAAAGGAACAAGGCAGTACCGAAAACTCCCCTTCTCCTGCCGCAACGGGAGAAGGGGAAGGCCGAAGGCCAGGGGATGAGGGCCAAGCTAACAAACAAAACGATCGTATCGCAATCCTATGTTCCCTAGTTCGCTTGTTCCTTTGTTCCCGGAAAAAGCACGCGCTGTGCTCCCGTGTAGACCCGTAGCTGCGGCGCGCGCACATAGCCGATCAGCGTCATATTCCAGGCCTCAGCCAGCCGCACCGAGGTCGCGGTCGGCGAGGTCCGCGAGGCCACGATCGGCACCTCCATCTTGCGCGCCTTGGTGATCATCTCCGACGAGATCCGGCCCGAGGTTAGCAGAATGCGATCTTTGGTCGGCAGTCCTTGCAGCAGCACCTCGCCGCGAATCTTATCCAGCGTGTTGTGGCGTCCGACATCCTCAGCCAGCACCAGCAGCCGCTCGCCGTCGCTCAGCGCCGAGGTATGCACACCACGACTCTGGCGGTAGAGCCGGGCCTGATAGTTTAGCTCGCGCATCAGGCCCACAATCTGCGTCGCCTCCACCCGCAGCTCAGAGTGCAGCGGCAGCCGATCGCCCCGCACATCGTCAAAGGTAACTCCACCGCCGCAGCCCGAGGTCAGCACGCGGCGCTCAGGCAGCGTGGGCGCCGGTCGCTTGAGCTGCACCGCGATCGAGCCGCCAGCCTCGGCGCAAGTCGGCATATGCAACTCCTCGTCAAGACCGGCCTCGGGAAAGAATAGATAGACGCGGTTCTCGTCCAGAAAAACCTTGATCTGCCACACATCATCCAGCGAGTCGATCAGTCCCTCGGACTGAAGAAAGCCCAGCGCGAGGCAGTGCAGCCTGGTCGGCGTACACATAAACGTCAGCACCTCACGGCCGTTCAGGTAGAGTACCCAGGGCGTCTCGGCGATCACCGGGCGCGTAACCGGCGTGGCGCGGGTTCCGTCCCATTCGATATAATGAAGCTCAACGGAAGGATCGATCATATGTTCCATCGCTTTAGCGGCATTGTAACGCCGATGTCAACGAGCGCCAGGCTGCTGATCGGCTGCTGGCTGCTCCTGATGCTGGCTGCCTGTAGCTCGCCGGCCGCGACGACCAACGAGTCGAGCACAACGGCTCCGGCGGCTTCGAGCGCGACAGCTCCAGCTGCGACTGCCGACACAAGCAGCACGACGCAAACCAGTGGCGGGCGGCTGCGGCTGGCAACCACGACCTCAACCGCCGACTCGGGACTGCTCGACGCGATCCTATCCGACTTCGAGCAGCGCTACGGAGCAACAGTCGATGTGGTGGCGGTGGGCACCGGACAGGCGCTCAAGCTTGGCGAGAACGGCGACGCCGATGTGGTGTTGGTTCATGCCCGCAGCCGTGAGGACGCCTTCGTCAGCGCGGGCTTCGGCCTGCCGCGTCACGACGTGATGTACAACGATTTCGTGATCGTCGGCCCAACCAGCGATCCGGCCAGGCTCGGCGAGACGCAGACGGGCAAGGAAGCATTCGCGAAGATCGCGGCTGCCAGCGCGCTCTTTGCCTCGCGCGGCGATGACTCCGGCACGTTCACCAAGGAGCAGACGATCTGGAGCAGCGCCGGTATCTCGCCGACCGCCGAGCTGAGCTGGTACAAATCGCTGGGCCAGGGCATGGGCGAGACGCTGATCGCCGCCGACGAGCTGGGCGCGTACACGCTGGCCGATCGCGGCACCTTTCTTTCGATGCGCGACAAGCTGCCCAATCTCACGCTGCTGGTCGGCGGCGCGACGATCGCGGAGAACAGCGATCCGACGCTGCGCAATCCCTACGGCGTGATCCAGGTCAACCCGGCCCGGCACACCGGCATCAACGACAAGCTGGCGGCATCGTTCGTGGAGTGGATCACATCGCCCGAGATTCAAACACGCATCGGCGAGTTTGGCCGCGATCGCTTCGGACAGCCGCTCTTCTATCCTGAGGCGCTACCCTGATGAACGATCTCCTACCTGGCATCGGCGCGGCGCTGCGGCTGCTGCTCGACGGCGATCCGCAGCTGTGGGCGATCGTCGCACTCTCGCTGTGGGTTTCGGGAGCGGCGCTGGTGCTTAGCGCGATCTGCGGTGTGCCGCTGGGCGCGTGGCTGGGCCTGCAACACTTTCGCGGCCGGCGGCTGCTCACGACGATCATCTATACCGGCATGGGCTTGCCGCCGGTGGTCGTCGGGCTGATCGTGTATCTGCTGCTGTCGCGGAGCGGGCCGCTGGGCCGGCTGGGCTGGCTCTTCACGCCCTCGGCCATGATCGCCGCGCAGACGCTGATCAGCCTGCCGCTGGTCGCCGGTCTCACCATGTCGGCGGTGGAAGGCGTGGGCGCTGAGCTGCGCACCCAGCTGCGGGCGCTCGGCGCGACGCAGACGCAGATCGCGCGGGCGGTGCTGTGGGAGGCGCGCGGCGGTATGCTGGTGGCGCTGGTGGCCGGATTCGGCAGCATTATCTCGGAGGTCGGCGCGGTAATGCTGGTCGGCGGCAATATCGAAGGCTCGACGCGCGTGCTGACGACGGCGATCGTGCTGGAAACTCGCAAAGGCGCGTTCGATCAGGCGCTGGCGCTGGCGTTTGTGCTGCTCGGGCTGACCTTCGCGCTGAACGCGGTTGCGCTGCGGCTGCAAGGTCGGCTGCTGCGCTGGGCGGCATGAGCGCACGCTACCGGCTCCGCAATGTGACCAAGCGCTACGCCGATCGTACGGTGCTGGCTCTCGGTGAGCTGGCGATCGGCGCGGGCGATCGGCTGGCGCTGATCGGGCCGAGCGGCGCGGGCAAATCCACATTGCTGCGGCTGCTCTGCTTTTTGGAGCGGCCCACCGCCGGCACGATCGCCTACAACAACCAGGTGCTGGACAGCCCGATCCCGCTGGCGATTCAGCGCGAGATTACGCTGGTCTTTCAACGACCGCTGCTGCTCGATACCACAGTCTGGCGCAACGTGGCCTTTGGCCTGCGGCTACGCGGCGCGCGCGACGATCGGCGGGTGGCGGCGATGCTTGAGCTGCTGGGTTTGGAGCAGGTGGCGCGATCGCGAGCGCTGACGCTCTCCGGCGGCGAGATGCAGCGGGTTGCGCTGGCGCGGGCGCTTGTGCTACGGCCGCAGGTGCTGCTGCTGGACGAGCCGACCGCCAATCTCGATCCGTATAATGTCGCGCTGATGGAGTCCGCGATCGATGCGCTGCACCGCGAGGCGGCCACGACGATTATTCTGGCGACGCATAATCTGCACCAGGCGCGACGACTAACCGAGCGCGCGGCGATGCTGCTGGATGGACAGTTGATCGAAGAAGGGCTAACGGAGCACATGCTGACGGCGGCGGCGGATCGCAGGACGCAGGCGTTTGTGCGCGGAGAAATGGTCTACTGAGGGGTCAGGACTCGAGCTGAAAGATTCACATGGCAGCCTCATTGCTGCCACACACCACATCGCTGTGCTGTGCTAGTTGTTCTGGGCGCGACCTTCCCACGGCATGGTAAAGCGATCCCGCGTCTTATAATCTTCGCTGGGAGCGTGAACCAACAGATTTCTGCCGTAGGCGTACCAAAGGCCGTGCTCCTCACAGCGATACGCTGAGCCGTCATGTTCGAGCTGTGATCCACAGGTTGGACAAGCGTAGGCTTTCATGTTGTTCGTCTCCATAATCGTTCTCCTCTGGCGACAAAAAAACCCACCCCGTTTTGGGATGAGCAAACATCGCTCAAAGGCAGCTAGTCAGTGCTGTCTATGCTGGGTTGTGACATAAGTATATCTGAAAATTAGCTGATATGCAAATCGGATTAAAGATTGTCAAAACTTCGTCCACGTCGAGTCGTAGGCGGTTCAAGTGAGGATTCTGCGACTCCTCGGCTGTTTGCACATACACTTTGTAAGCCTACTTGGGACGTGAATAAATCTGATCTCGTAGATCTCACAATTAGCCTGGTTTTTCACTTCTACACATACACATTATGAGAACACACTTCGTATAGCAGATCAGGAAAGTAGTATTGCACATAAGCACATTTTCCGGTTGTGCTATACTCTCGGTCATTCTATGAGTACCATTGCAGTGCTTGCTAGCTGGAGTTGTCATGGACCCTGATCAGATTTTCAATCTTATCTCGTTTTTAGTTGGTCTAGGTATTGGCCTCTTCCAACTATATATTGGTCAACGACAATTTGAAGACCAGCAGCGAGACCGTATGACTGAAATACAAAAATCTATGGCTGAAATTGAAAAGCGCATAGCTATTCTTCAGGAGGTCACGTCACAACGATCATTCGATATGCAGGATAAGTTACTTGACATTGCTACTAAAGATGAAGCCGTTGCAGAAATTACAGCAGAAACATCAGATAAAATTCAAGGGCTTATTGCGGGCGAGCTGCGGAAGGCCGGTGTGCAGGATGCACTCCAAAAAGCAAAGGAGTTAGAAGTGAGGTTAGATCAGGTGATCGGTGAATCGGCAACATCGCTCGCGAATACGCTAAGTAGTGCTTATCCTGTAATTACCAATCCTTCCCCAGATTCTCAGCGCCTTAA
The DNA here is from genome assembly GCA_036401895.1 of Herpetosiphonaceae bacterium. GTDB lineage: Bacteria > Chloroflexota > Chloroflexia > Chloroflexales > Kallotenuaceae > LB3-1. The sequence goes on along the minus strand of DASWTW010000292.1, from coordinate 4,040 downwards.
GGAGACAGGAGGCGTATACCTTCCTCCTCGTGAACAGAGAGTCCTCGATTTAACTATCGCGGGTAAATCTTCACAAGATATTGCAGATGAGTTGGGACTTAAACCCCATACTGTTAGATACTATCTTCACAAGATCTATCAAAAACACGGTGTTAACTCTCGGGATGATTTGCTACAAAAAGTCGATGGATACAATTAAAAAGAAGAAAGTTTTCACCGAACAATCGTTGCACTGAACACTCTGAAACATCTCTGTTTTTCCTACTGCTTACTCACGATTCTTGCCTGGTAAAGCGTGCATTGAACGTCGTGGAGCGCTGCTGAACTCAGCGATTGACCTGCATTCGTTTCCCTCATCGACTTGACGCAGACCTTAAGCTATGATCACCTATCGATCGATAGGCGCAGTTCCCAGGCCAGCCGGTATGACATACTCTATTGCTGCTGTCTCCGTCAACCACAACACATCGCGGTACGTGGAGCTCATGCTCCGCTCCTTCTTCAGCTGCCATTCCAGCGACCTTCCGCTGTCGCTGACGATTTTCGATAACAGCTCAACGGATGATATGACGGATCTGGTAGCCTTCGCCGCACATGTCAATGTTCCAATTGTGCCGTCCGGCTACACGACCACGACCGCCAATAACTCACATGGTGAGCTCCTGCGCCAGTTTGTTCAAACGCACACCGACTGTACCCACTATCTTTTTCTGGACGCCGACGTTTGTTTTGTTCAGCCCAACACGATCACGACCATGCTTGAGGAGCTGGAGCGAGCGCCAGATGCATTCGGAATTGGGCCGCGTCTGTCCTGGGATGGGATCGCAGAAATTCCGCTAGCGGTGCGTCAGGCGAATCCAGATATTGGCACTGCGCGCCTTCACCCGTGCTGCGCCCTGATCCGCAATACGCCGATCTTCCAGCGCGTGGTTGAGCTTGTCGGTTTTTCTTGTGTCCGGTACCTCTGGGCCAATAGCGACGAATACCTGGATACCTTCAAGCTGATGACGCGCGTCATGCAGACCCATGGTCTGACGCACATCTTCTCGTCCACGCTGGTCCAACATTTTTTTGCCGTCTCGTACGAGTGGGATAACGAGGCAACACAGGCGCATAAAGCGCGAATGCGTGACCAACGGCTGGCAGAGCTACGATCTCTCAGGTAGCGGGCTGGAGATAGGCTTCTCAAGCTCCTCCTGCATGGTCATTTCTACTCGGGCGGCAAACTTTCTACGTTGTCATAGACATAGAAAATGTAATCCTGCGCAGTCGTTTTGACTCCCAGATCGTTGAGGAGCCTGAGCAGCTGCGCCCGATGATCGGTGCCGTGATTCGCGACGTGGAGCAGCACTTGCCACAAGATCAGATCTTTGTCTTCTCCCTCGGCGAACGGCTTTGCGAACAACATATCGTCGCGCAGGGCTGCTAGATACTCGCGCATCCGCTGCTCGACGCCGTCCCAGTGCGCACGAATAGCAGCCCGATCGTCGAAGGCGGCGGGATCGAGCGGCTCCGGGAGCTCCACACCGCGCAGTCCGCTAAACCAGGTATCGTCGACGCTCATCACATGCACGATCTGGTTGTGGACAGACCCGCCGGAGTAGGCGACATGCTGGGTAAACTGCTCATCGGAGAGGAGCGTGATGTAGCTATCCCAGATGTTGCGATTTTCCGCGAAGTGATAGTTGTAGAAATGGCGAAAGGCTTGTGCATTCATGGCGTTACGTACTCCTCTGTAAGCGACTACGCACATCCTAGCACACACGTTCTGTGTATTCAAATCACATTTGACAACATAGACCATTTGTTCTATAGTCGCTCACTCGGCGAGATATTCTCGCGTACCAGGAGGATCTTGAGATGGAGGATCGTACATCACAGGAGCCGATCGCTCACGCCGACAACCCGACCGCGCGCGGCTATTTCGCTCTGCCCGAAGGCGGACAAGGCCCAGGGGTGCTCGTGCTCCATCCGTGGTGGGGCCTCAACGACACCATTCGCACGTTCTGCACGCGGCTGGCGGCAGCCGGCTTCGTCGCCTTCGCCCCAGATCTTTATCACGGCAAAGTCGTAGACACGATTCCCGACGCCGAAACGATGAGCAGCGCGCTGTTTCAAAAACGGGATCAGGCCAGGGCCGAGATCGCCGCAGCTGTAGCATTCCTCAACCAGCATTCTGGTCAGGCTAGCGAGGGCCTGGCAGTGATTGGCTTCTCGATGGGCGCCTCCTACGCGCTGGATCTGTCGGGCACCGCTCCTGAGCATATTCGATCCGTCGTCATCTTTTATGGAACCGGCGGCGGCGACTTCAGCAAATCCCAGGCGTCCTTCCTCGGTCACTTCGCGGAGAACGACGATTTCGAGCCGCAATCCGAGGTCGAGGCGCTGGAGGCAGCGCTCAAGGAAGCGGGGCGGCCAGTGGAGTTCTACCAGTATCCTGGCATGGGACACTGGTTCTTTGAGCCGGATGTCACGCAAGCGTTCAACCAGGAGGCGGCCGATCTTGCCTGGGATCGCACGATCGCCTTTCTGAGGAATTCTTCCGGCGCGTAAGTCCGGCCAGGAGAAAGCAGCAGTTCCAGCGGATGCGCAGACAAAACTGCATCCGCTGGCCCGTATTTCACTATTGCGGGAGCTGCCGCAAAGCTCCTGCTTTTATCGCCGTGACGAGGAGCAGACCTAGCCGCGGTAGTGCTGATCCAGCTCGTCAATGCGCTGGATCTGCCGGCGATTCCACTCGTCGTCGCTGTATGGCGTCGCAAACCACGCGTCAAGAATTTCTTTAGCCACACCTTCGGTCGTCGTCCGCAGGCTCAGCCCCAGAACATTGGCGTGATTCCAGACGCGCGCACCCTCGGCCGTGGGCGCGTCCTGGCACAGCGCGGCCCGAATCCCCGGCACCTTGTTGGCCGCGATCGTACAGCCGGTTCCGGTCCAGCACATCACGATCGCCTCGTCCGCGCCACCATTGGCGACCTGCTCAACTGCCTGAAGCGTCACCTCCGGCCAGTCCGCCGCCCCGCCCGGCTCCGGCCCGAAATAGGCTACCTCGTGCCCCTGCTTGCCCAGCTCCGCGATAACCATATCCACCAGATGTGTGCGCTCATCCGTGCTCACAGCGATCTTCATCGGCCACCTCCTTGGTGCGTCGCCCGCTTCCCAAACAGCCAATCCAAGATGGTATTCTAAAGACGGGTTTCTGCCCTGTAAAGCGCAGAGCAGATCGGCCGCTTCTCGCCAGCCATGATCTCGATAAAGTCCCGCGCGGCTGCCGGGCAAGCTTTTTCCTCGGGTATAATTCTGGCAAGGAAACGAGGAATCGATGAGCTTCACCGAATTTTGGATCAAGTTATGTCATCCCGAGGATGCGCCGCGTCTCGCACCGCTGATCCAGGCGCTGGCGCAGGAAGAAGGCGTCGAGCCGGCGGAGGTCGACGAGATCGAGAATATTGTCAACGCGCTGCTCCAGAGCGGCGCGAGCGACTTTTTGCTGGCGACGGCCGGCGATGATGCGATCGGCTGTATGCAGATCGCGTACCGGCTCTCGACCTGGGAGGCCGCGCCCTACGCCTACATCGAAGACTTTTATCTGGCTCCCCAGGCGCGCGGTCGTGGCGTCGGGACCAAGCTGCTGGACTACGCGCTGCAACGTGCGGAGGGCCAGAACGCCAGCCATATCGCCTTGGACGTGCGCAACGCCAACACCGCCGCGCAGCGGCTCTACACGCGCTTCGGCTTCAGCAACAGCCAGTCGTCGCTGTGGAAGCGTCCGCTGCCGCTCGGCGAGAGCTACTGCGATACAACTACCACGCTAGCGGCGATCGACGAGCGGCGCGGCGTGGCCGACACGGGTGAGAGCGCATGAGCCGACTTCACCGCCGCCTCGCCGGGCTGATCGTGGCCGGATTGCTGACGGCCTGTAGCAGCACGCTGCCGCAATCCGCCGCCGTGCCGCAGGACGCACAGCCGACGACTAGCGCACCGGATCAGCCGAGCGCCAGCGCCACGCCGACCGCAGAGCCGGCCCCGAGCGAAGGGCC
>DASWTW010000291.1:0-12181 GCA_036401895.1 Herpetosiphonaceae bacterium | reverse complement strand
GTCGCCCCAGGGCTGGTGCCAGATCTCGATCTTGATCTCGGGGTGCTCCTGCATGAATGCCTGCGCGACCTTCTCGTGCGTGGCTTTCTCGCCGGGCTCGCCCCAGAAGCCCCAGCGAATGGTGACGGTTTCGCCTGTCGCGGCGGTGCTGCCCTGAGGTGCTGCCGAGCCGCTGGCGGCAGGCGCTGCGCTGCCTTCGGTGCCGGTGGCCGTGCCGCTGGTCGTGCCGCCCGTGGCGCCGGAGCCGCACGCGGTTAATACGCTTAGCAGAACCAGTAGCACCAGCATCTGCATTCTTCGAGAGATGTGCATCTGTGTAACTCCTTGCTTGGACCGATTCCGTGGAATAGAGCAGGAAGCCATATTGTGGGATATTGCGCCGATCTGTATCCTTTCTCCTCACGATCGTGCTGCGCAGTCCAAAGCACCACGTTGATGGAGGGAGCTCAGCGTGGAGCGGCTTGGGATGGCTTTGAGCATTATAAACCAAGAACCAAGAACCAAGAACCGAGAACCAAGAATGCAAGCACCGAGTCGTTTCCCCCTTCGCCTGCGGCGGCGGGAGAAGGGGGCTAGGGGGATGAGGGCCTGTCTAAACCTCTTGTTCGTTTGTTCGTTTGACAAGGCTGTGCTATCCTCTGGACCAGACAAAGCCTTTCCGCTTCCAAAGACCATGCGGCGACAGAGATCATCAATCTGGCTGATCGGGATTGCCTGCATCGCGGTTGTAGCGCTTGCATTGAGCAGCAGGATCTTCATGCCCAGCGACAAACTTCACGCAAACGTCGAGCAGCCGGCAGCGCAGGACGAGCTGCGGGTTCTGTTTATCGGGAATAGCCAGACCTATAGCAACGATCTGCCCGCGATCGTCGAGGCGCTGGCACAAGCTAACGGTAAGCGCTTCAGCTATCACATGATCGCACAGGGCGGTGTAAGCCTGATCGAGCACTGGAACGGCGGTGAGGCACGTCCGACAATCGCGCGCGGCGGCTGGGATGTGGTTGTGCTTCAGCAAGGGCCATCGTCCACGCCCGAGAATCGCGCGCTGCTGATCGATTATACGCGGCGCTTCGCCAAAGAGATTCGCGCCGCCGGCGCCGAGCCTGCGCTATACATGGTCTGGCCCGAGACGCGCAGATTCGGCGACTTCGATCGCATGAGCGACTCGTACCGCCTGGCAGCCGAAGCTGTCGACGGCATTCTGCTGCCGGCGGGCGAGGCCTGGCGTGCGGCTTGGCGGCACGATCCCAAGGCCGGCTTCTACTCGCGCGACGGCTTGCATCCCTCGACGCTGGGATCGTACCTCACGGCGCTGGTGATCTACGGGCGCTTGTATGGCGAGCTGCCGCCAAGCCTGCCCAAGACGCTCCAGATCCGCTCTCGACGCGTGAGCCGGATCGAGCTGCGGCCTGGGCAGAGCGAGCTGCTGCTGAGTGCGGCCCGCGAGGCAAATCAGGCGTTTGGAGCCCAAAGATAGGCCTACCCCGCCCTGCGGGCAAACAAAGGAACAAAGGAAACAAGGGAACAAGGAAACCGGGTGCCCTCTGGGCGCACAAATAATCAATTCTTTTTGTTTCTTTGTTCTTTTGATCTTTTGTTCTTTCGCTCGGCCCTTACCCCTAACCCCCCTCCCGTTGCGGCAGGAGAGGGGAATAGTGTTGTACTTCTTTGTTCTTTGTTCTTTGTTCTCCTCCTCGGCTCTAGGTTCTGGGTTCTAGGTTCTTCTTAGCGTCGGAATCGCCTCCAGCAGCTGCCGGGTGTACGTGTCGGTTGGCTGGCGGATGACGCTCTTGGCCTTGCCGCTCTCCACGACACGGCCCTGATTGAGCACCAGAATCTCGTCTGCCAGCAGCCGCGCGCTCAGCAGATCGTGCGTGATGTAGAGCATCGCGATGCGCCGCTCACGGACCAGCTTGTCGAGCAGCTGTAAGATCTCCGCCCGGATCGACACGTCGAGCATCGAGATCGGCTCGTCGGCGATGATGATCTCCGGCTCCGGCGCGAGTGCCCGCGCGACAACCACGCGCTGCCGCTGTCCGCCCGACAGCTGGTGCGGATTCTTGCTCATAAACTGCTCGGCCGGCGAGAGACCGACGGTTTCCAGCAGTTCCATCGCCCGCTTGCGCGCCGCCGAGCCGCTCAGACCTTTGTAGTTCACCAGCGGCCGTTGCAGCAGGTACTCGATCGTGTGCGCCGGATTCAGCGCCGAGAACGGATCTTGAAACACATACTGCACATCGCTGCGGTAATCGTGCAGTCCCCGACTGCCGAGCTGATCCACGCGCGTCTTGCCGAACCAGATCTCGCCGCTGCTGGGCCGCTCGATGCCCGTCACCATGCGCGCGATCGTGGTTTTGCCGCTGCCGCTCTGGCCCACCAGGCCCGTCACGCGGCCGGCCCGCAGCACAAACGACACATCGTCGACCGCCTGCACCGTCGTCGTTTTAAAGCCGACGCGGCGGGTGTAGGTCTTGCACACATGCTCAAGCCGCAGCACCTCCGCGCCTTCCTCCTGCATGGCCTTGTGTGAGTTGGCCTCGGAGAACGCCGCATCGACCAGCACCGGGCCATCCTGCGGGCGGCGATTCGCGGCCTGTACCTGCTCCTTCCACTGCATCAGCGCCACATGACAGGCGGCCTTGCCGTCCCACATCGGCACAAGCGGCGGCTTGACCTCGCGGCAGATCTGGATCGCTTCCGGGCAGCGCGGCGCGTAGGGACACGCTTTCGGCGGACGCGTGAGATCCGGCGGACGGCCAGGAATAAACGTGATCGCGACCTCATCCGCCGCCGGATCGGCGTAGGAGCCGAGCAGGCCGTGGGTGTAAGGATGAATCGCATGGTCGAGCATGGTTTTGGAGGATTGATCTTCGACCAGCTCGCCGGCGTACATCACCAGCACGCGGTCGGAGACTTCCAGCACCGTGCCGAGATCATGGCTGATCAGCAGCACCGCGAAGCCCTGCTGGCGCTGAAGCTCGCGCAGATTCTGCATGATCTCTTTTTGCACCAGCACATCCAGGCCGGTCGTCGGCTCGTCGAGCAGCACAAACTTGGGCTGAAGTGCCAGCGCCAGCGCCAGCGCCACGCGCTGCTTCATGCCGCCGGACAGCTCATGCGGATAAAAGCGCATAAACGACGGATCGATCTTGACCATGCGCAGCAGATCGGCGATGCGCTCGCGGATATCGGCCTCGCTCAGCTTGGTTTTTTCTTCCATCACGTCCATGAACTGCGCCTCGATGCGATACACCGGATTGAGCGAGTTCATGCTGCTTTGAAAGACCGTCGAGAAGTCGCGCCAGCGCATGTGGCGCAGCTTTTCTTCCTCCATTTTGGTGATGTCTTTGCCGTCAAAGATCACACGTCCGCCGCTGATCTCGCCGGGCGGCAGCAGCAGCCGCAGGATCGCGTTGCCGAGCGTGGATTTGCCCGAGCCGGACTCGCCCACCAGCCCGACGATCTCGCCGCTGTTGATGCTGAATGTCACGTCGCGTACAGCCTGGAGCGGCGGCCGCGACTTGGTAGCGTAGGTCACATCAAGTTTCTCAACTTCAAGCAGTGCCATATGCTACTCCTCTCGCAGCTGTGGATTGCTGATCGCGTCGACGCCGAAGTTAATCAGCACCAGCGATGTCGTCAGCAGCGCCAACGCCAGGCCGGGAGCCGCCAGCCAGGCCCATTGTCCGGTCAGCATCGCGCCGCCGTTGTTGGCCCAGTAGAGCATCGTGCCCCAGCTAACGGTGCTCGGATCGCCAAGCCCCAGGAATTCCAGCCCGGCCTCAGCGCCGATCGCACCGTTGGCCGCGCCGATATACGCCAGCACCACCAGCGACATCATGTTGGGCATGACCTCGCGAAAGATGATGCGGAATGGACTATCGCCCGCGAATTTGGCTGAGGTGATATAGTCGCGTGTGCGCAGCGAGATCACCTGCGCCCGTTTGAAGCGCGCGCCCCAGGCCCAGCCGGTTAGCCCGATCACCAGGATGATCATCGTCAGGCCGCGCACCGGCGAGTAGGCAGCCAGCGCGATCATCAGCGGCAGCGCGGGCACGACCAGTCCCAGGTTGATCAGGAACGAGAGCACATCGTCGACGATGCCTTCCATGTAGCCGGCCGTCATACCGATAATCAATGATATAAACGTCGCCAGGCCGCCCGCCAGCACGCCGACGATCAGCGATGTGCGCGTGCCCCACACCAGCTGCGAGAACACATCCTGGCCGGCCTGCGTCGTGCCCAGCCAGTGCGCCGCGCTGGGCTGCTCCGAGGACATAAAGCTGGTGTCGTGCGGATCGTAGGGCGCGATCACTGGTGCGAAGATCGCGACCAGCACGAACATCGAGAGCAGGATCAGGCCGATACGTGATTTTTTGTTGCTCCACAGCACGTCCAGCCACGAGGGCATTTTCCAGCGAGCGCGCGTCGACGACTCCGCGACATCATCGCGGGCGCTTTCGGTGGCTGCCGTCGCTAGCTTGGTTGCTTCGGGCGTGTGATCCGGCATCGATGCAGGAATCGACGTGAGCGGCGATGTGCCGAGATTGGTCGCTCCCGGCGACGGCACCTCGTCGAGCATGGTTCCGCGCCCGCCAAGCTCATGCTGCTTACGATCATTAGTCGCCATCATCCCGCTCCTTTGCGTACACGTGGATCGAGCACGCCGTACAGCATATCGGCGAAAAGATTCGCCAGCAGCACGCCGACGGTGGTAAACAGAAAGAGCGCCTGCATCAGCGGATAATCGCGATTGCCGACAGCCTCGAACAACAGCCGGCCCATGCCTGGATAGTCGAAGATGCCCTCGATAAAGACCACGCCGCCAAGAATGCCGCCCAGCGAGATCGCGAAGCCGGTCACGTTGGGCAGGATCGCGTTGCGGGCGCTGTAGCGCAGGGCAACTTTCCAGGGCTTCAAGCCCTTGGCGATCGCCAGCCGCGTGTAGTCTTCACGTAGCGTCTGGATCATATTGTTGCGCATGCCCATCACCCAGCCGATCGGCGCGGTGATCAAGATCGCCATAGCGGGCAAGATGCTGTGCTTGAGAATATCGAGCGTGTAGGCCCAGCTGATCTCGCGGGTGGCCTCGCCGCTGAAGCCGCCGCTGGTCGGCAGCCAGGCCAGCTTGAACGAGAACACATACAGCAGCAGCAGCGCGATCCAGAAAAAGGGCAGCGTGCCGATAAAGTTCAATCCCAGGCTCACGATCGAGTCGAAGGTGCTGTTGCGCTTCCAGGCGGCCACCGCGCCCAGCAGCGTGCCGACCACAAAGCCGATCACCTGGGTGATGCCGACCAGAATCACCGTCCACCAGATCGCCTCACTGATCATGTGTGTCACGGTGTAGGGAAAATATGTGTAGGAAACGCCAAACTTTAGCTGAACGATGTTGCGCATATAGTCGATGTACTGCTGGCCCAGGCTGGTATCGGGCGTTCCCAGCATGGCGCGGATCGCCTCGACCTCGGCCGGATCGACCGCGCGGGTCTGGCCGACCATCTTGGAGACGATCGTTTGCGCTGGATCGCCGGGCTGCAAACGCGGGATGATGAAGTTGAGCGTGACGGCAGCCCAGAGCGTCAGCAGGAAGAACAGGAAACGGCGAACAAAATAACGCATGACCGGTTCTCCTCAAGCGATGCGCGGGGCCAGATTTGATCTTGCCCCACGAGCGTACTGTTGCCAGGCGACCGAGCAGCGAGAATTCTGCTCAGTCGCCTGTAGATCCGGCTACTGAGCGGCGGGCTGGAGATGCGTAATCACCAGCAGGCTGTCGCCCGGCTTGGAGTAGGGATCTTGCTCATTGGGCCAGCCGACTGCGCGCCGCGTGCTGTACTGGAACCAGTTCGCGCCGTACCACAGCGGAATCGTCGGGAACTGCTCGTAGATGATCTTCTGCATCCCGGCGACGGCCTGCTTCTGCGCGGCCTCGTCCGGCGATTGGCGTAGCTGATCGATCAGCTTGTCCATCTCGGGATTTTCAAAGCGCACGTAGTTGATCGTGGCTTTCTCGCCAACCGGCGCGCTCTGCGGGCTGCCGAAGACATAGAAGTTTTCGTACATGCTACACGAGCCGCCATGCACCGCAAAGACCAGATCGAAGTTGCCCAGCGCGCGCTCGTTCTCGACGTTCTCCGGCGCCGGCGTTTGCACGTTGACGGTCATGCCCAGCGCGTTCAGGTTCTGCTGCACGATCTGCGCGGCCTGAATCCAGTCCACCCAGCCGTTCTGCACCAGGAAGGTGAACTCGATCGGCTGGCCGTCTTTGTTCAGCAGCTTGCCGCTGGCATCCTTCTTGTAGCCGGCCTGCTCAAGGATCTGCGCCGCCTGCTGCGCATCGAAGGGGATCATGCCCTCGTTCGGGATGTCGGCGGAAAGCCAGTCTTTCTGTCCCGGCAGCACCAGTCCGGTCTGGCTGGCCTTCAAGACGTAGCCGAACTGCGCCTTGGTCACGATCGCGTCGCGGTCGATCGCGTGGGCCACGGCGCGGCGGAACTCGACATCGTTGAAGGGCGGTTTGGTCAGGTTGAAGCCCAGCGCGATCGCGCCGCCCGGTGGGAACCAGTAGTGGTTGTGCTCGGGATCTTTGTCGACGTAGACCTGCTTGATGTTGGGCACGAACATAGCGTTGGTGTCGTACTTGCCCTGGCTCAGGTTGAGCTGCTCGGCCTGCTGGTTGCCCGCGCTCTTGTGGAAGACCAGCTTATTGACTTTGATCTTATCGGCCTGCCAGTAGTCGGGGTTGCGCTCCAGCACGAGCTGCTGGCCGTTAAAGGTCGTAGGCTTGAACGGACCCGTGCCGACCGCGCCTTCATTCACGAAGGTGACCGGATCTTGCTCCTTCTCCCAGATATGCTTCGGCACCATCTTGATGTCGACCACGCGCAGCAGCATGTTGGCGGCCGGCTCTTTAAACTTGAACGCGACCTTGTTACCGTTGCTGGTGACGCTTTCCAGCGTGCGCCAGAGTCCGGGACTATCGAAGGCCGCGTTTGCTTTGAGCAGGTTGTAGGTGAAGACAACATCTTCCGCCGTGAAGGGCTGTCCGTCGTTCCATTTCACGCCGTCGCGGATCGTGAACTCAAGATTCTGCGCGTCTTTCCACTCGTAGCTGGACGCCAGCCACGGAACCGCCTCGCAGCTGTAGTTGTTGAAGACGAGCAGCGGCTCGAAGGTGTAGGCTGCGGTTAATGCGTTGGGCGAGAACGGATTGTAGTTTACCTGTGGATTCGATCCGCCGCCGAAGCCGCCGAAGTCGAGCTGCTCGACCATGCCTGAGCCGGCCGCCTGGTTGCCGCCGGACGTGCCCGCTGCGCTGCCGGCTGGCTCACCCGCCGGGGAAGCGTTGGCTCCGTTCTGTGTCTCGCTGGTAGATCCGCCGCATGCCGAAAGGATCAGCATAAGTACCACGAGCGGCGCAAGCAGCACCGAAAAACGTGGTCTGGTCATCGCACTACCTCCTTGTCTTGCCCTGACCCACTGATGATCTATACCGACTGTTTGGAAATCGCTCTGGCTGGTTTCCTCCTTCTTGTTTCAGGACGATCTAGTCTGTGTTCGTCGATGCCTCGTGGGCGCAGCCGCAGCTCTGGCGGATGATCACCTCGGTCGGCAGCACCACGTCGGGCGATCCGTCAAGCTCACCTCGAATCCGCGCCAGCAGCAGCTTGGCCGTCTGGCTGCCCAGCTCACGGGTCGGCTGGCGCACCGTCGAGAGCGCCGGCGCGATCAGCCGCGCCATTGGAATATCGTCCCAGCCGGTGAGGGCTACCTGCTCCGGGATGCGCACGCCGCGCGCGGTCAGCGCCGCCTGCACGCCCAGCGCGATCTCGTCGTTGGCGCACACGATCGCGCGCGGCAGCTCGCCCGACTCCAGGATCTGCGAGATAGCCCACACGCCGTCGGCCTGCTGAAATCCGACGCGAATCAGCTCGCCCGGCTCCAGCCCGGCCCGACGGTGCGCTTCGGCAAAGCCCTCCCAGCGATCGGTGGTGTCGGGCGAGCCGGTGGGATTGCCGATGAAGCAGAGCTGGTCGTAGCCATGCACGGCCAGCAGATGCAGCGTGAGATCGCGGGTGGACTGCGTGTTTTCGACGCGCACGGTCGGCACGTCGGGGAGCGGATGTCGCGCCAGCAGCACGATCGGCACTTCCTGGTCGATCAGCGTCTGGACGCACTCATTGGACAGCGTGCCGCCCATGATCGCCATGCCGTCAACGCGCGAGGCCATGTCGAGCACCTGGTCCTCGGACTGCTCCAGCAGGTGCGTGCCGAAGATCAGCACGCTCTGGCGGGCAGTCACCGCCTCGGCCTCGAAGCCTTGAATCACCTCTGAGTAGTACGGCCCGGCCAATCCAGGAAAAACAATGCCCAGCGCAGAGTGACGGCGCTCCACCAGCGCGCGGCCAAAGCGGCTGGGCCGGTACCCTAGCTCGGCGATCGCTTCCTGCACGCGCTGCCGGGTTTCGGGCGAGACCTGGCCAACGCCGCGCACCACCCGCGAGACCGTCGCGATCGAGACGCCGGTGCGCCGGGCTACTTCGTGGACTGTTGTGTTCTGCTTGCCCATACGTCTTCAGTGTGATAACGTTTACTGTAAACGTTTACTGTAAGCGTTAACAGTAGCATAAGCTTTGCTATGATGCAACGTCGTACAATCGGTGAATAATTTTTAAGCATCTAACGTGCCGCCGCTAAGCAATGCTAAGCACGGAGGTAGCAAAATGGTCGAACTGAGAAACAAGCAGCTTCTGATCGACGGCCGGCCGCAGCTGATTATGTGTGGCGAGATCCACTATTTCCGCCTGCGCCGCGACGAGTGGCAGGATCGCATCGATAAGCTCAAAGCGGCCGGCTGCAACGCGGTCGCCTCGTACGTGCCGTGGCTGTGTCACGAGCCGGTCGCCGGGCAGGTCGATCTCGACGGCCACACGCGGCCCGAGCTGGATCTGGCAGGCTTTATCGACCTATGCCGCGACAACGATCTGCTGTTTCTGGTGCGGCCCGGCCCGTTCATCATGGCCGAGATGAAAAACGAGGGCGTGCCCTTCTGGGTCTACGAGCAGCATCCCGAGGCCGTGCCGGTCAGCTGGGACGGCGAGCCCGTGCCGACGCGCACGCTGGACTACCTGGCGCCGGGCTTTCTCCATGCCGCGCGCAACTGGTATCGCGCCGTGATGAGCGTGATCGCGCCACGGCTCCAGCCGGTCGGCGGTAACATCATCGCCGTGCAGCTCGACAACGAGATCGGCATGCTCTCGTGGGTGACGAATCGCCCGGATCTGACTGATCATCTGCTCGACGATTTCGCGGCCTGGCTGCGGCTGCGCTACGATCGGCCGAGCTTGCAAGCGCGCTATCCCTTCGATCTCGACTCCGCCGACGTTCGCAACGCCGCGATCCGCTCGCCGCGTGAGGAGTACGCGCCGGGGCTGCTGCGCGATCTGGGCTACTACATGCGCCGGCGCTTTGCGCGCTACGTTGCCACGCTGCGCGACTACGCCGAGGAGTTTGGCGTTAAGGGCGTGCCGTTCGTGATCAATATTCACGGGACCGACGCCGGGCGTGGCCTGCCGTATCCGATCGGCATCAGCCAGCTCTACGAGTCCTACACGCAGGCCGAAGATTATCTGTCCGGCTCGGATCACTATCTCGGCGATCTGAACGCCAACAGCTTTCAGGATCTTTACCTCATGAACGCGCTGATGGACGCGGTCAACCTGCCCAACCAGCCGCTCTCGTCGGTCGAGTTCGAGGCCGGCAGCGGCGACTATGGCGAGACCTACGGCGGTCGCTACGATCCATCGGCTGTCGACTTCAAGATTCGCATGTGTGTGGCGCAGGGCAACCGGCTGCTGAACTATTATCTTTTTTCCGGCGGCGTCAACTCCCGGCTGCCCGAGGCGCGTCACGACGGCAACGATCGCATCGCGTTTACCGGCGAGCGCCACGGCTTCGCGGCGCCGGTCAATCCCGAGGGCGAGCTGAACTACACCTACGTGCCGCTGGCCAGCGCCACACGCGCGATGATGGCGGTCGCCGACAAGCTGGCGGTGATGCGCGAGGAGCACGATCCCGTCGCGTTCGGCTTTATTCCCGACTACTACATGACCGAGTCGCGCTATCCGTCGAGCGCCGCGATGCGTGAGATCGTCGGGAATCTAGAAGCCAATCGCGGGCCGAGCGCGTGGGAGATCATGGGCCGGGCGATGCTGCTGGCGGGCTATCGGTTTGGCGCGGTGGACATTCAGAATCGTCAGCTCGATCCGGCCACAACTCCGGTGCTGGCGCTCGGCTCGGCGCGCTACATGGACGGCACGATCCAGCGGCGGCTGGTCGACTATCTCACGGCGGGCGGCGGTCTGCTGCTCTACGGCGAACTGCCGCTCTTCGACATGGAGGCGCGACGCTGTACGATCCTGGCGGATGCGCTGGGCCTGACGCCGGCTGGATCACGGCAGGCGTCGGCGCACTATTTCGTCTCGCTGGTGGCCGAAGGCTGGGCCGCGCCGCGACCCGAGGTGCGCACGCACTACGCGCAGGGCTTTGTCGCCAGCCGGGGCGACGTGCTGCTGCGCGTCTATGATACCGGCGAGGCGTGCGGCTTCGATATTCCGCTTGGCTCCGGTCGCGCGATCCTGCTGACGACGGCCTATCGCTGCGATATTCCGCTGTTTCGATCCGCGCTTGAGCGTCTGGGCGCGAGAGCCGCGCTGCGCCACGACTCGCCGCACTACGGGATCTTTATGACCTCGACCGCATCGGAGGACGGCGCGCGCTTTCTCCATCTGCTCAATCTGGACGGCTTCCCTAAAACGCTCCACGTGACCGAGCATGAACAGCCGCTGCTCGACGGCTGCGCGCTGACGCTGGAGCGCCGGGCAGGGATCATGCTGCCGCTGAATGTTCGCTGCGGCGATGTGCGCATTCTCTACGCGACGGCCGAGATCGCGGAGATCCGGCCGGACGCGCTCAGCTTTCGTCTGACGCAGGCTCAGGATGTGATTGCGATCGAGACCGAGCGGCAGATCGCGCCGAGCACACAGTATCGCGTCGAGCAGCGCGGCACGACGACGCTGGTGATCGCCAATCAGCCGGCGTGCCTGGATGACCGTCTGACGATTTCGTTTTAGAATGAACGCTCTTGTTTCTGCGTGAGGAGCTTATACATGGTAGATTCGAAGCCGCTGCGCTTTGGCGAGATCGACCCGGCGATCGAGGCGCGCGTCGATGAGCTGCTGGCGCGCATGACGCTGGCCGAAAAGATCGGGCAGATGAATCAGAGCGATGTCAATGTGCTGTCCGATCCTGGCGGCGCGATTCGCTCGGGCTCGATCGGCTCGCTGCTGTCGATCGTCGATCCAGCCAAGATCAATCACTATCAGCGCATCGCTGTCGAAGAGTCGCGGCTGGGCATTCCGCTGATCGTCGGCAACGATGTGATCCACGGCTACCGCACGATCTTTCCGATTCCGCTGGGCGAATCCTGCACCTGGGACCCGGCGCTGCTTGAGCGCGCCGCGCGTGTGGCGGCCGAGGAAGCGTCGGCGTGCGGCACCGACTGGATTTTTGCGCCGATGGTCGACGTTAGCCGCGATCCACGCTGGGGCCGGGTCGCTGAGGGCGCGGGCGAGGATGTGTTTCTGGGCATGGAGCTGGCGCGGGCCCGCGTGCGCGGCTTTCAGGCGGCGGATCTTGAAAGCGGCCGGCGGATCGTCGCCTGTCCCAAGCACTACGTTGCCTATGGCGCGGCGGAGGCCGGGCGCGACTATAACACGGTCGATATGTCGGAGCGGACGCTGCGCGAGGTGTATCTGCCGCCCTTCAAGGCCGCCTTTGACGCGGGTGCCGGCTCGGTGATGAGCGCCTTCAACGATCTCAACGGCGTGCCGGCGACCGCCAATCCGCTGACGCTGCGCACGATCCTGCGCGACGAGTGGCAGTGGGAGGGAGTCGTGCTGACCGATTACAACGCGGTTGGCGAGCTGGTCGAGCACGGCATTGCCGAGGACGATCGAGCGGCGGCACGGCTGAGCGCGCTGGCGGGCGTGGACATGGACATGATCACTAACGCCTTCGATAAACATCTGGCCGGGCTGGTCGAATCCGGTGAGGTGCCGGAGTCGGTGATCGACGCGGCCGTGCGCCGGATTCTGCGCCTGAAGTTCCAGCTTGGCCT
>DASWTW010000290.1:0-11916 GCA_036401895.1 Herpetosiphonaceae bacterium | reverse complement strand
GGGCGTTGTGGCTGCCTACATTCTGCTGAGCCTGATCGTGGTCGGCACCGGGATCTATGAGATCATCCTCAACCCGTCGTTGCTCACAAACTGGCAGAACGCCTTGTTCACCTCGCATGGCAACGTGTTTCTGATGATTGGCGCGGCGCTGCTGCTCTTTCCGAAGCTGGCGCTGGGCTTGTCCGGCTTTGAAACGGGCGTGGTGGTTATGCCGCTGGTGCGCGGCGATGCGACCGATACGCTCGAAAAGCCCACCGGCCGCATCCGGAATACCCGCGAGCTGCTGCGCGGCGCGGCGCTGATTATGAGCGTCATGCTGATCTCAAGCAGCTTCGTGACGACGCTGCTGATTCCGGCCGCTGAATTCCAAGAAGGCGGCGAGGCTAACGGGCGGGCGCTGGCGTATCTGGCGCATACCTATCTGGGCGAGATTTTTGGCACGATCTACGATATCAGCACGATCGCGATCTTGTGGTTTGCCGGAGCCTCGGCCATGGCTGGTCTGCTGAACATTGTGCCGCGCTATCTGCCGCGCTATGGTATGGCGCCTGAGTGGGCGCGCGCAACACGGCCGCTGGTCTTTATTTTCACGGCGATCTGCTTCATCGTGACGATCCTGTTCCGGGCGGATGTTGACTCGCAGGGCGGCGCGTATGCGACCGGCGTGCTTACGCTCATGGGCTCGGCAGCGGTCGCGGTAACGCTTTCGGCGTGGCGGATGCGGCAAAGATTGCTGGCGGTTGGGTTTGGCATCGTCACGTTGATCTTTATTTACACGACTGCCGTAAATGTCATCGAGCGGCCCGATGGTATCAAGATCGCCGTCTTCTTCATCCTGGCGATCATCGTCACGTCGCTGATCTCGCGCGTCTGGCGCTCGACTGAGCTACGCACGCCGCAGATCGAGATCGATCCGGTGGCCGAGCGCTTTATCGCGGAGGCCAGCAATGGCAAGATTCGACTGATCGCCAATCAGCTCGACGCCGGTGATATTGAAGAGTATCGTCTCAAAGAGCAAGAGATGCGCGAAGATACGCATCTGCCGCCGAACGAGCCGGTGCTGTTTCTGGAAGTCAAAGTCTGTGATGCATCGGAGTTTGAGGATGTGCTGGAGGTGAAAGGCGTTCAGGTTGGTCAATATCGCATTCTGCGTGCCGAAAGCTCGGCGGTGCCCAATGCGATCGCCGCATTCCTGATGTATCTGCGCGATCGTACAGGCTCGATTCCGCACGCTTATTTCGCCTGGAGCGAGGGCAATCCCCTCAAGTATCTGCTGCGATTTATTCTCTTTGGCGAGGGCGACATCGCGCCGGTAACGCGCGAGATTCTGCGGCAGGCGGAGCACGATCCCGAGCAGCGGCCCGCGATCCATGTCGGCGGCTGATCCACGAGCAGCGGACGAGCGACCGGAGATGCGGCTGGCATCTCCGGTTTTTATTTGAGGAGCGGCCGGGTGTATCAGGCGAATATGATTGACAGGTTGTGGTAGCTCGTTTACGCTGGCAGCGCTGCGTAAAGGATACACGATCATGCAGGTTTCTGATCCGGTCTTCGATCCTTCAGCGGTGTCGATTCGGCCCGCCACTGCCGACGACGCGCTACAGCTGGCGATGCTGCGCTACCGCTTTCGCTGCGAGCTTGGCGAGCCGAACGAGACCGAAGCCGCTTTTGTTGCCCGCGCGACAGAGTGGTTCCAGTCGCGGCTGGCACAGGCGAGCTGGCGCGGCTGGGTGGCTGTCGGCGCCGAGGGAGAGATCGTCGGCCATGCGTTTATGCAGCTGGTCGAGAAGATCCCGAATCCGGTCGTCGAGGCCGAGCATATCGCCTATCTGACGAACGTGTATGTGATCCCGCCGCTGCGCAATCATGGCCTCGGCGCACGTCTGATGCAGGCCGCGATCGAAGCTTGCCGCGCGCTGGATGTGGACTCGGCGATTTTGTGGCCGTCCGAGCAGAGCCAATCGCTCTACCGGCGCTTTGGCTTTGCTACGCCGCAAAAGGTGCTTGAGCGCTCGTTTCGCGCCGAGTGATCGCGGCCATCCGGTGAGGTATGGAGACTCTGCATGACAACAGATAGCCGCGAGGAGCTGGCGGCGACCAGCCGGGAGCTTGAGCGCTGGTTCGTGCTCGACGGTCCGGTGGCGCGGCTGCCGGGTGGTGAGGGTCGCACCTACCGCGCGGGCGATGTGATCTACCGCCGCGATGCCAACGCCGAGGAGAACGCTTTTATCGTTGAGCTGTACCGCTCGATCGAGCAGCGCGGCTTTCGGGTACCGCTGCCGCTTCGATCAACATCCGGCGCGTGGACAACCGCCGAGGGCTGGACCGCCTGGACATTCGTATCTGGCCAGCCGGCCACGATCGCCGACCTGGAGCAGGTGATTCCGGCGATTCAGTCGTTTCATCGTGTGCTGGCGCGGGTTGCACGTCCGGCCTATCTCGATCGGCGAGACTCGCCGTATGATCGCGCCGATCGGCTGGCGTGGTCGGACGCGCCCGAGGTTGACGATCGGTTTGCTGCGTTGATCGCGCCGCTGATGCAGCGCAAACGCGCTCTGCCGGACCTGGGCTGCCAGCTGATCCACGGCGATCTCAATGAGCAGAATATTCTAGTCGCGCCCGGCCAGCCGCCAGCGCTGATCGACATGACGCCCTACTGGCGACCGGCACCATTTGCGCTGGCGGTGCTGGCCTTCTGGATCGGGCCGTATCGTGGAGATGCGGCTGTTCTGCGGCTGTTTGCGCAGATTCCCGCGTTCGACCAGATGCTGATCCGCATGGCGCTGCGCACAATCTTTGTGTCTCAAGAGTTTGCCCGCCTCGGAGCTGAGATCGGCGACGTCGAGCGCGAGTACGGCGCGGCGGTCGAGATCATCTGCCGCTGGGTTGATCGCTGAGAAGAACCTAGAACCACAAGCAGAACAGAGAACAAAGAACAAAGAACAAAGAACAGGAAGTACCGACTCTTCCCCCTCGCCTGCGGCGCAGGAGTGGGAACGGGAGCCCGCGACGGTGGGGAAGGGGCCAGGGGGAGAGGGCCTGCTCAAGAACCAATTTTTACAGACTTGTTTGAAAGGAGCGCCTGTGATGCGGGCCGTTTGTTTACACGCCAAAGATCAGATCGAGCGCGTGCTGCGGCGCAATATTTTTTTGCATCTCTACGCGATCGGCGACCTCGACGATTTTTTCTGGCCTTACACAAGCTGGTACGGCTGGCAGCACGACGATCAGATCCAGCAGATCGCGCTGCTCTACTCGGGCACCGACGTGCCCACGCTGCTGGCGTTCACGGAGGAGCCCTCGGCGCTGATGCCGTCGTTCGTGCGCTCGCTGATGCGCCTGCTGCCACGGCGGGTGTACGCGCATTTGAGCCTGGATCTGCTGCCGATCGTGGCCGAGGAGTATCATGTTGAGCAGCACGGGCTGCACTACAAGATGGCGCTGACAGAGCCCGAGCGCTTGAGCCAGGTTGATACCTCGGCGGTCACTGCGCTCTCGACGGCGGATCTCGACGCGATCAAGAAGCTGTACGCGGCCAGCTATCCCGGCAACTGGTTTGATCCGCGCATGCTGGAGACCGGCCAGTATTACGGCGTGTGGCGCGGCGATCGGCTCGTCAGCGTGGCAGGCATACACGTGTACTCGCGCGAGTATCGCGTGGCGGCGCTGGGCAACGTCACGACGCTGCCTGAGCTGCGTGGGCAGGGCCTGGGAACGATCGTGTGCGCGAAGCTCTGCCAGGCGCTGCTGGAAACCGTCGATCATATCGGCCTCAACGTCAAAGCCGACAACCTGAGCGCGCTGGCGTCGTATCGCAAGCTAGGCTTCGAGCCGATCGCCGAGTACGAGGAGTGCTCGCTCCAGCTCCGATCGAAGGTTCCTGCCGATAATCTGTAGCTCTACTTCAGCCACGCGCATCCACCACGAATAGACGTATAATGTAACCGTGATGAAACGTTGTCAGGTACACTCGCTGGGCACGATCGGCTACACCGAAGCCTGGGCGCTGCAAAAACAGCTGGCGGCTCAGCGCGCGGCTGGCGAGATCGACGATACGCTGCTGCTGCTGGAGCACCCGCACACCTACACCTTCGGCAGCCGTGGACGGCGGGCACATGAGCATCTGCTGGTGCCGCGCGCCGAGCTTGAGGCGGCGGGCGTGGCGGTGCTGGACGTCGATCGCGGCGGCGATGTGACCTATCACGGTCCCGGCCAGCTTGTGGGCTATCCGATCCTGCGGCTGGCGGAGTATAATCTGGATGCCGTCGAGTACATGCGGACGCTGGAGTCGCTGCTGATCGCGGTCTGCGAGAGCTATGGCCTCGCGGCGGGCCGGGTGCGGCATCTGAC
Organism: Herpetosiphonaceae bacterium; assembly: GCA_036401895.1. Classification (GTDB taxonomy): domain Bacteria; phylum Chloroflexota; class Chloroflexia; order Chloroflexales; family Kallotenuaceae; genus LB3-1. The sequence continues at coordinate 7,566 of DASWTW010000290.1, read as the reverse complement.
CGGCGTGTGGGTCGGCGAGCAAAAGCTGGCGGCGATCGGTACCAAAGTCGACGTGAGCGGCATCACGCTGCATGGCTTCGCGCTCAACGTCACAACCGATCTCGACTACTTCACGAAGATCGTTCCCTGCGGCATTAGCAACAAGGGCGTCGGCTCGCTCTCTGGGCTGCTGGGGCGCGACGTGCCGATGGACGAGGTGATCGCGCGGACGGTGGCGGCGTTTGGGCAGGTTTTTGATGTGGAGATGATCGTTGAGCAGGCACCACAGGCGAATCCAGCCTGAGCCTGCTTCCGGTGTCCTAGATAGTGCGAGGATAGAATGGCTGACATACAACTGCTGGATACGCCCAAGGCGCGACCACAGCGACCGCCCTGGCTCAAGGCCAAGATGCCGGCTGGCGAGAACTACGAAGATGTGTATCGGCTGATGCGCGATCTCGGCCTGCACACGGTCTGCGAGGAGGCGCACTGCCCCAACATTGGCGAGTGCTGGAACTTCCGCACGGCGACGTTTCTGCTGCTCGGCGATACCTGCACGCGCGGCTGTCGCTACTGCGCGATCGGCAAGGGCAAGCCCCAGGCGCTAGACGAGAACGAGCCCGAGCGTGTGGCGCGTGCGGTGCAGCATCTCAAGCTGCGTCATGCCGTGCTGACCTCGGTCAACCGTGACGATCTGCCTGACGGCGGCGCGCATATTTTCGCCGAGTCGATCCGCCTGATCCGCGAGTATCTGCCCGACTGCAAGGTCGAGGTGCTGATCCCGGATTTCATGGGCGATGCTCCCTCGCTTCAGATGGTGCTTGAGGCACAGCCTGACGTGCTCAATCACAATATCGAGACGGTGAAGCGCATCTTCCCGCGCTTCCGACCTAAGGCAACCTACGAGCAGTCGCTGATTCTGCTGCATCGGGCGCGGCGCTTCGATCCCAATCTGCGCACCAAGAGCGGCCTGATGGTCGGCGCGGGCGAGACGATCGACGAGGTGATCCAGGTCATGGACGACCTGCGCAGCGTGGACGTGGATGTGCTGACGATTGGCCAGTACCTGCCGCCAGCCAGCGATTACTGGCCGCTCGATCGCTACTACACGCCCGATGAGTTCGCCTTCTTGAAGCAGGAAGGGCTCAAGCGTGGCTTCAAGCATGTCGAGTCCGGCCCGCTGGTGCGCTCGTCGTATCACGCCCATGAGCATGTGCAGAACGAAGTAGCTGTCTAAAGAACCTAGAACCTAGGATCGGGGAACTAACGAACAAGGGAACAAAGAGAAAATATCAGGGCTACATACTTCCCCTCGCCTATCGCAATGGGAGAGGGGTGCCCGAAGGGCGGGGTGAGGGCCTGCTCTCAATCTTCCCCAAACACCAAAGAACAGTGGCAGCATCTAGCTCCACTGTTCTTTGTCTCTGTTCTCTCGTCTACTTCAGCGCCGCGACAATCTGCTGAGCGTCATAGCGCATCATGTCGATGTAGGTCGCGCCTGTGCTGCCGGGCTCGCCCAGCGCGTCGGTGTAGAGCGTAGTCACGACGTTCACGCCCGCCTCGTCGGCGACCTGCTCAGCCAGACGCGGGTTGACCGTGTTCTCGGTGAAGACGGCCGGAACCTGCTGCTCCTCGATCAGCCTGACCAGCTGCGCGATCTGCTGGGCGGACGGCTCCTGCTCAGTCGAGACGCCCTCAAACACGTTGCCGACGACCTCAAAGCCGTAGCGCCTGGCAAAGTATTCAAAGGTGTCGTGATTGGTGATCAGCTTGCGGCGCTCGGCGGGAACGCTTTCGACCAGCGTCACGATCTCGGCGTCGAGCTGCTTGAGCTGCTCGATGTAGGCGGCGGCGTTGGAGTCGTAGGTGCTGGCGTTGGCTGTATCGACCTGCTTGAGACCATCGCGGATGTTCTCGACATAACGAATCGTGTTCTGTACATCGAACCACATATGCGGGTCAGCGCCGTGCTCGTCGTGTCCATGCTCCTCGGCGCGGGCGGCCGGCGCTTCGTCGGCGTGCTCTTCGTCGGCGCCTTCGATCGGCGTAATGCCATCAGAGACGGCGATCGTTGGTCGCTGGCCGCCCGCGTTCTCCGTCGTCTCCGACAGCCAGGCCTCAAGTCCTAGCCCATTCTCAAAAACGATCTGCGACTCCGCGATCGCCTGGACGTCGCTGGGCGTTGGCGTGTAGGTATGCGGATCGGTGCCGGGCGTGAGCAGCGTTCGCACATTGACGCGCTCACCGCCGACGTTTTTTACCAGATCTGCGATGATGCTCGTCGTCGCGATCACGTTGATACTGCCGGCAGCAGGGCTAGCCTGTCCCGTTGTCGCGCCGTCGACGGCTGCCGTGGATGGAGACGAGCTATTGCTGGCATTGCCACACGCGACCAGCAGACCGCAGACAAGCAGCGAAATTCCCAGATGTCGCCAGCTGATCGAACCGTACATTGTATTCTCCAGATGATATGCTGTATCAATATGAAGATACTATACGTAAATAAGCCTTTTTCGTCAAGCCGGAGTATGAGAAAATGTATCAAAGAGAAAATGTGCGCTAGCATGATGAGATTGAGGCCGGCCCGATGAGGAGCTGAAGCGAGGTTTAGGCGTGAGGTTGCCGGGGGTATGTAGCTTAGCGGATGGATGCAATCAAGCCGTGATCGTGCCGGCTCGCTCTGAAGAGTCTTGGAGCGGCAGGCATACATGAAACGTGCTACCGACGCCCTCGGTACTTTCGACATTGATCGTGCCGCCGTGCAGCGTGACAATCTCCTTGGCGACATACAAACCCACACCAACACCGCTGATCTGCGTTTGCTCGACATTCTTAGCCCGGAAAAAGCGCCGAAAAACATGGGGCAACGACTCGGCCGGAATGCCGATGCCGCCGTCGGCAATTTTGACGCAGACATGACGTGGATGCTGTCCATCCTCGCCGTCGAGTGTAACGCGAACATCGATCACGCCGCCGTCGGGACTATACTTGACCGCGTTATGCAGCAGATTTTGCACAACTTGCTCCAGCCGCAGCGGATCTCCCTGCACGATCGGCGCGTGCTCGAAGTGGTCGGCTCGGAACGTCAGGCTGTGCCGCTCGATCGTCGGCTGCATCTCGTCGACGATGCGCTGAACCAGCTCGCGGAGATCGACAGCAGTTCGCTCGATCGCCAGCTGGCCGATCTGAAGCCGCGACAGATCGAACAGCGAGATGATCAGCTGGTTGAGCCGCTTGGCCTGCTGGGCAATCGTCCGGAGCGCGCGCTCGTTGCGCTCGCTGGCCAGACTCTCCTGCTGGACGCGGCGCTGCAACACCTGGACATAGCCCAGGATCGACGTGATCGGCGTTTTTAGCTCGTGCGCCGCCAGCGATAAAAACTCGTCGCGGGTACGAATCGCCTGCTGCGCCTGCTGGTAGAGCCGCGCGTTGTCCATCGCGATCGCGGTCTGTGCGGCCAGTCCTACCGCGATCCGCTCGGCGCGCGCGGTAAACATGCCCGGCTGCGAGTGACCAAAGAACAGGCCGCCGAGGATCTCGCCTGAGCGCAAAGTCACCGGCACTGCCAGGTAGCTGACAACCGGCAGATGGCCCGGCGGCATGCCCTTGTACGGCGCGTTCTGCCCGTAGCGCGGATCGTGCTGGACATTGTCCAGGCGGATCACAGCCTCGCCGCGAAAGGTCGGGCCAAAAATATCGGTGTTGCGCGGCATCGGGAAGTTGGCGAAGCGATCGGAGGAAACGCCCGAGAGCGTGTAGAGCGTGTAGCTCTCGCCGCGCTCGTCGATCACATTGTAGAAGAACGCGCCGAACTCCGCGCCCGTCAGATCGGTCGCGGCATCGGTCACGGTCTGCACCAGGCGTTGCAGATCCAGCTCCGCCGACAGCGCCTGGCCGATGCGGTTGATCGTCTCGACGGTCTCGGTTTCTTCACGCAGCTTGGCCTGTAGCTCTTTGTGCTTGGTCAGATCCTCGGAGAAGCCGATAATGCCGATCAGGTTCTTCTGTGCATCGCGGATCGGCGCGTTGGTGACCAGCGCGGGAAACGCCGAGCCGTCGCGCCGCTGCACCTCGAACTCGCCCGACCATTTCTCGCCCGACCGCAGCCGCTCCATGACCTCGATCGCCTGCGCGCGCGACATCGTGCTGGGCGTGACATCCACAATATTGCGGCCAACCACTTCTGCCGCCGACCAGCCGTACAGCTCCTGGGCACAAAGATTCCAGTACACGATCTGGCCGTCAAGCTGTGTCACAATCACAGCCTCATCGACAGCGTCTAAAATCGTAGTCTGGCTGTTGAAGATCTTTTCGATCCGATCCTGCTGGTTCTGGAGCGCCTCTACTTCTGCCAGGCGCCGGCGCAAAGAGCGTACCTCGTCGATCAGCTGCTCTTTGCTCTTCGCCTCATCCATGCTTCGCTCCACTTCTTGCTCGGCCTGTATAGCCATTGTATGTACTATGATGACGCCACGTGGCGCGGAATCACTACATATTTTTAATCATAGATCATACATTTTACACCAGAAGGGAACATCTTTGCGAGTACGATGATCGGTTTCAGGCTCCTCAAAGGATTATCATGATCGCGCCTCGCGGCGCCGGCTGTTGCGCTTGAAGATGCCGCTGAGCGTAATTCCGCAGCCGAGCAGCGTGAGCGCCGTGATGCTCGCGCCGATGATCGCCGAGGTCGGGCGGTAGTACATGCGGATCGTGTGATCGCCGGCGGGAACGACCAGCCCGCGCAGCAGATAGTTGGTGCGATAGATCGGCAGCGGCTGCCCGTCGATCTCGGCGTACCAGCCGGGAAACCACATCTCGCTGAGCACCAGGAAGCGATCGGCGGCAGCTTGTGTGTGCAGCCGCAGCTCGTTAGGTGAGACGCGCGCGACCTGAACCTCGGCCGGTCCATCGGTTGAGAGCTGCCGCGCTGTTTGCTCCGGCAGCCCGCCCTCGACGAGCGCCTGCTGTCTGGGATCAAAGCCGGGCTGCTTGATCACAGCCAAAACTGTCGATGCGTTCTCCATCGCGCTGACTGACGAGACGAAGAAGGCCCGATCGAGCGGTGCCGGATTTTGCAGAATGGCGACGTGCTGGCCCTGAAAAACGGTGCGCCAGCCGCTATCGGGCGGCTCTTCGCCATTCGCGATGAAATCGGCGCGCGGCGGACGGATCACAAGATCCGATGGCTTGGGAACCAGCACATACTTGACGTTGAGCATACTCAGCAGGCGGTGATCCGGCTGGAGCAGCCTGGTATCGCGCAGAAAGCCGTACGACACGTCCTCGATCTCGGGGCCGAAAAGCACATCCGTGTAGCGCCGGGGCTGGAGCGAGTTGAAGCCGTTGATGTCCTCGACACCGAAAGGCAGCGCCCAGCTGATCGCCAGCTGCTCCTGAGCGATCGCGGGCGTCAGGCGATCGTTGGTGATGAACGAGGCCGTGCGAAACAGCTCGGGGTCGCGGCGCAGAAAGGCGACGCTCTCGGGTACGCGCGCGAAGCTGTCGGGCGCGATCGTGGGATTGAAGCTGGCGGCAAAGCCCAGCAGATCGGCCGCGACGACGACCACCAGCGCGGCGCTGTTTGCGCGATTCACACCACGGCTCAGCCACCACAGCACAAGCACACTGGCGATCGTCAGTAGCAGCGGCACGTAGGCGTTGGCCTGATCGAGCTGAAGCGAGCGATCCAGCAGCACCTTGAACATGTCGTTATTGGCTGTGCTGGCGAAGGCTGCGGCGCCAACGCTATTCGCCAAGAGCAGCACGCCGACCACAACCAGCGTCAGGAGCGCCGCCGCAGCAATCGGCACGCGATCGAGCCGGCTGTGGGTTTTGAGTCGCTCGATGCCAAACGCGGCCAGCGCTGTGATCGCGAAGCAGGCTACGGCGATCGCGCGGGCGTAGGCGCGCAGCTTGCCGATCGCGGGCAGCAGATAGACCAGCCGACCGAACGGCGTGCTCGATCCGGCCGCGATCAGCGCCAGCACCACCAGCACCACGATCAGCGCCAGCAGCCGCGCGGATTGCAGCCGCGCAGGCTCGTCGCGCTCAGCGTGCCGTCGCAGCCGTCGCACATCTGCGATCCCGACAACAGCCAGCGCCAGCGGCAGAATCCCAACATAGGCCAGGCGCTCCCACATGTACACCGGCAGATCCCAGGCCGGAGCCGATTGCAGCCAGGTGGTGCGCAGGCCGCCGTAGCCGTAGGGAAACACAAACAGCAGCCAGTCGAAGCTCACCAGCGACTGGAAGGTGACGAAGCCGTAGCTGGCGCTGGCGGCTCGCGGCGAGAATGAGGCAAACTCGATCCACGGCACGAGCTGAATCGCCGCCAGCGCGTAGCCGACTAGATACACGCCGCCCAGGTACACCAGCGGCTGAAACGCTCGCCAGCGCCGATCACGCCACCAGTGACTGATCGCCAGCGTCAGCACGTAGAGACCAAGACCAACTGCCGTGTAGATCGGAACCTGGGGATGACCTGCCAGCGCCTGCGCGCAGACCAGCGCCGCCGCCAGCACGAACGCCCGCCGCGTTCGCTGTTGCAGCAGCAGCTCGACGCTCCAGAAGATCAGCGGGATCAGCGCTGCGCCGGCCATGATCGAAAGATGTACCACGCGCGCGACAAGAAAGCCGTTGAACATAAAGGCCAGCGCTGCGACAAACGCGGCCAGGCGGCTCAGGCGCAGGCTGCGTAGGTACAGCCACATGCCGCCACCGGCGATCGAGAAGTGCAGCAGCACCACGACCGTCAGCGCGTGGATCGGCGGCAGCAGCCAGAAGAGCCAGCTGGGCGGGTAGAACATCGCGGTCTGGCCATCGCCAAGCAGCGGAATGCCGCTGAACGCGTACGGGTTCCAGAGCGGCAGATGTCCTCCGCTCGTAATGTCGACGACGAGCTTGTGATACGGGAAAAAGTAATATTGCAAGTCGTGGTGATAGAAGACGCGCAGGCCCAGCGTCTCGGCCCAGAAGAGGCCGAACGGCAGCAGCAGCAGCGCCAGCAGCGGCCACAGCGAATGGCCGCGCAGACCGGCTCGCCACGCTGCAAGATCCCAATATCGTGTCGCTAGCTTCTCGTTCATGTGGTTTGTGATTGGATGTGTAGGTGGCCCTCACCCTGTGCCATGCCCAGAGGGCACCCGGCAAACAAAGGCACCCAGAGGGTACCCGGCAAACAAAGGAACAAATGATTGGGCTGCTTTTTGTGCGTTTGTTCCTTTGTTCGTTTGTTCTTACGCTGCTTTCCTCGCCACAATCACCCATTGAAAGCCGAAGAGTCGCGGCGCAAGCAGCAGCGCCAGGTGTTGCAGCCGCATCAAGGTGTTGAAGATCAGATTGCCCTCGCCCTCGCGCCACAGCTCGTCGAGCGGCACCCCCGTAGGCCGCGCACGCACGACCTCAAGCCCGGCGCGGCGCAGCATATCGGTCGCGGTGTCCAGGGTGTAGAAGTGCAGATGCGTGCGATCCAGGATGCCGCGCTCCATCTGCGGAAAGCGGCCGAAGAGCAGCATCAGGCGCACGGCCAGATGCGCGACGTTCGGCAGCGAGATAATAAACAGCGCGTCGTCGGTGGCAACCCGG
>DASWTW010000289.1:0-4157 GCA_036401895.1 Herpetosiphonaceae bacterium | reverse complement strand
GATGACCGTGGCGCTGCGTGGGATAACCAGGCCGATCACGTTGGTGCGGCGGCTGGCCAGGCTGCGTGCTGCGGCCTGTGGCGCGTAACCGTTTTCGTTGATCACGCGCAAAATGCGATCCCGTACAGCCGGCCGCACGCTCGGATGGTTGTTTAGCACTCGCGAAACCGTCGAGCGCGAAACGTCGGCTAGCTCCGCGATTTGTTCAATAGTGAATGTTGTCATATGGGAGCGCTCTCAATAAAAAAGTTGCAATTGTAGATTCGTTCTATACTGCTTCACAAGATCAAGCTTGGTGTGGAAATGCACAGGTAAGGCCATGAAGATTCGGACAGGCTGCTGCTGCTAAGTGCCGGCTTCCAACTATGTTTTTGTAGTGAGTAAGCTTTCTTTGGGACCGCTCTCAAACTTGAACTCCACTATATGCTATGCTGCAAAGGTTTGTCAAGAGGAGTCTTAAGATTGTTTTAATAATTCGGATGAATCTAGCCGAGATAGCCCCAGCACGAGTCGAGGAGAAAGCCGAACTTCTCGGCCACGCGGCGCGATGGTAGATTGTCGTCGGCGACAACATAGATCGGGCATGTACCTTGAGCCAGGAGCGCCTGACAGCACGCGCCAACCAGCCGCCGAGCCAGTCCGCGACCACGATCGGCCGGCAGCGTGTAGATCTGCTGGATCGCGCCGGAGTGCCGGTCCTGCACCACGGTCTCGCCGATGCAGATCAGCGTCTCGTCCTGCACGATGCCATGCAGCACATAGCGGCCCTGCCAGGCATCCACCGCGCCGATGAAGGGCTGAAGCTCGGCGGGAATGCGCAAGGCTTTCAGGGCTGTCGCGTCGAGCTGCTGCACAGGAACATCGCCGGGTGTGGCGTGGAAACGCGACCGCGGCAGCACATACAGCCGATCGATACTGAGTTGATGCTGCGGATAGATCGCCTGGAACAGATCGAGGTAGCTCAGCGGAAAATTGATGTTGGGCGAGGCGCTCTGGGTGGACTGGGCCAGTAGCAGCGCAGCCTCGGGCGAGACGGCAAAGATCCAGTGCGGCGCGGCCTCGTACAGCTCGACGCTGCTCCCCGCGATCGCCGTGCCGACCACGCGTCCATTGTCGAGCACCGCCGCGGACTCGGCGTCAGGCCGCTGAGCGATCACGTAGCGCGAGAAGATGCCCGCCGCTCCCATCTGATCGAGAAAAGGCGCTAGCTCACGGTTGGGCAGCTTGACGACGTGACTCATGGCGTACAAACCTCGTTCCTAAACTTGAAACCTGGCCCAGGAGGCTATCTGATAGAATAGCTCGGTCGATCAGCGTCTAAAAGGCTTTGCACATGATTCAGATACGACCCGCAGCTGAGCAAGATTTCCCGGCGATCTGGGCCATCTTTCAAGAAATCATCCAGGCCGGCGAAACTTATGTGAATGACGAGACCTTTACCGAGCAGGCGGCGCATGGTATGTGGCTCGGCCCTACCGTACAAACATTTGTCGCCGTGAGCGAGGAGCGCGTTGTTGGTGCCTATAAGATCGTGCCGAATTTGCCTGGACGCGGCTCGCATGTAGCCAACGGCTCGTACATCGTCGATGCCGATTATCGCGGCCATGGGATTGGGCGGCTGATGCTCGAACATTCCCTGGCGGAGGCCAAACACGCCGGCTACAAAGCGATCCAGTTTAACTTCGTTGTCAGCACCAACGAGTGGGCGGTGAAGCTCTACCAGCACTATGGCTTTCAAATCCTCGCGACGCTCCCCAGGGCGTTTCGGCATAGCTCGCTCGGCTATGTCGATGCCTACCTTATGCATCGGTCTTTGGAAGAAACGACATAGCTCACGCGATCAATCAGTATGGAGTTGGTGCCGGCTGAGCAGCGGCGTGCGCTCGAACAGCACGCGCATGCCGTCCGCAATCACCTGCTGCGAGCCAGGATCGAGCGGCAGCGCGGCCCAGCTCGGATCGGTGAGGCCATACTCGATCTCGCGGCCGTCGGCGTACCAGGCGCGCACCGAGATCAGCTTGACGTAATCCTCGGTCTGCTGCCGCTCCACACGCCCGAAGCGCTCGATCCAGCCTGTGTTCTGCACATACAGCTCAGGCTGCTCGGCGATCACAACCAGATCCACATCCGAGTCCGGCCTGGCTGCATTGCGCGCGTGCGAGCCCACCAGCGCAACCGCCTGAATATCCGGCTGAGCGGCAGCCCAGGCCGTAAACTCGTCTAAGAATTGATCCACTGCCGCTTGTGTCATCATCACACTCCTCAAAGCGTAGATCTGGTGCGATCCTACCACCGCGATCAACTCCCGAGCTTGTGTTTAAATGCACAACATAGACCTTTGACTAATCTTGAGTTTCCTTATAAAGAAATACTTGACAATCTTGATCGAATCACTTATATTGCTCACAACATATAAGACAAAGCTCTTATCCAGAGGGGTGGAGGGACCGGCCCGACGAAGCCCCAGCAACCGGATACATCTATTGTGTCATTAGAGTGTGCATCGATGCTGCTGCACGCCGACCGCCACATAGATCTACACGGTGCTAATTCCGGCAGATCGTTCTGGAAGATGAGAGGTTGTCGCCGTTGAGTGCGCCTAGCGCGCGCTTTGCCGCGAGCCTCCGTCCATAAAGGGCGGGGGATTTTTATTGCGGTCTAGCGAGTATCCCAGCACGACGGCATAACCTCATGCATCGCTCACGAGCCACGCGCTCGTCGAATAGTTTTTTGGGAAGGTCAAGCGTATGCCTAAGAGCACCACTCAGGATGCAGCGACGGTCGCCCCTCCATCGAAGGTTGAAGAACTCAAGCTGGAAAGCCAGGGCCTCGCGGGCGATCTTTGGGAAGAGCTGGCGGATGAAAGCTCGGATCGCATCTCCGAAGATTCCTACCAGCTGCTCAAGTTTCACGGCAGCTACCAGCAGGACGATCGCGATCTGCGCCGGGAGCGCAAGCAGCAGGGCCTGGATCGCGCATGGAGCTTCATGGTGCGCACCAAGTTTCCCGGCGGCCGGCTGACAGCTGAGCAGTACCTGGTCGCCGACGAGCTGGCCTCGACGCTGGCGAACAACACGCTGCGCATCACGACGCGCCAGGACTTTCAATTTCACGGCGTCGGCAAAAGCAATCTCAAGACGCTGATCCGCGAGCTGAACGAGCGCTGGATGTCGACCTACGGCGGCTGCGGCGATGTCGCGCGCAATACGCTGACCTGTCCGGTGGCGGATCTGCTGCCCGGCAATTCTTTTGACTATCAGGATCTGGCGCAGCAGATCAGCGATCGCTTCATGCCCGACTCGACCGCCTACTACGAGCTGTGGCTGGACGGCCAGAAGATTCTGACCGACGGTACGCGCGTCGACGTGCAGCCCAAGCGCGACGAATCGTTCTACGGCCCAACCTACATGCCGCGCAAGCACAAGATGGGCATCGGCCTGCCCCACGACAACTGCATCGATCTGTTCACGCAGGATCTGGCGCTGGAGGCGGTGCTCGACGACGGCGAGCTGCGCGGCTTCAACCTGGTGGCCGGCGGCGGCCTGGGCAGCACGCACGGCAAGGCCGAGACCTTCCCGCGGCTCGGCGATCGGATCGGCTTCTTGACGCAGGAGCAGGCGCTGCCGGTGCTTGAGGCGGCGACCGCGCTCTACCGCGACTACGGCGATCGGACTAACCGGCGACACGCGCGGCTGAAGTATGTGCTGGAAGAGCGCGGCGTGGCCTGGTTCCAGGATGAGCTGGCGCTGCGGCTGGGCTACCGGCTGGAGCCCGTGGCCGAGATCCCGCACTATGACGCGCATGATCACCTGGGCTGGCAGCAGCAGGCCGATGGTCGCTGGCTGGTCGGCGTCTGGATCGAAAACGGACGCATCAAAGAAACCGCCAAGGCCGGCCTGCGCACGCTGATCGACGAGATCCGGCCCGAGATTCGGCTGACGGCGCATCAGAATCTGGTGCTGGTCAACATCAGCCCCGAAGACAAGCCGCGCGTCGAGGCGCTGCTGGCGCAGTACGGCCTAGCGACCGGCGGCAGCGGTCTCAGCGAGCTGCGGCGCTACGCGATGGCCTGTCCCGCGATGCCGACCTGTGGCCTGGCTGTGGCCGAGAGCGAGCGCTACCTGCCCGATGTGATCACCGAGCTTGAGCAGCGCGGC
>DASWTW010000288.1:0-52749 GCA_036401895.1 Herpetosiphonaceae bacterium | reverse complement strand
AGACCAAAACACGGCTCAGGAATGGGTCGAACTGGGCACCTTCCAGTTCAACGCGGGCACGGCCGGCAGCGTCAAGCTCAGCGATCTGACCAGCGAGCCGTTCAGCGCCAAGAAAGTTGTTTTCTTTGATGCGGTGCAGTGGGTTTATCAGGCACCGCCACCGGCGCAAGCCTCGGCCGCTCTGCTCTCGGCCACGGTTAAGGCAACCACAGTCGGCGCCGGCGAGGTCGTGCCGATCGAGTTCACGATCAAGAATACCGGCACCGTCGATCTGCAAACGCAGGCGCCGGAGGCGGGAGCCAGCAACGAGGTTGCCAGCGGCTGGGTCTACGATGAGGCCGAGTGCTTCGCGGGCGGCAGCTCGTACCCGACGTATCCCAAGGAGGCGGAGCGGCTCAGAATCACGCTCGGCTTTGCCAGCGGATCGGCCACCGTGCCGACCGATTGCAGCTCAGGCGACGGCGGCTATCCCTGGCGCTGGGGTGCTGGCTGGGCGCTGCGTCCTGGTGAGACGCGCACGATGATCGGCTATGTGCGCTTCCGCACGCCGGGAACGTACACCTTCAAGGCCAATCTGGTCAACGAGTTTGTTAAGTTTTACGGGTCGGACGGCAACGGCGGCGATCGTATCACGGCCTCGGTGACGGTCACGCCCGAGCGGCGCGCGCCCGAGCCGCTGCGGATTGATGCTGCGTACAAATCGCAGGCCGGCGTGTATCAGCTCGTTCCGACGCCGGATAGCTTGCTGGCACGCACGACGAATGCCATGTCGGTCATCGAGGGCACCTTCCTGGGCGCGCTCACCTGGGACGGCAGCGATCTAAACTGGATGAGCGGCGGTCCCATGAATCAATCCGAGCGCTTCGTGGTGCGCCAGGTGCGACCATTCTATGCTCCGGCGGCGGGGACTTACCGCTTCAAGATCACCAGCGACGACGGCGCCTGGCTGTGGGTCAATGGGCAGGAGATCGTTCGTAACGAGGGGCTCCATCCTACGTCTTCCAAAGAAGGCTCGATCTACCTCTCAGCCGGGCTGCACACGCTGGCGGTAAAGTTCTTCGAGAATACCGGCGAGGCGTACGCGGGTTATAGCTGGATGCCGCCCGGCGCTGCCGCATTCACCACGGTTCCGGCGCCCAGCGGCGCGGTCTACGACGGCACGCGCTTTGGCGGTGGACAGCAGCTCGTGCTGGCAGCCGACGATCTCGGCGGTGTCGGCGTGCGAACGCTGCGCTACTGGATCGACGGCGGCAGCGAGCAGCAGAGCGCCTCGGGTCGTGCTCCGATCAGCCTCGGCGACGGCACACATACGGTCACGTATCAGGCCGAGGACAACAACAGCAACCTGGGCTTCCAGCGCTCGGTCAGCATCACCGTCGATGCGACGCCGCCCAACAGCACACTGGCTACGCACAGCCAGGGCAACGGCATCGTCGAGGTGTATCTGAGCAGCACGGCCTCGGATCTGACCGAGTTCGAGGTGCAGGTGCGCGATACCACGACCAATGTCAACCGGCTGTATCGAACCCGTGAGCGCCAGCTGCTCTTCTTCGGCACGAGCGGCCACAGCTACGAGTTCCGCGTTCGTGCCAGCGACGGCTTGAACTGGTCCACGTTCCCGAGCAGCGCGCAGTCCTCCGAAATGATCGGCGAGAGCAACTATCCACGGCTGCTTCTGCCGGCAGTATCACGCTGATTCGGCGGCACAATCGAGTAAAATCGACGGCAGGCGAGCAGGGAAATTTCCCTGCTCGTTCTTTTTGCCTCAAGAGCTACCAGCAAGAACCAACGGCGCTACCCTGCATACGCCATCCTGCGCATTCGGCATTCAGGACCGGTCTCACCTTGATCTCCGCATCCTAATCAGCTACAATGCTGTTTGACATATGTCGAGAAGAGAGAAATCAGCGTTACCGCCGGTCAGATCACGCTTGACGTAGAACACGCGTTCTATTATAATTGTTCTACTTCTATCGAGCATAAGAATATGCCGCGTCATGCGGAAGATCCTTCTGGGCTCGGAGTACGCGCGATCGAGTTTCAAACATAGGGTAGAGGAGGACGGCGATGGCGGTAACAGGTCGAGACCTGCATAAGCAGCCGACACGCAAGCCTATGCCTGCTGCTGCACCGGTTCGGTTGCCACAGGTACAGGTTAATCGTCAATACATTCAGTGGGGCATACTTATTGTACTCGGGTTCATTGTTCTGCAACTGTTGCTTGTTCGCGGCCAGACCTGGTTCGACGACCTGCGCTACGGGCGTCCACGCACGATGCAGATCAGCGCATACGTCGGCCACAACGAGCAGGCGGGACAGCCTTCGCATTTCGTGGCTATGAATCTTAATCGCCGGGTGATCGTGATCGAGCTGCCGGGCGGTGACAGCGCCAAAGCGCAAACACTGCAAGGCCCGTATCTCTTCGGCGCAAACGAAGACCTTACTCCCGTCACGCTGCGGGTCAACGATCTCAATGGTGACCAGAAAGGCGACCTTGTGATTGCCGTAAAGAACGAAGAAATTATCTATATTAACACTGGTGATACGTTTCGGCTGATAACCGATGATGAACGCCGACAATTGACCGAGGCAAGCTAATGACAAAGCAGTCGATCGGCGTTTGTCTTCTAGCCATTATCGTCATCTATTTCCTGATGCCGAGCGCTCCGCAGCAGGTCATGACCAATGCGTCGGGCCTGGCGCGCGACTTTAATCAGATCGGCAAAGCTGCCGCGCCGCTGGCGGCATCGCTCAACCCCATCACCGGGAATCGCAACGGGCTGATGGTGGTTGGCAAGCCGACGGTTTCGGTGCAGCAGATCGAGGCCGTACTTGCGGAGTACAACTCTCCGGCACGCGGCCACGGCCAGGAAATCTATGATCTCGGCGTTAAATACAACATCGATCCCGCGATCTGCTTAGCTTTCTTCATCTACGAATCGAGCGCGGGGACGAATCCCGCCTGGGCCGGGCTTAAAGACGACGGCACCTACACTCACAATATTGGTAATATTATCTGCACCGAGGGCTGGCGCTGCTACGGGCGCTTCCGCGATTACAACTCCTGGAGTGAAGGCATCGAAGATTGGTATAAGCTGATCAACGACCTGTACGTGGGCGAGTGGAAGCGCGTAACCGTCGACGACATCATTCCGAAATATGCTCCGGCTGCCGACAACAACGACGAGGGCGCGTATATCCAAGGGGTTAAGAACCTTGTACAAAGCTGGCAAGGAAAGTAGGCAGCGATGAATTTTGATCTTGGCAGCGGACATCGAGTTCCACCCTGGATGGCTCTGGTTGTAGCACTCCTGGCGATCTGGCTGTTCTTCGGCACCGGCTCCGGCTCGGGAGCCGTGATCAGCGGCTGGAGCGGCGACAGCAGCGTCGCGGCACAGAGCGCGGCCGGTCCGATCAACCCGGCGCAGCAAAGCCTGAGCGGCCTGTTCAGCAAGCAGGAGGGCGGTACCTTAGCTGCCGACGGACACCCACAGGATATGCCGTGGGGCAACCCAACCGATACCGGCAGCGCCGTGATGACCCAGGGCTACGGCGTCGGATCGCACGCGCCGGCGGCGGTGTGGGGCGGCGTCGATATTGCGATCGACGGCAACGGTGATGGCGAGGCCGATCCGCAGGGATCGATGGGCGCGCCGATCTACGCGACGATGAGCGGCGTGATCGAGCTTGACCCGAACTCGGTACCCGCCGGCAATCACCTGTGGATCAAGAACGAGCACTACAAAGTTGGCTTCGGCCATCTTAAGGACTTTGCGGTGCCCAACGGAGCGACCGTCAAGCGCGGCGATCTGATCGCCTACATGGGCTCGACCGGACAATCGAGCGGCCCGCACCTGCACTACCACATTTGGAAAGATGGGGTCAATGTTAATCCGCTTGAGTTCGGGGCAATACCCTAGATCCAGCCACTCATCCTATCAAAAAAGCTAAACGCCTCGACGCATATGTCGAGGCGTTTTCTTATACCTTGTGATGCTATGAGTCACTTGCGCAGCGATCGCCGCGACCTACGCATCCGTTTGCGACTCGTGATGAATATTCCGGCGCGATACGATCTCGACCGGATTACCGTCCGGGTCCATGACCCAGGCCGCGCGCAGCGAGTCCAGAAAATCGTGCGGCGCGCTGACGCCGGGAACGCCGCGCTCAAGCAGCATCGCGTACGCAGCGTCCACATTTTCCGTCCAGACTACCAGCTCAGCGCGGGGAGATCCGCCTGCTCCAAGCGGCAGGCCATGCATCATCTGGCCCGCCTCCCTGGAAGCAAGGCCCAGCGTGAGCGCGCCGAGCCGCAGCTCGACGTGTACAGGCGCGCCCTGGCGTGGTGTGCGAAACGTTTCCGCAAATCCGAAATGTTCGACGTAAAAACGCGCGGCAATCGCAACATCGTCGACGTAGTAGTTGATGGACGGATTCGCAAATCTGATCGTCATGCGAGCACCCTTCATCGTTGGCAGGGTTGATTCAAGCACATTTTACTGAATGGTCAGGCGCTCAAATGTTGGAATCGCCGCGATCCAGATCGGCCCGGCGTTGAAGACGATCTCACTGTCGTTGGCATCGTAGAAGCGGAGTGGCGCGGCCTCGCTATCTTTGCGCCAGGTGCCATCGACACGCCGTCCGGCCATGAAGATCTGCACTGGCCCGCTGCCGACTACCTCCTGATCGATCCGCTGCTTGGCATCGCCGGCGCGAGCAGCCTCGTTGACCTGCATCACCACGACGTTGCGCGTCCACAGCTGCTGCCCGGTCACTCGGTCCATGTGGGCCTGCCCACGCATGAGGCGATGATAACCGTTGGATGCCGGATCGAAGACGAAGCCGGCGCGTGAGCTGCGATCGAGGAAGAAATAGCTCACCGAGGCCGCCTCGACCGGAGACGCCGCCGGGATGCTGTTGAAAAGATAGCCGACATCGGACTCGCTGAAATCGCTCACGCCCTTGGACTCGGCGAACGAGCGCAGCAGATCCGCGCTGGTGTAGAGATTGTGCGGCGCGATGCGACGGCCGTCGCGCCAGGTAAACTTGCCCAGGCGCAGCGCCTCAAAGTTGACAAACTGGTCGGTCGTCTCGGCAAGCTGAACGCCATCCGGGCTGCCGCCGGCGTGTGCGTAGACCGGATGAAAACCCATCGCCCACTGCGCGAAGTAGAGCCGCGTCGAGCGCACCGGCCCGATCTCCTTAACGTTGGGCGTGACTCCATCGGCGTAGAGCGCGATAAACCGCGTGATGCCGTACTCGGCCAGGCCCTCAAATACGACCGCCGCCTGGTTCATGCCCGACTGCGGATACGCGTCAGGATGATTGTCGATCATCACCATCCAGGGCCGCTTGCTGAGCGCGCCACGGGCAAAGGTGTTCTCGCCGGTCACCAGGCTCACATCCGGCGTAGGCGTCGGCTCAAGCGTTGCAGTCGGCTCGGTGGTGGGAGTTGGCAGATCAGTAGGTGTAGGCTCGGCTGTCGCGGTCGGCTCGGTGGTGGGAGTTGGCGCGGTGGTTGCAGCGGGCTTTGTCGGCTCAATTTGGGCGACCGGAACTGAGGGAGCACCGCCGCAAGCGACCAGAGTTGCCGCGAGGAGAGACAACAGCGTTAGACGACGAAACAATAGACGGGGCATCAGGACTTCTCCTTGGGCGACTGTGCCTGGATCGCGGCCCAGGCAGCATCGGCGGTATCGGCATCAGCCGGTGTGATGGTGTCGGGCGCATAGCGCGCTTGGTCGTAAACATCCGTCAAGGACTGAAGATCGCGGGAGGCGCCCGGAGTGAGCGCGCCAACCACCGGCGCGTATTCGAGCGGCGTTTGCTGCGGCTGTCGTGGTCGATCGGCGCCTTCGCCGAGCAGCAGCAGCTCGATGTAGCGCCGCCGGATACGCTCAGCCGGATCGTCGGGACGCAGCCGCGCCAGGGCATCGCGCAGGCCCTGAGCACGAGCCGGTAGCCGTAGACCTTTGAGCAGATCCAGCAGATCGCCGCCGGCCCGACGCCAGCTCCACAGCGATTCGTGCAGCACGCCGTCGGACAGCAGGCGCTGATTGCGGCGCCGCTGCATCGTGATGATCAGAATAATCAGCAGCACCAACGGCAACAGATACAGTATCAACGTTACGATAAACTGAAGCGTCTGGATCACCTGCGCCTGAAAGGCCGACCCCGCACCCGTCGCCGGCTCTACGCTTGGCAATGGCGACGGCGGCGCAAAATCCTCACTGCCGGGCTGATTCATCAGCGTCAGCAGCCACTGGCCAACCTGCGCGATCAGATAGAACAGCGGCAGCATTACCAGCGCGAGCACACCGACGATCACGCCGGCCACCGAGCGAATCGCCAGTGTGGCGGCATCCGAGACCAGCGAAAGCAGCAGCGTGCCGACCAGGAGCACGCCCAGCGACGTCAGCAGACTGGATCGCAGCCAGTATTTGATGCCGCCGGTCTGGCCCGACTCGGACTCGTCGATGATACGCGCCAGCGACAGGCCGATCAGGCCCAGCGCCGCGATCAGTAGCGCCTCGCTTGCCAGCCGCTGGCCCCACGGCGGCGCGCCCAGATTGACCGGCGACAGCGGCGTGACCAGGAGCGCCACCAGCACCAGCGTGAGCACGCCGCGCTGGAGCACCGTCAGCACATGCGCGTGATCGGCGTCGACCAGCGACATGCCGCGCCACCAGCACCAGAGACAGGCCATCAGCAGCGAAAACAGACTAAGCGTGTCCAGGCTGCGCTCAGAGGCGAACGGCCAGATGATCGACCAGCCGCTGAGCGGACTCCAGCCGCCGCCCGCCTGGATTTTGACAGTGTAGACCATCACCACGGCGCATATCGTCAGCGTCGACCAGTTGATCAGACCGCTCTGGCTATCGCGGATCGGCTCGAAGCGCGCCATCGTCCAGGCTCCGGCCAGACAGGTCAGCAAGAGCGCGGGCCAGCTCAGGCTCGGCTCAAGCTCGAACGCCAGCGCCACCAGCGACACGCCGAGATGCAGCAGGGTGACTTCCAGCGCAGCCAGCGCCAGCGACAACATCAGTTTTAAAGGCTGAAATGACATGAGGCCATCTTGGGGGTAGAGGCGCGATCTTCGCGATCCAGCCGCTCCAAACGGTTGGGCGAGAATCGTACCAGATCGATAATCGTTTAGACGCCGGACGTGGTCACGATTGTGGTTCGCCGTTCGGCCCACTGGCTGCCGCCACTGCCGATGGATTGTATCTCGATGCCGGGCATCTGCGGCACAGCATCGTCGCCGCCGTAGAGCCACAAGATGCGGCGACCACGGCGCTTCAGGCGCAGCACCGCGCTCTGGATCGCATCCGAGGGCACCGCGCTGATCATCACGATCGTCGCGCCCCAGTCCAGCGTCGGGCCGATCTGACGCAGCAAATTGGGAAAGGGCGTGATCGAGTAGGGCACCACCGTTGCCAGCGCTTCAAGCACAATGTTGAGCTGGGCCGGCGAGCGACTCGGCGGGATGCGGATCAGCTGGCCGCTTTCGGCGGGCGTGCCGTTGGCGTAGAGGCCAAAGCGCAGCCGCTCGCTGGACGCCTCGGTCGCAACCGTCGCCGCCGCGCTGATCATGCGCTCGATCAGATCGAAGCGCATGCCTTCCCAGTAGTGCTCGAAGGTGTCGAGATTGAGCACAATCGCGACGTCGAGGCTGGTGGTCGGCTCGAAGACGCGGGTTTGCAGCTCGCCACGCCGGGCGGTCGCGCCCCAGTGGATCGTTTTGAAGGGATCTTCGCGCCGGTAATCGCGAACGCCGACAGTGCGCGAGGGATCGGTGAGCAGCTGCCGGGGCGCGCGGCTCTCGCCGATCGGGTGCTGTGCGCGGAGATGCAGCCTGGGCAACGCGATCGGCTGTGGATACACGATCAGATTGGTGCGCGACGAAACGTCTAGCTCGCGCGTCTGAAAGCCGAAGGCATCGGTCGCCTCCAGATGCACCGGCCCGAAGGTGTAGAAGCCGCGCGCAGGACAGCCAATATCGACTGACCACGAGACCGCCTCGTATGGCCGCAGCCCGATCCGCCGCCGCCAGATTTGCAGACGCGACTGCGGATGCGGCAGCAGATGCACCTCCCGGTAGTCGAGCTGGGCGGGCACAGTCTCATCGACTCGCAGGCTGGGCAGGCCGAGCAGCTTGGTATTTTCCAGCCGCACCGTCAGCGTCACCGTATCGCCGACGAATGCGCGATCGTTGCTGAGCGATCGCGTGTACGTCACGCGATGAAAGGCCCAGCGACCCCAGAGATAGGCGAAGCCCAGCGCCATACCAAGCAGGCCCAGCAGCACTACCGCCAGACCCTGACGCAGCAGCAGCGCCAGGACAAGCAGCAAGATCAGGAGCCAGCGTAATTGCGGCTTGAACATAGAAATCCTGCAACCGAGAGGTTAAAAAGAACAGAGGCAGAGCCTGCGCCCCGCCTCTTGCGGCTAGCGGATGCCGAGCTCTTTCAGCTTCTTGTCGAAGGCTGTCACGCTGAGCCCGATCCGCTCGGCAGCCTCAGCGTGAACATCGGCGCTCTGGCGCAGTGCCTCGGTAAGCATGCGCCGCTCGACCTCTTGCAGCAGCGTTTGCAGCGGCGTTCGGGAGCGCACCGCCTCGACGATATCGATCTCATGCACGGCGCGGCCCGGCTCAAGCGAAAGCCACTCGCTGGTGATGACCTTGCCCTGGGTGTAAACCACCGCGCGCTCGATCTCGTTTTCCAGCTGGCGCACGTTGCCGGGCCAGTCGTAGGCGATCAGCTTGTTGAGCGCTTCCTCCGAGATCCGCGTCGGCGACGACGTCGGGCTGTAGCGGTACTTGTCCAGGAAGTGTTCGACCAGCAGCGAAATGTCTTCTTTGCGATCGCGCAGCGGCGGCATGTGAATATTGATCACATTGAGACGGTAGAACAAATCCTCGCGGAAGTTGCCCTTGCGTACCTCTTCTTCGAGATCGCGGTTGGTCGCGGTGACGACGCGCACATCGACTTTGACCGTGGTTGTGCCGCCGACGCGCTCGAACTCGCCCTCCTGAAGTACACGCAGCAGCTTGCGCTGTGCCGTCAGCGACAGCTCGCCGACCTCGTCGAGAAAGATCGTGCCTTTGTTGGCCAGCTCAAAGCGGCCTTTGCGCTGTGAGACCGCGCTGGTAAACGCGCCTTTCTCATGGCCGAACAGCTCGCTTTCGAGCAGCGTGTCGGGCAGCGCCGCGCAGTTGACTTTGATCATCGGGCCGGTGCGACGATTCGAGTTCGCGTGGATCACGTTTGCCACCAGCTCTTTGCCGGTGCCGGTCTCGCCGGTCACGAGCACCGTGGCCTCGCTGGCGGCAATACGCCCGACCATCTTGTAGATGCGCTGCATGGCGGGGCCGGCGCCGATGATGCGGTCGCGCGGGTCGGAGGTCTGACCTTCCAGGGTTTTGACCTTCGACGACAGCTCTTGATGCTCGAAGTAGCGGTCGATGAGCAGCAGCACCTCGTCCACGGAGAAAGGCTTGAGCAGATAGTCGAACGCGCCCATCTGCATCGCGCGGATCGCTACCGAGGAGGTTGCGTGGGCCGTGATCATGATCACGCCAATATCGCTGCTATTTTTGTGGAGGCGCTCCAAAACTTCCAGGCCATCGATGCCGGGCATGCGCACATCCATCAACAATAGGTTATAACCATTCCCACTCGCTATCTGCGTCAGGACTTCAGTACCGCTTCGGGCTTCGGTAACTTTATATCCTTCCCCGGCGAGCAGATCATGGAGCATGGTTCGCACGCCGTCATCATCATCTGCGACTAGAATATGGCGTTGTTCAATCTGCTCTTGTGCCACATGTGCTCCTTCTTCACGACGCGCCAATCGAACGGCGTTAGCTCAGCTCGAACAAGCGATAGCCAAGCGCGCCTCGATGCGTCTTTGGTACGTGGTTAGCAGGTGTAGATTTCCACGTGTTAAATTATAGCTTACGGCTACATGTGGTGCAACCAAGTTCAAGACAAACTGATCCAGCCAGCATGGTGTGATGCTGATCTGGGCTGGGTAAAATGCTGGCTGGGGCTGCTCGCCGGATTATTGCCGCCGCTCGATGTGCGCGCCCAAAGCGCGAAGACGCTCTTCGATGCGCTCGTAGCCGCGATCGATCTGGCTGATATTCTGGATCGTGCTGGAGCCTTCCGCCGCCAGCGCCGCGATCAGGAGCGCCATACCCGCGCGAATATCCGGGCTGGTCAGCGTGTCGCCGTGGAGCTTAGCCGGCCCGACGACCACCGCGCGATGCGGATCGCAGAGCACAATGCCCGCGCCCATGCTGATCAGACGATCGACGAAAAACAGCCGGTTCTCGAACATCCACTCGTGGATCAGCACCGTGCCGCGCGCCTGTGTCGCCACGACCAGCGCGATGCTCATCAGATCGGTGGGGAAGCCCGGCCACGGACGGTCGTCGATCTTGGGAATCGCGCCGTGGAGATCGGCCCGAATCACCAGCTCCTGCTCGGCTGGAACGACAATATCGTCGCCTTCGACGCGCCAGTCGACGCCGAGCTTATTGAAGGTGATACGTGTGATGCGATGCTCAAGTGGCCGCGCGTTCCGGATGCGAATCTCGCTGCCGGTCGCCGCCGCCAGCCCGATCAGCGAGCCGACCTCCATGAAATCGGGGCCGATCGTGTACTCCGCGCCGTGCAGGCTGCTCACGCCCTCGATCATCAGCGTGTCGGTGCCGACGCCCTCGATACGCGCGCCCATCGCGTTGAGACAGCGACACACGTCCTGGACATGTGGCTCTGACGCGGCGTTCTGGATCACGGTGGTGCCCGTGGCCAGCGCCGCTGCCATCACGGCCTGCTCGGTGCCGGTGACGCTCATCTCGTCAAGAAAGATTTCCGCGCCGACCAGCTCACCCGCGCTGAGAATATAGCACTCGTTG
Organism: Herpetosiphonaceae bacterium; assembly: GCA_036401895.1. Lineage (GTDB taxonomy): Bacteria > Chloroflexota > Chloroflexia > Chloroflexales > Kallotenuaceae > LB3-1. The sequence continues at coordinate 41,825 of DASWTW010000288.1, read as the reverse complement.
GTGACTTCGATCTCTGCGCCCAGCGCCTGAAGCGCCTGAAAATGCGTATCCAGACGTCGTCGCCCGATACGATCGCCGCCGGGACGCGGAATCGTCACGAAGCCGCGTCGAGCCAGCAGGGGACCGGCCAGCAGCGGCGCGGTACGAATGCGGCGGCCTAGCTCCATGTCGGGCTGGCGATCGCCGACGTCACGGGTTTGCAGTCGCCAGCTGCCGCCGCCCAGGTCGGTACACTCGACGCCCAGCTGCTGGATCAGCTCACGTTTGGTGCGCACATCGCCGATGTTGGGCACATTATGCAGCACCAGCGGCTCGTCGGTCAGCAGCGCAACCGCCAGCAGCGGCAGCGCCGCGTTTTTATTTCCTACAGGCGTGATCGTTCCGCTAAGGCGGTGGCCCCCTTCGATCACGAAATAATCCATGCTCAAGCCCTCCGTGCGATCGATGGGTCTTGCCGGCGAGCCAGCCCGCAGTCTGCGAGTACCGGCTCGGCGCATAGGTTGGTCCATCGATCGGCTGTGATTACCCGAAATTTGCCAGAGGGCATTATAGACGATCGGCGATTATTTGCGGCGGAAGGGCCAGAACCTGCGCCAGAACGGCTGCCGGGCCAGGGGTTTGGTCTCGCCAGTCTGAGCAGCTGGACTCTGCTTTTCTTGCTTGCGGCGATTGATCAATTCCCGCGCGCGCTGCCGTCCGACCTGCATCGCCTGGCTGTAGAGCTGACGCAACGCGTCGCCCGAGAGCTTCTCGCCGCTGCGATACCAGACCGTCGCGGTCTGGCCGGTGGCGTAGGTGCCGGCGTAAGCAACAGCAACTTTGGGCAAAATGCCAAAGCCGGGGATCAGCCCAATCAGCTGGCGGGCGACCTGCCGCCATAGGAAGCCGCCGCCGATCACCGGCATGACCTCGCGCATCTGCGACTGGAAGTCCGCCGGAGCGCCGAAGGCTAGCGCCAGCTTATACACCAGCAGCGCCTGATTCTTGGTCAGCACCAGCATATCCGCCGCGTTGAGCGGAATATTCAGCACCGGCACCAGCTCCGAAAGGCCCGAGGTGAAAGCATAGCTGGCGTTGGAGAACGACGACTCGCCGATCAAGACGCGTGACACGGCATCGCGCAGGCCCGGCAGCTGACGCGCCGCAGCAACGCGCAGATCGTCCGGGAGCTGCTCGACAATCGCCGGAGCGAGCTGCTTGATCAGCGTTGCAGGCTGGGAATCGGGCGCAAAGACCGTGACCGCGCCCGGCAGATACCACATGTTGCCGCCGTCGACACGCGGCATTTGATCCGCGCCGATCAGCAGCACCACGCGTGGGATCGACAAGATCGCCAGCTTATCGGCGACGGCCTCGGCGTCCACGCTCACATCGGCGCGCGCGTCAACAATCAGCAGCGCCAGATCGCTGCGCCCAACCTCGCTTTGACGATCACGCGGCAGCGGCACATCGTACTCGCGCACCAGCGCCCGCTCGGCGGGACCGTAGCGGCTGGGGCCGGAGTAGAGCGCGCGGATCGCTGCGCTGCGGTCTTCCGGCGTGCCGATGATCGCGATATGCACCGGCTGCTCGGCGCGTTCCCGAATATCGCCGACGTTGATTTCCTTGATCGTGTTCCAAACATTGCTCATACCGCCAAAGCTTGGCACGGCATACTCCTTATCTTATGTCGCTCTCACCAGCAGTGGCTGGATGCGCTGGATCTTAAACATCGGTGCCGCCGAATCCGCCGGGTTGCCGTGGCCGTGCCGGCGTTTCCGGCAGCTCAGGCTGTGGCGGAAATTGCTGCTGCGGTTGAGCCGGCTGCGGCTGCGCCTGCTGCTGCAAAAAGCCGCGCAGCAAGCCCTCGAACAGCGAGCCGATACCAGCCGCGCCGGGATCGATCTGTCCGGTTGTATCGCGCTGCCCAAACGATGGGACCGGCGGCGACTCGCGGCGGGTACTATACGTGCCGCGTCGGGCGTTTGTCAACGCATCCATCAGCGCCTCCATGTCGGAAGCGCCGCGCTGCTTGGCGCCGAGATAGCCGAGCACACCCGGCACCAGCGCGTCGAGCAGACCGCCGCGACCCTGGGGGATCGCGCTGCTGCCCTGAGCGCCGTTGAGCAGACCTTCGAGCAGCGGCAGCAGATCCGCAGCGCTCAGGCCGCTGCGTCCCAGCAGGCGCTGGCCGGCGTCGGCAAGGCCCGAGGCATAGACCGGAGCCGTCGCGCCACGACCATCGGCGCGCAATCTTTCGGCTGCCGTCAGCAGCGCCCGCCCGACATCGCCCTGGCCGCCCTGAAGCTCGTGCTCCAACGTGCTGGCGACCAGCTGCATGTTGGACTGGTAGTTATCGCCGGCGTTGCCGTTGCCGATGTCGTCAAGATCGTTGAGATAGCTGCGATCCTCAGCGGCGTTGCTGGCGATGGTTTTCCATAGCTGCGCAAGATCGAATCGAGACACGGCAGATCTCCTTTATTCTGATTGCCTGGTCTGGCTCCGCGCCAGTCGCAGATGAGGAAGCTTATCGGGGAAGCAACCAGGAGTCGCTTCCATCTGTGGCCTTGTAGAGCCCTAAAAGAGGATAGCACGAAATATGCCAATCGCGGATCGCGACGCACGTTTCAAGATCGGCTATCATAATAAAGCAGGATCGATCACACGAAAGGCAGCCGATGGATTGGCCGGATGAACTTGAGCTTGAGCTGGCCGCGATGGCGCAGGGCGGCGATGCCGTGGGACGCTACGAGGGCCGCGCAGTATTCGCCAGCGGTGGACTGCCCGCCGAGCGGGTGCGCGTCCGGCTCCACGATCGCCAGAAAGCCTTTGCCCGTGGCCGTGTCGTGGAGGTGCTGCGAGCGGCTCCCGAGCGGATCGGGTCGCGCTGCCCGCTGGAAACCATCTGCGGCGCGGCCGACTGGCGCTGGATCGATCCACAGGCCCAGCGCCAGTTCAAGCGCGCGATCCTACAGGAGCAGCTGCGGCATATCGGCGGGCTAGACGTGGAGGTGCTGCCGGTGCCTGAGATCGACGAGCGCCAGACCTGGGGCTATCGCACCACCGCCGAGCTGCATGTCGCGCAGGATCGCATCGGCTACTTTTTGCCGGGCAGCCGCCGCGTGGCCGACATTCCGGCCTGCTGTCTGCACCATCCGCTGATCGACGAGGCCCTGACCGCGCTGCGTCCGCTGCTGAGCCGCGAGATTGAGCTGCGCGGCGTGACGCTGCGCTGTAGTCCCAGCAGCGGCGAGGTGATCGCGCTGCTCGACGGGCGCGGGCCGCTGCGTGAGCTAGCACGGCGCTGGCGTTCGGTGCACAAGCCGCTGGTTGGCGTGGTCCACGCGCAGCAGCGCCGCACGCTGGATGGACGCGACTGGATCGAGCGCACGGTTGGCCGCGTGCGCTTCCGGCTGTCGGCCAGCGCGTTCTTTCAGGTTAACGCCTATCAGACCGAGCGGCTGGTCGAGCGCGTTCGTGCGCTGCTGGCGACCCAGCCCGGCACACGGCTGCTCGATCTCTACTGCGGCGTCGGACTGTTCGCCCTGTCACTCGCCGGCGAGATTGCCGAGGTTATCGGCGTGGAGGAGTGGCAGCCCGCGATCGACGATGCCCGGCGCAGCGCCCAGCAGAGCCGGCTGACGAATCTGAGCTTCGAGGTCGGCGCGGCTGAGCAGGTGATCGACAGGCTGAGCGGCAGCTTCGATCGGGTTGTGCTCGATCCACCGCGACGAGGCTGCGCGCCCGAGGTGCTCGCGGCGCTGACGCGGCTTCAGCCGGAGCGCATCGTGTATGTGTCGTGCCATCCGGGAACGCTGGCGCGCGATTGCAAACAGCTGGCGGCGTCGGGCTACCGCATCACCAGCGCCGAGATCATCGACATGTTTCCGCACACACATCATGTCGAAAGCATTGTGCGGCTGGAGCAAGCATAAATCCGCCAAACAAAAGAGCTTGAAGAAACGGCCCGGCGACAATCACCGGCAGATCTTCAAGCTCAGCCCGAACATCGTTCCGTCTGCGGAATTAGCGCACCCTGACATTGCCGACCGTCGCGTTGATTTGGATCAGCGCGCGGTTGCCTTCCTCGGCGTTGTAGTCCTCGCTGACATACGCGTTGCCGTCTTTGCGGAAGCGATCCTCGTCGATGTCAAGATTGCTAGCGCTGGCATTCACCTCGATGCGCGCCGGAAGATCGTCAGGAATTTCAAGATCGATGCTGCCGCCCAGCTGACTGGAGATCGTCGCATCGATCACACCTTCTTCGGGCAGCTTGAGCCGCGCATCGCCGTTGCCGACGTTCAGGTTCAGCCGCTCAAGCCGCAGATCCTCGAAATCCAGCGAGGCCGTCTCAGCGATACCACTGTCGATCGTGAGATCAAGCGGCAGGTCACGTCGAAAGCGCAGCTCAAGATTCTCGTCGCTACTGTCGCTCCCGACAATATTCAGCACGCCGGTATCGCCGCGCAGATCAAAGTTTCTGCTCACGTCATCGCGACCGAGATCGACTGCTTCATCGCGATCGCCGCTCTTATCGCGAATCGAGAGCTGACCATCCACGCCCGAAACATTGACCTGCAAGCGCTGCATGCCCTCCACCATCGGCACGACTCGGAGATCTTGAGAGCGCTCCGACTCTGCGCTATCGCTGCCGAAGAGGCCGGCCACACCGACCACCGGCAAACAGACCGCAGCTGCGAGCAGCGTTCCCGCGATCACGCGCCCTCGATGGCGACCTTCCGTCACCAGGTCCAGGCCCACGCCGATCATCGCCAGCGGCCAGAGCACATCCAACACGCCGCCATCGAAAATACCGCTCGTGCCGATAAAGATCATCACGCCCACACCAATCAGCAGATATGCGATCGTGCGATACGATAGCTTTGAGCGTAACAGCGATGTGTGCATCCGTTCCGACATACGCAACCTCATACCGTCTTTCTACGCAGCAAATACATGCCCAGCCCAACCAGCAGCAGCGGCACCATAATTCCAAACAGATCGACCCCGAAGAGGCGGTAAAAAGCGTCGCCGACGTTGCTCAACAGCGCGATCGTGCCGATGCCGAGCAGCAGAAAGCCCAGCATTCGATTACGGCCGCTGGGCGGCGTGGTGCTCTGGGGCGCGGAGCCGACGCTCTGGTCATAAACGTGGTCGTCGCTCACAGCCCGGAACGACGTCTGGCGCGGCGGAAGCGGCTGTCCCGTCTGCGGATCGTAGCGCGCATCCGGCGGGAGCGCCGATGGGCTGCCGCCCTCGGGCGTGATCAGCCACAGGATAGGATAGATGATCGGTGTGACAAACGTGGTAAATGCTAACACAACAAAGATCAGCCGAACAATGACCGGATCGATGCCGAAATAATAGCCCAACCCGCTGCACACACCACCGATCACGCGGTCGGTACGCGAACGAGTGAGTCGTGATTGCATAGATCTATGCTCCTTCTTGCTCTGTGAGGCATACGACGTTGAGCACAGGTCGGATGTTGCAGCGCCGGCGCTGCGAGGTTAAGAAAGCGCTAAAACCATCCCGCCGCGCCGCACTTGTGCTGCATCCGCCACACATGGTATGATCGCGCTAGCGTAGCTCGTTTTCCAACTCATCCACGTGTCCTATCGATAGATTCACCGCGAAAGGAGCGCCCTCATGGGGTGGTCGCGCAAGCAAAATCCCTCACCCAACGATCCCGATGCAGGCGACGCAAATGATCCGCTCGCTGATAACATGCGCTTACGGCCCCGCCGCTCAGCGGGCGCTACGCAGCCCATGGGCTCAGATCCCGGCGGCTCGATCCACGACCAGAATACAGTTGTCGATAGTGGAAACTTTTCAAGCCGCTCGCGTATGCGACGTGAGCGCCAGCTTAGCTCGCCGTTCAGCACGCAGCGCCTGGGATCGTGGGCTGCCGACCCGGAAAACTCGCAGAAGCTGCTGATGATCGGCGGGGCAGTGGTAGCCTTTCTGCTCCTGATTGCGTTCATCAGCATCGCCAGTCGTTTCTATAACACCGGCGCTCCCACCGACGACACCGCAACCGACGCCTCGCCCTCGGCATCGGCTGAGATCGGCGGCATCGAGGTAGGCCCTCCCGCCAGCGCGGATACCGGAAGCGTGCCCCAGCCGGCGACCAATATTCCCGGCACCGATCCCGGCCAGCAGCCGGTAGCGCCCAGCGGCGGAGCGTTTACGGTTACCGGCACCGGCACTGAGGGCTTATTTTTGCGTCAGGATCATAACACCGGCGCGAACATCATCGGCACGCTGCCCGAAGGCACACGGATCGACTCGCTGGGTGAGACCTTCAACGATGGTACGCGCGATTGGCTCAGGGTGAACACACCGCTTGGCGAGGGCTGGGTAGCGCAGCAATTCCTGACACCCGCACAGTAGCGCTGAAGATCACAATTCTGCGGCGGGTATCTGCGCGCCAATCGAGGAGTCGGCGCCGCTCTCGGCTGAGGGCGGCGCTTTCTTTTTGCGGCGACGGATCTGGTGGGGGAAATCGAGCGGATTCTGGACAAAGGCCAGCGGTAGTACCTGATCCATGCGCTCGACGAAATCAAAGCGCAGCTTGCGCCGCACATGGCGCGGCACGTCCGTGAGGTCGCGCTCGTTTTTCTTGGGCAAGATCACCTGTGTGATTCCGGCTCGATACGCGCCCAGCACCTTTTCTTTAACGCCGCCCACCGGCAAGACGCGGCCGCGCAGCGTGATCTCGCCGGTCATAGCAACCGCGCGATGCAGCGCCCGGTTAGCCAGCGCCGAGATCAGCGCACACGCGATCGTTACGCCCGCCGACGGGCCGTCCTTGGGCACCGCACCTTCGGGCACGTGGACATGAATATCGACTTTATCGAAGCGCCGGGGATCGATGCCCAGCCGCTTGGCGTTCGCGCGCGTGTAGCTCAGCGCCGCCTGTGCTGACTCCTGCATCACATCGCCGAGCTGGCCGGTCAGTGTCAGATTGCCCTTGCCCTCGACCGCGCTGATCTCGACGGGCATCACGTCGCCGCCGTTCTCGGTCCAGACCATGCCGGTCGCGACGCCAACCTCGTCGTGCTCCTCGGCCAGGCCGTAATCGTAGCGATCCGGCCCGAGTAGCGCTGGCAGCATCCTGGGCACGATCCGGCGTGGATACGATCGCTCCTCGGCTACGCGGCGCGCCACCTTGCGATAGACCGCGCCGATCTGGCGCTCTAGCTCGCGCACGCCGGCCTCGTAGGTATAGAGCCGGATCAGATTGCGCAGCGTCTCCTCGGTGAAGCGCACCGAAACGCCGCTCAGGCCGTTAGTCTCCAGCAACTGCGGGATCAAAAACTGGCGCGCGATCTCGACCTTCTCCTCTTCGGTGTAGCCTGCCAGCTCGATCACTTCCAGCCGATCGACCAGCGCGTCGGGCACAGGATCGAGGATGTTGGCCGTGGTGATGAACATGACCCGCGACAGATCGTAGGGCACGTCCAGGTAGTGATCCAGGAAGGCATGATTCTGCTCGGGATCGAGCACTTCCAGCAGCGCCGAGGCCGGATCGCCCCGAAAGTCGCGGCCCAGCTTATCGATCTCGTCAAGCATCAAGACCGGATTAACGGTTCCGGCGTCCTTCATGACCTTGAGCACACGGCCGGGCATCGCGCCGATGTAGGTGCGGCGATGGCCACGAATCTCGGCCTCGTCGTGAACGCCACCCAGCGAGATGCGCACAAAGCGCCGGCCCAGCGCCTCGGCGATCGACTTGCCCAGGCTGGTCTTGCCGACGCCCGGCGGTCCCACGAAGCACAGAATCGGCGAGCGGCCACGCGATCCGGCCAGCTTGCGCACGGCCAGATGCTCCAGAATCCGGTCCTTGATTTTGCTCAGGCCGTAGTGATTGCAGTCAAGAATCCGCGCCGCCGCCAGCAGATCGCCGTTATCGGTCGAGGTCGTCTGCCACGGTAGCGCGATCAGCCAGTCCAGGTAGGTCCGCACCAGCGTGTAGTCGGGCGTGGCCGGCGCCATCGACTCCAGCCGCGTCAGCTCTTCGAGGGCGCGCTCCTTGATCGGCTCGGGCATTCCCGCCGCCTCGATGCGCTCGGTCAGGCGGCTAAGGTCGTGCATGATCGGATCGGACTGGCCGAGCTGCCGCTGAATCGCTTTGAGCTGCTCGCGCAGGAAGATCTCACGCTGAGCACGATCGACCTCTTGCTCGACCTCCTGCCGCAGCTGGTGCTCAAGCTCCAGCACATCCAGCTCATGCATCAGCATGGCCGAGATGATGTGCAGGCGCTGCTCCACAACCAGCGTTTCCAGCACCTCCTGGCGCTGCGGCACATCCAGCGGCAGATGCGACGCGATCAGATCGGCCAGCACGCCCGGAGCCTCAACATTCATCGCCGCGACGTAGGCGTTCTCGGGCAGCGTACGGCTGAGACTCGCCACCTTCTCAAAGAGCGCCAGCACCGCCCGCTCTGAGGCCTCCAGCGTCAACGAGCCGTCGGAGTCGTCCACCAGCGGCGTGACTTTAGCCCGCAGCATGGGCTGCTCCTGAAGGATGTCGTTGATCGCCACGCGCCACAGGCCCTGGAGCAAGATATTGATCGTGCCGTCGGGCAGGCGCACCACCCGGCTGATTCGCGCTTGCACGCCGACGGTGTAAAGATCGGACGCGCCCACAACCTCGGCATCTTCGTTGCGCTGCGCCACCGTCACCACCATGCGATCGGCTGCCAGCGCCGCCTCCAGCGCGACCTGGGCCTGCTGCCGGCTGACAAACAGCGGCGCGACAACCTGGGGAAAAATCACCGTATTGACGAGCGGGAGTACAGGCAGCTCACACACGGCGGGACGCGGGACGCTGATACGCTCTTCGAGCAACACCGATAGATCGAGATCATCCGTCATAACACGGCACCTGTCAGCGAGGGATCAACGTCGCGAGTGTAGCATAAGCGTCAAATCAAAGAACAACAGAACAAAGAACAAAGAAGCAAGTACCATAACTCCCCTTCGCCTGCCCCAGCGGGAGAAGGGGGAAGCCCGCAGGGCTGGGGGATGAGGGCCTGCACGTTTCACCTTCCTCAAATCCTTAAGTCGCCATTAAGATTATGCTAAACGTTAAAGCAAGTTTAACACTCTCGACGGTTGGAGCGTGCTACAATGTGCGCTATGGCGACGATTTTGCTTGTAGAAGACGAGGCGATCCTGGCGGATACGCTGCGCTATAATCTTGAGCGCGAGGGATACAGCGTCCTGATCGCCAGTGACGGTGTGCAGGCTCTAGAGCTGGCGCGGCAAAAACAGCCGGATCTGCTGGTGCTCGACGTGATGCTGCCGCGCCTTGACGGATTTTCCGTCTGCCGTATCCTGCGCGGCGAGTCCGACGTGCCGATCATTATGCTGACCGCGCGCCAGGACGAGATCGATCGAATTGCCGGGCTGGAGCTGGGCGCTGACGATTATGTCGTCAAGCCGTTTAGCCTGGGCGAGTTGCTGGCGCGCGTGCGGGCGATCCTGCGACGCGGCCGGCGCGACGCCGAGAGCATGCAGCGCGAAGTGCTTCAGGCAGGCGAGCTCAAGGTCGATACCGGCTCGCGGCGCGTGTGGAGCGGATCGCATGAGACCGCGCTCTCGGCCAAAGAGTTCGATCTGCTGGTTTGTTTGATGCGCAATCGTGGTCTGGCCTTGTCGCGCGATCTGCTGCTGGAGCGCGTCTGGGGCTACGATTTCCTGGGCGACTCGCGCACGGTCGACGTGCATATTCGCTGGCTGCGCGAAAAAGTCGAGCCCGATCCTTCGCAGCCGATCTATATTCGTACCGTTCGCGGCACCGGCTATCGCTTCGAGTCGCCGGCCGATTCCGCCACGCAGGCAGCGCTGGCCAACCCAGCCGAGGCTAGCTCTACCACGTAGCGAAAGCAGGAGCGATGAGCCGGCACGGATAAGCGCTCCGCGAGATCTATGACTATACTGATCGTCGTTCTAAGCGCGCTGCTGATCGCGGCACTTGTCTGGGGCTGGCAGCAACGCCGGGAGCTAGCCGCTGAGCGCGCCTACTGGCAGCGCCGCCGCGCCGCGCTGACCAGCCGGGATCTCCCGCCGCTCTTTCTCGCCACCGCCGACGCGCTGGAGTCGGGGCTGCTGCTGATCGATCGCAGCCATCGCGTCCACTTTGCCAACAAGTCGCTCACGCAGATGTTCAACACTGAGCTGAAGCAGATTCGCGGCCAGGGCCTGATCACGCTGCTTCGCGACTACCAGGCCGACGCGCTGATCGAGTCCGCGATCGAAAACGGCGAAGTCCAGTCCACCACGATCCAGCCGATCCTCTCGTCACAGACGCTGCATATCACCTGCTATCCGCTGGATGTGCCCCAGGAGTACAGCGCGATCGTGCTGCTGCGCGACATGACGCTGCTGGCCCAGCTTGAGCGCGCTCGCCGCGAGATGGTCGCCAACGTATCGCATGAGCTGCGCACACCGCTGGCCTCGATCAAGCTGCTCGTCGAAACCCTGCAAGGCTCACCGCCGCCCGATATTACCACGCGTATGCTGGGCCAGATCGCCGACGAGCTTGAGTCGATGACACATCTTGTCGACGAGCTGCGCGAGCTGTCACAGATCGAGTCGGGCCGGCTTGTGATGTCGATGCGGCCAACCGCGCTTGATACAATTATCGAGCGCGCGATCACACGTCTGCGCGCCCAGGCTGAGCATCGCAAACTTAAGCTGAGCATCGCGCCACATCCCGAGCTGCCGCCCGCACTGATGGACGGCGAGCGGATCGGTCAGGTACTGCTGAATCTGCTCAACAACGCGCTCAAGTTTACGCCCGCCGGAGGCGCGATCACCGTCACCGTCGAGCCAGTCAATGCCGAGCAGCAGAACGCCCAGCGCGTGAGCTGTGAGCTTCAGCAGACAGGGCTGGAGCAGGCGCTGCTGATCCGGGTTCAGGATACCGGCATCGGCATTCCGGCCAGCGAGGTCGATCGTGTCTTTGAGCGCTTCTACAAAGTCGATCGAGCACGAACGCGCAACAGCGGCGGCACCGGGCTGGGCCTGGCGATCGCCAAGCATCTGATCGAAGGTCACGGCGGGCGGATCTGGGTCGAGTCCAAGGAGGGCGCGGGCAGCACCTTTTCGTTCTTGCTGCCGGTTGCGTAGCTTCAGACTCGGCGTTTACTGCTGACTCCCCAGCGCTTTCAGCCGCTCCAGCCGCTCGGGCTCTCGCTCCGCCAGCCAGGCATCGCGGCTAAGCTGGTCGTAGGCCAGCGCAAAGTAGAATCGCGCCGCCGGATCGCCATTCAGCGCCAGACATTCCGCCAGCTCCTCGTACACGTAGCCGTCCGTCTCGCCGCTCGCCTTGTGCTCAGCTTCCAGCTCACGCAGAATCGGCAGCGCCTCGCTCACGCGCCCCAGCGAGCGCAGGCAGCGCGCCACACACCAGCGCGCGATGCGAATCTCAGGCTGATCTCCGGCCTCCTGGCGACAGAGCAGCGCTTTTTCGAAACATTCCAGCGCCTCCGTGTAGCGTCCCTGATCGTGGTAGGTCCAGCCGATATTGTTGTACAGCGAGGCTCGCCAGCGCCGCGCCCGTGGATCGCTCGTGGTCTCGGCCAGCCGCAGCGCTTGCAGATTCCAGTCTAGCTGTCGCTCGGGCGTCTCGCTGATGCCCAGCATATGCGCCGCGTCGACCGCGTAGAAATCTTCGCCGGCAGCACGTGCCTGCTCCCAGGCCCGGCGAAAAAGTGGGCCAGCCTGCTCGGGCTGCCGCGACGAGTTAAAAACCCGGCCGCGCTCCAGCAGATAGCGAATCGTTGGGCGCGCAAGATCCGGCGTGAGCAGGCGCTGCGCCTCGTCGAGAGTGGCGTGCGCTTCCTCAAAGCGGCGCTGCAAGCCCTGCGTGCGCGCGATCTGAGTCAGCAGCTCGGCTCGTCGCGCTGGATCGGCCATCTGGGGCAGCAGATCGCGCAGGCGCTGCTCGGTCTCCGCCGGCTGATTGTAATCCCAGAGCCGATCGAAATCGGCGGCATCGTCGGGGGTTGCGGTCATAGCAATGCTCCTTGCATGGAAGTGCGGCTCAAAAGCTATTGCGATTGTACGCTGGCTGGCCAACACCATGAAGCAACGAAAAAACCGGCGATCATCTCGCCGGTTAGGAACTGTGGCTGTGTTTGAGCAGAGCTAGGGAATAAAGATCTGCCGCGTCTGGAACTCCTCGATCCAGCGCTCCCTGCCGTCATAGCCAAAGAGCCGCGCCCAGCCGTCGCGGCGCTCGATCACGCCGTAGCGCTCGCCACGATACGCACGCTCGACCAGCTTGAAGCTCGTAGCCGGACCCTGGCGCACTGCCACGCCGTTGTTGACGATCTCGACCTTATCTTTGGGCAGCAGCGGCGGCGCGGGCCAGCCACCGGCGGGACGCGTGCCCAGGAAGCGGGCGATGCCCAGCGCGATCGAGCGGGCGATCAGATCGCGGTTATTAACCATAAAGGCACGGTCGGCGCGATTCGACAAAAAGCCCATCTCGACGATCGCGCCCGGCGTTTCCTCGGCGATCGTGTGCTGGTAGAGGCCGCTGTTGAACGCGTAGTAGTCGCGCATATTCTCGGTGATGCGCCAGTCGCGAGGCAGGCCGGTCTGCTTGCCGTACTCGTCGTCGATCTCGCGGACCAGCATGCTGCTGGCGACCCAGTCACGGTGATAGGTGGCGATCTTATAGCCCCGCGCGCTGGTGTTGGTATGGCCGTCAGAGTGAATCGCAACAAACGCATCGGCGTGATAGCTCGGCGGCACCGTTGCGGGCAGCACATAGGCATCGTTGCCCCAGGAGCGCAGATATTCGGCGATGCGATGCGCAATATCGATATTCAGATCGACCTCGCGCACGCCGCCGGCGGAGGCTCCGCTGTTGCCACGCAGCCGTGCGAACTCATCCGGCAGCTCGTTAGAGCGCCAGTGGCCGGCCTGGATCGCGACCAGCGGCGGATTAAAGGCGCGAGTTTGCTGGGGAGCGACGGCAGCCGAAAGCAGACCTACAAGAATCAGAAGAAAGCAGAGTCGGCGGGACATGGCAAAACACAACCCTTTCTGGCATGGTGGGGGAGAGATGGAAAAGGACCTCACGGGGAACTCCGTCGTGATCTACGACGAAGCATAGATCCTGGGCATCCGCGCTGACAAGACCAAAAGCTTACAAAACCATGTCAGGCAATCAGCGCGTCTATACCGTAGCAGGCAGCGCCGGAGAGCGCCAGGGTGGAGGGGTCCCTGGCTACTCAGGACGATGGTACTGCGTCGCCATGCGCTCACCCTCGGCGGCGATCTGCAACCGCAGTTCGGCGGGGGCCAGCACCTCGACATCGCCGCCCCAGCTCAGCACCCAGTTTCGGATCTCACGAATACCGCCGACACACATCGAGAGAATACAGCCGCCGTCGGGCAACTCTTCCAGCCGCTGCGAGTGATGCCAGACGCTCTCTTGCACCCGCCGCGAGACCTGCGGGCTGAAGCGCAACCGCACCTCGACCTCTTCCTCGGCCATGATGCCCCACGAGGCCTGGAGCCACTTGTAAGGATCGAAGTCATCAGGGATCGTGTAGTGATCGGGCAGCAGCTCGGCGTGCTGAATGCGCTCGACCTTGAAGGTGCGCAGCGCGTCGCGCAGCCGATCGTGGGCCAGCACATAGCTAGCCGGCTCGAAGCGCGAAACCTCAAGAAAGTACGGCTCGATCACGCGCTCCTGGGGCTCGGCGCGATCGGCCGCCCAGTAGCGGATCGTCACCGCCCGCCGATCGGCCCAGGCGCGCGTCAGCATCTCCACGATCTGCACATAGTTCGAGCGCATCGGCTTGGCGCGAATCACCTCGGCCGCACGCGACATATGCTCCGAGAGCGTCGCGTCGGGCAGCGAGGCCGCGATCTTGTCGAGCGCGCTAACCACGTGCGGGTTGTTCTCGTCGGAGTGATGCGCCAGCAGGCGGGCAGCAAAATACAGCGCGACCGTCTCGTTGAGATTCAGCCGCACCGTCGACTGGTAGCCGTCGCGGTCGATACCGAACTTGCCCTCGTACTGCCAGATCGGCACGCCCATGAGATCGAGCGCCTCGATATCGCGGTAGATCGTCCGCCGATCCACGCCGCAATACTGTGCCAGCTCGACTGCTCCCAGGCCCTGCGGAGTGTTGTAGAGTTTATGCTCGATGCGGCGTAGCCGCCCGGCCTTCGATTGCGTGCGAGATTCTTCCATACGCTTCCGCGTTAGACAAACAAGTAGCCGCGCTCAGTTGCGCGACGACGATCGTGATGTGCGGGTTCGAGCGAAGAAGCTAGAAAATAGGCAGGAACGCCAACACGATCATGCCGACGATCAGGACTGTCGCCCACAGCAGAATACGAAACAGATCTTTGCGGATATAACGGTATTCCGCGCTGTAATCGACCGGCGCAGGCTCGGCCATGTAGGAGCGGCGCGGCGCGGCAGCCACATGGGCCGGAACAGTATAAGATCGCGCGACACCGGAGCGGCGCTCGCGCCGGGTGAGGTTTTTGGGTGCGCGACGGCGGGACTCACTAGCCATGAAACGGCTTCCTCCTGGAGCTGATAGTTTGTACCTGTACAGGTTGCGACAATTATACCACCTCCGCCGCACTTGCAGGAGTGCCGCCGGCCGGATTTCGGAGGTATCGCTTCGGTCTAGCCGGATTTGCGCCGTGTCATCCGCAGGCCAAAGATCGGATCGAAGGCGCGCGGTAGCCAGCTATGCACCGTCCACAGCACGCGCTCGACCGGATGCAGCGCATACACCACCCGGCGTCTTCGCTCCACGCCATGCAGGATCGCCTGCGCCACACGCTCGGCAGAGCCGCTGATCGGCGATCGGCCCACGCGCTGCGAGCCGCCCACCCGAATCCGCGCCCGATCGAAGTTGGTAGCGATCCGGCCGGGATAGACCGTCGCCACCCGAATGCCGCTGCGATACTCCTCGCGTCGCAACGTGTCGCTCAGCGCATCCAGCGCCGCCTTCGACATCGCGTAGCCGCCGACGCCCGGCAGCGCCAGATCGGCGACCGGCGATGAGACGTTGACGATCATGCCGCTGCCCTGGCGGCGCATCTGGGGCAGCGCCGCCTGCACGAGCTGAAGCGGCCCCAGGAGATTGACCGCCAGCACACGCTGCAACAGATCGGGCGACAGCTCGGCGATATTCGCCTGAATGCCGACGCCGGCGTTATTGATCACAATATCGATGCGCTGCCACTCGTCGATCACACGCTCGACCAGCTTGGTCGTCGCGGCTCGATCCGAAACGTCGGTGGGCAGCGCGAGCACCTGAGCACCGGCAGCGCGCAGCTCAGTATGCAGCGCCTGAAGATCGGCGGAGGGCCGCGCGACGAGCACCACTCTGGCTCCGCCCGCCGCAAATATCCGGGCAGTTGCACGTCCAATGCCGCGCGATGCTCCGGTGATAATCGTTACCTGGTTACGAACGCTCTGCATGAATTTCCTGAAGCTCGGTATACGCAGCACTTCTGCGACCTGAGTATCGATTCGCTTTCCGGCGCGGCGCTCCACGCCTCGATCGCGCTAAAATGTCTCATCAATCCGCTGCCGTCCGGCGAAGCCGCTGTCGATATGATGCCAGAACTGCACCGACGGCTCGTCGTACAGCCAGCAGAGATAGATCAGCTGGCCGTCGCGCTCAGCCGGAAAATCGAGCAGGCCGGTGTTGACGTCCTTGACGATAATATTGAGCGACTGAAGCTTGCGGATCGCGTCCTGGATTGCAAGGATGTAGCGCGTAACATTGGAGGCGCTTTTGCTGCCGCCGTTGAAGACCGCCGCCTGGATCACCGACCACAGCTCGGGCTGCAAGCTCAGGATCGCCTCGCGGGCCTCCAGCATCGACGCGACCAGCGTGCGAACATATGGAAGCAGCGCGTTAGCCTCGCTCACTGAATAAAGATGCTCGTCCATGATCTTTGCCTTCACCTGTACCAGAAGGACCGCATCCACGTAGGACAAGCGGCATTATAGCATCAGGCCAAGACGAGCAACAACCGTATGCTATAATAGCCGCGCTCGAATATGCCTCCTAATCTCCGAGATGGAGTGATCTCATGTTTGTTGATCTCCTGCTGCTTTTCGGCTTCATCATCATCACAGCGCTCGGGTTTTTCCAGGGCACGGTCAAGCTGGTGATCGCGTTGGTCGCCTTTTACGCCAGCGTGATTCTTGCCAGTCTGTATTTTAAGTTCGCCGCCAGCTATATGGCTCGTGGCGGCACCAGCCCGATCGTCGCGGATGCGGTAAGCTTTTTCTTGATTCTGGCGATCTGCTTTTTCCTGCTGCTGGCGGCGGCGCTCTACACCTTCCGCTATGTGCGCTTTCCGAATAAGCTGGAGTTTATCGACCGGATTCTGGGCCTGCTCTTCGGCATTGTGCTGGGCGCGGTCTGCATGAGCATTGTGGGCATGGTGCTGCGCTTCCTGTTCGTCAGCCACAGCATCGGCGATCCGTATCCGATCACGCGCTCGCTCCAGAACAGCACGCGCACATCCAGCATTCTGCCGCTCCTGATCGAAAATATCATGCCGCAGATCTTCCGTGCGATCGGCCCGTTCATCCCCGAGGCGGCGCTGCCGTTCTTCAACATTCGGTAAGCCTGTAGAAAAACCAGTAAAAAGGCCAATGTAGCGACGGCAGAACGGAGTATAATGCTCCCTGCCGTTTTTTATTATGTGGAGTTTATGGCGGCGGATGCGCGATGGCAGGAATGGCGCGCAGATTGCCATACAGGCTGGATAGATAGCATTTGCGCTGGCTGAGCGGCGCACTAGATGTGATGAGAAGATATGACCATTGAACCGCGCACGCTGCATATTCTGGAATATGCCAAAATTCGGGAGCGTCTCGCCCAGCATACATCGTTTTCGGCGAGCCGCCAGCTTGCGCTGCAATTACAGCCCGACGATGACATCGAAGCGATTCGTCGCGCACAACGGGCGACCAGTGCAGCTCGCCAGCTTTTCGACACCTACCCTGATATTACGATCGGCGGCTCGCGCGATGTGCGCCAGGCGATTACGGCGGCGCTGCGCGGCGGTGTTCTTGAGCCGAGCGCGCTGCTTGAGGTTGCCGCCACGCTTGAAGCCATGCGCCAGCTGCGCTTCCGCTTGCTGAAGCTGCCCGACGAGCCATACGGTCCACTGGTCGACCTGGGCTATGCCTTGCCTGAGCTGCCCGAGATCGAAGACGCGATCGCGCGCACGGTCGATCCAAACGGCGAGATTCTGGACAGCGCCAGCCCCGCGCTGGGCAAGCTGCGCGCCGAGATTCGCGTGGCCCACAGCCGGCTGATGGAGCGCCTCCAGGGCATTCTGGGCTCGTCGCAGTACGCCAGCGCGCTTCAAGAGTCGATCATCACGATGCGCGACGGCCGCTATGTGATTCCGATCAAGGCCAGCGGACGGCGAACGCTGCGCGGCATCGTCCACGATCAATCCAACACCGGCGCGACGCTGTTTATCGAGCCGCTGCAAACGGTGGAACTGAATAACACCTGGCGTGAGCTACAGATCGCCGAGCAGCAAGAGATTATTCGTATTCTGCAAGCGCTGTCGGCGCGCATTGCCGACGACGGCCAGAGCATTATCACCGGCGTCGAGGCACTGGCACAGATCGATCTGCTGTTTGCCAAGGGCCGCTACAGCTCACAGCTCAACTGTATGGAGCCCGAGATCGTCGATCTGACCAGGCTGGAGTCGCAGCCAAATCTGCGGCCGGAAGAGTCGCCGCTGTATCTGCGCAAGGCCCGCCATCCGCTGCTCAACCAGCAGACCGTCGTGCCGACCGATGTGTGGCTGGGCGGCGAGTTCCGCGTGCTGCTGATCACAGGGCCGAACACCGGCGGCAAAACCGTGGCGCTGAAAACCACCGGGCTGCTGGCGCTGATGGCACAGTCGGGCATGCATATTCCGGCCGGCGATCGATCGCGGCTGCCGGTGCTGCGCCATATTTTTGCCGACATCGGCGACGAGCAGAGCATCGAGCAGAGCTTGTCGACGTTCTCGTCGCACATGACGCATATTATCGAGATTCTCAACGCGCTGGATACGACGGCGCGCACAGCCAAGCCCAACACCTGCCTCGACGCGCTGGTGCTGCTCGACGAGCTGGGTGCGGGCACCGATCCGACCGAGGGCGCGGCGCTGGCACGGGCGATCATCGAGCGCATTCTGGACAGTGGCGCGCTCTGCATCGGCACGACGCACTACGCCGAGCTAAAGGCTTACGCGCACAACACGCCCAATGTGCAGAACTCCTCGGTCGAGTTCGACGAGGAAACGCTGCGGCCAACATATCGCCTCCAGATCGGCCTGCCGGGTCGCTCCAACGCGCTGGCGATCGCCTCGCGGCTGGGGCTGCATCCCGACATCATCGCGCGCTCGCGATCGTTTCTGTCGTCGGAGACCGAGCAGGTCGAAGATCTGCTGGCCTCGATCGCCCACGAGCGCGAGGCTGCCGCGATCGAGCAGCAGCAGGCCCAGGCGATTCGCGTCGAGGCTGAGCAGATGCGCGGACAGCTTCAAGAGGAGCTGGCAGAGCTGGAGCGCGAGCGTGAGCAGCGGCTGCAACGGTTCGAGCGCGAGCTTGACGACGAGCTGCGCAGCCTGCGACAAGATCTGCGGCGACTGCGCGAAGACACGCGCTCGGTCTCGCTGACACGCGAGTGGATGCAACAGGCCGAGGAGCGACTCAAGGCGGCCGGCGATACTGCGGAGCGCCAGCGGCGGGAGCGGCGGCAGCGACAACAGCAGCAACAGCCGCAGCAGCCCGCTCCAATGCTCCAGCAGCCGCGTCCGATCCAGCCCGGCGATCAGGTACATGTCGCCTCGGTCAAGCTGGACGGCGAGGTGCTCTCGGTCGATCCCGACGCCAACGAGGCCGAGGTTCAGGTCGGCGGCTTCCGCATGACGGTGGATCTGCGTGAGCTGCGGCGCGGCAAAGGCGGTCGGGGCGAGCGCGAAACGCGGCCAGTGCAGGCACCACCGCCGCCACGGCTGCCGGCGCCCTCGCGCGACGTGTCGATGCAGCTCGATATGCGTGGGATGCGCGCCAGCGAGATCGAGTCGCTGCTGGATCGCTACCTCAACGACGCGTATCTGTCGAATCTAAACGAGGTGCGGCTGGTACACGGCAAGGGCACGGGAACGCTGCGCAAGATTGTGCGCGATGTCCTGGCGACGCATCCGCTGGTCACGTCGTATGCGCCCGGCATCGGCGGCGAGGGCGGCGACGGCGTAACGATCGCCAGGTTGCAGCGCCGCTAATCCGGCCGATCTTAAACAACAAAGGCTGGAGCGCCGTTGCTCCAGCCTTTATCGTTTCCAGCGTAGTGCTTACTCTTCGTCGCGCATAGCGAGGGTGCGGCGGATGGCATCGCGCCGACCGCGATCGCCACCACCCTCTTCTTCCTCTTCCTCGTAAGCGCGCTTATCCTTACGGCGATCCTTGCCCGCGTTGAACTTCGACACCAGATCTTCCAGCGTCGCGTCACCGGAGAAGGTCTCCTCCTCGGGGTCCTCGAAGGTGTACACTTCCTCAGACGGCTCGTAGATCTGCGCCTCGCGACGGCCACGACCGCCTTCAGGACGGCCACCCAGGCGACCACCACGGCCACCCGAGTCGCCTTCACCACGGCCACGACCACCGCCACGGGCATCGCCACGACCGCCGCCACGGGCATCGCCACGGCCTTCGCCGCCACGACCACCGCCACGGGCATCGCCGCCACGACCACCTGAGTAGTCGCCACCGCCGAAGCTCGGGGCTGGCGAGCTATACGACGGCTCCATCGTGCCGGTATCATAGCCGCCATCCATGCGCGGCGCTGATGTCGGGCGTGGGCGCTCGTTGGGCAGCGGCTCCTCGACGCGCATGGTCAGGCTGATGCGCTTGGAGTTGGGATCGACCTCGATCACCTTGACCTGCACCTTGTCGCCGACCTTGACCGCCTCTTCGACACTGCCGACGCGATCCGCCGACAGCTCCGAGATATGGACCAGGCCATCGCGGCCAACGCCCACATCCACGAACGCGCCGAAGGGTGCCAGGCCGCTGACGGTGCCGTCCAGGATCGTGCCCGGCTCCAGCTGCTGCATGCGCTGGCTGCGCAGCGCCCGGCGCAAGCTCAGGCTGATGCGCTTGCCCTCGGGATCGACCTCAAGCACTTTGAAGGTGTAGCGCTCGCCGACCTGCACTGCATCCTCGGGCTTGTCCACGCGGCCCTCGGCCAGCTCCGAAATGTGCACCAGGCCGTCCTTGCCGACGCCGATGTCCACAAACGCGCCGAACGGTGCCAGGCTGCTGATCAAGCCTTCGATCGTGTCGCCGGGCTTCATCGAGCCAAGCTTGTCGCGATCGACCTCGGGCTTGCGCGGGCCACGGCGCTCGCGGCTCGGCTTGGGCCGGTTCGGGTCGCGCATGGTCAGGCTGATGCGCCGGGCGTCGGTGTCGACGCTCTTGACCCAGACCGTCACCGGGTCGCCGATCTGCACGAGATCGGTCGGCGCCTCGATGCGTGTGTCGCTCATCTCCGAGATATGGACCAAGCCGTCACGGCCAACGCCCACATCTACAAAGACGCCGTAGAGCGCAATGCTGGTGACTTTGCCCTCAAGCTGCATGCCCGCCTGGACGTCTTTGAACCGGCGCGGCTTGCCGCCCTTGGTGGTGTCCTCGGTGGGCTCGAAGCTCGCGCCCGCCGCCTCACCCGCCTCGGACGTTGCGGTGGCCTGCTCGCCGCCCGCCGCCTGATCCGATCCGACTGCGGAGGCAACGGCTCCATACACGCGCGCACCAACGCGGCGTACCTGTGTCGCAGCGACCTGAGCAGCGTCGCTAACCGTCTCCACGACCGAGGAGCCTTCTTCGGCTTGCTCTGCTGGCTGCGTCTCGCCCGCATCGCTGGAGGCTTCTTCGGCCACAGGCTGTGCCTCGTCCGCAGCAGTGGTCTCGGCAGTTGCGCCTTCGTCCTGCTGCGTGCTCTCACGGCCCGTGAGGTTTTTGGCTGCGCCGACGATGTTCTCGGCCACCTCAGGAGCGCGCTCAGCCACCGCTCCCGCTACGTCTTTTGCCGTCTCGACCACGGTATTTGCTGCGCTCTTGGCTGTTTCGGCGATGCGCGACAGCAATCCTCCCTGGCCTTCCGTCTCTTCCTGATCGCCGGCTGGCGCGTTGGTGTCCGCGTTCGCCTGCTCCGCCTGTGTCCCCTGGGCCTGCTCATCAGCCTGCGTCGGGGTCCGCTCCTCGTCCGTCATGTCCGCCGTGCCTCCGTGAAAGTGGGTAAACTCAAAGGTGTCAAGAACAATCGAGCAGGAGAACAAAAAACGTTTGTCGTTTGATAGAACGTTTGGCGTTGTCCGTTGTTCGCTTGCTCCAATGTTCTTTTTTAGCGTGTTTGTTGCCGTACGAGCTCAACCAGGGCATTATCACCCAGATCGGCAATATGATAGTACAGCGCCTGCAAATGTTGAGCCAAGGTCTGGGCCAGGCCCCGAACAAAGCTCGGATGCTCCGTATCGATCACGATCGCCTCGATATTTGCGTCGGCGATAAAATCCGCAATGCGATACGCTTCTTCCTGAGGACGCATGCCCGTCAGCGAGACGTTGGCCTGTCCATCCGTCAAGATCACCATCAGCGGCAACACTTCTGCGTCGCGTCGCCGCGCCCGATCCAGCAGCTCAAACCCGAGCAGCAGCCCGTGCGTCAACGGCGTTTTCCCACCGGTCGGCATGGTTCGCAGCCGCCGCTCCGCCAGATCGACGCTGTTGGTTAAGGGCAATAGCACTCGCGCCGAGTCGCGCTGGAACGAGACCAGTCCGACCTGATCGCGCCGCTGATACGCGTCTTTGAGCAAGGAGAGCACCGCGCCTTTGGTCGCCTGCATCCGCTGCTCGGCTGCCATCGACCAGCTCGCGTCGACGACGAAGCAGATCGCGTTGCGCGTGCGCCGGACACGCACTTTTTGCCGGTAGTCCGGTCGCTCCAGCAGCACCGCTCGTCGCTTGACGGTGTGCAACCGCCGCTGGCGCTGGTACGGCGCCGCCGCTCGCAGCGTGGCGTCAAGGGCCAGATCCGTCACACGCTCCTTGGCCGGACGGCTCGAAATGTAGCGGCCGCTCTTGCGCTGCGTGCGCGACTTCGATCGCTTGCCGCCCGCGCGTCGCTGCTGACGATCGGCCTGACTGCTGAAGCGTCTGACTTTGAACGGCTGCGTCGGGGCGATCGTTTTGTCGCCTTTGTTCTTGCCGCTGGTATCGTCGTGGCCGCCTGCATCGCGCGGCACCACCGACACCGACTCAAGATTCCCGGACTCGCCTTCGCCGCTCTCGTCACTCAGCTCGTCTTTTTTTTTTGCTCCTGGTCCTGGCTCTCGGCGCGCTCGGACTCGCGCTGGATGATCGAGCCAAGCTTTTCTTCGTCGAGCTGCACATCGACAAACGGCTGGCGACGCATACGATGCGGCAGTGCCAGCTCGGCCGCGATGCGAATATCGATCGGGCTGAGCGTCACGCGGCCCTCAAGCGCCGCATGCGTCCGCGCCGCCTCAAGGATCGCCAGGTCCGCGCGATGGCCGTCGACGCCCAGCTCAACCGCCAGCCGCGCCACGATGCCCATGTCCATCGAGGTCAGCTTGACGGTCGGCAGCAGCGTTTTGGCCTCGCGGATGCGCTGCGCCAGCACTTGCTCGGCAGGCTCCCACTCGGCGGCAAACTCGACCGGGTCGCGATCGTAGTGCAGACGACGCTGGATGATCGCCACACGATCGTTGACCTCGCGCAGGCCGCCGATCTCGACGACCAGGCCGAAGCGATCCAGCAGTTGCGGCCGAAGCTCGCCTTCCTCCGGGTTCATCGTGCCGACCAGGATGAAGCGCGCCGGATGCGAGACCGAGATGCCTTCTCGCTCGACGGTGTTCACGCCCATCGCCGCCGCGTCGAGCAGCAGATCGACCAGGTGATCGTCCAGCAGATTGACCTCGTCGACATACAGAATGCCACGATTGGCATCCGCCAGCAGGCCGGGCTCGAAGCGCCGCTGACCTTCTGCCAGCGCGTGCTCAAGATCCAGCGCGCCGACAACACGATCTTCGGAGGCGTTGACCGGCAGCTCGACCAGCCGCGTGGGCCGCTCGACAACAGGTAGCGTCTCGCCGGATTGCAGCCGCGCCAGGCAGCTGTCGCACATGCGCTGCGGATCGTCGGGCGGATCACCGAACGGGCAATCGGCAACGACGCGCAGCAGCGGCAGCAGCCTTTGCAGGGCACGTACAGCGGTTGACTTGGCCGTGCCTTTTTCGCCACGGATCAGGACGCCGCCGACGCGCGGGTTGATGGCGTTGAGCAGCAGGGCACGCTTAAGGCGCTCCTGGCCCACAATCGCCGTGAATGGATAGATAGGACGATTAGTTGTTATAGTAGGCAACAAAAAACCTCCAACCCTATTTACGAGCCGGAGTAGCGATATTCAATGATAAAGTAGCCGCAGAAGTTCAGAACCGACACCGACACGAATATGTTTGTTTGAAAAGCCGTTGTTCATTCGGGATGGCGTATTGTTGCACACTTTGTCGTAAAAGTCAAACACCAATTTAACAGCCGTCTATCATCCTTGCATCATTGTGGTTTATGTTTAGTTAAAACGAACTAGTAGGGAGAAGAAGCAAGAACCGAAAGAACAAAGAACAAAAGCAAGTACCTTAACTCCCGTTCTCCCATCGCGATAGGAGAACGGGAAAGGCCGCAAGGCCGGGGGATGAGGGCCTGACCAAGAACCAAGAACCAGGACACATCGGTACAATGGAGAGTGATGACGATCTTGCTTTGGATTTTATGGTGGCTGCTCATGGCCGAGGCCGGAGCCAGCCTTGCGCGCTGGCAGGGCCTGACGATCTTTGGGCGGCGCTGGCTCGGGCTGAGCGCGTTCGGGCTGGGCGCTGTGAGCGCGCTGCTGTTTGTGGAGCGGGCAGCGCTGAGCTGGCCGGCGTTCGGGCTAGCCGCGCTGATCGGGCTGGTTGTGTTTGTGCTGGTAGCTGTGCGGCGGCAAAGCCCGCGCCGCCCCGAGACGATCCTTGCGCCCGGCGAGCGTGACGGGCGGCGTATCTCAGAGGTTGGGATTCCCATCGCCGACGGGCCGATGCCGGCGATCGTGGTGGAGCCTGTAGCCGGAAGCACAACCGGCGTGCTGATTGTGCATGGCGCGGGCAATCACAAAACCTTCTACGCCTGGCCGGTGCTGCATGGCCTGGCCGACGCGGGCTTTGCCGCCTGCGCGATCGATGTGGACGGCCACGGCGACAACTCGCGCCCGCTGGCCTTTCCCGAGACGCTGGACAATGTCACGGCCGGTGTGAGCTGGCTGCGCGAGCGCTACAGCCACGTGGTGGTGCTGGGCATCAGCCAGGGCGGCTGTCTGGCTGCACGCGCCGTCGCTGATGGGCTGGCGATCGACGCGCTGGTGATCCTGGAAGCGCCGATCAGCATCAACGTCACCAAAGCCGTGATTCGGCGCGAGGCGCGAACCCTGGCGCTGCCCGCCGCCTGGGCGCTGCATCGGGATGTCGGCACAATCGGGATCGTCCAGGGCTGGCGGACCAAACCCACGCGCGCTCGGATCGGCACTGTGGATCTGATCGCACGCCTGGATCTGCTGGCGAGTATCGCTCGTGTGCGCTGTCCGCTGCTGCTCTGCTACGCCGGCAACGACGCAGTTGTGCCCAAAGCGCAGGCGCATGCCGTCGCCGCAGCCGCACCTGAGGGATCGACTTTTGTACTCGTGCCGCGCGCAACCCATCTCTCGCTGTCGATCGACCGGCGCGTGGTGCGGCTGATATGCGATTGGCTGAAGCATGTTTAGGCTACAACGGTACTCTCGGCTCTTGTGGCCTGGCCGCTTGCCATGCTAGAGTGCGCCGCAGCAGCTAATCATTCCCCGAACTGTCACCGGCGGCTATCCGCTCCTGGACGGCGATAGCAATGGGATCGCAGGCGGCAGCTTTGTGCGCAACTTCTCGGTGCTGCGTCCGCCGATGACGCCGCGCTACTTTATCCCGATAACCAGCAAGTAGCTCGTACGCACCACATGACACAGCCCTTCAGATTCGGAAGGGCTGTGTTAATTTAACGCTGATTGGGCTGCGCCGCACTGTCCGGTCCGTGGCCTATACCTCGTGGCTGGGCTTTATGTTCGGCTCGCCGGGCTTGCGTGGCGGCGGCGGATTGACGACGATCTTGGGATCGATGTTGCCTTTGGGCTTGATCACGATCTTGGGATCGATGTCGGCTCTGGGGGTAATCACCATCTTGGGATCGATGCTATCTTCTGATGTGCTCGCGGCTCTGGCGGTAACATTCGGTATATTTCGGCTGGTCGCGCGCTGAGCGCCCGGCAGCGCAGCCGGAATCTGGCGCTGCGTCCGGGATCGCTGAGCAGCCCATAATCCCGCCATACCTGCGGCGACCAACAATCCGAGCGTAAATCCCTTCATCACCTGGCTCCTTGTGCTCGATCTGGTCTGTTTGAAGCAGGATCGGTTCCAGCGTTAGTAGCCGGCCTCCAGATCAACCACGTTGCGCAGCGGCTCATCCGCGACAAAGCGCTTGAGATTCTCGATGAACAGATCGACCACGCGATCGGTGGAGCGCGGCGACGAGCCCGAGTTATGCGGCGAGATCAGCACGTTGGGCAGCGTCCAGAGCGGACTTTCCACCGGCAGCGGCTCCTGCTCAAAGGTATCAAGCGCGGCCCCGGCGATTGTGCCGTTTTGCAGCGCGGCCACCAGCGCCGGCTCGTCCACGATCGCACCACGGGCAATATTGATCAGCCAGGCATGATCGGGCAGCGCCTCAAGCTCGTGCGCGCCGATCAGATGTTTGGTCGCGTCCGTGAGCGGCGTGGCGATCACCAGAAAATTGGTCTCCGGCAGCAGATCGCGCCACTGCTCGCCGCTGACGATGCGCTCGAAGCCTTCTACGTCACGGCCGCTGCGATTAACGCCCAGGATGCGCATGCCGAAGCCAGCGGCGCGCCTGGCGATCTCCTGGCCGATACCGCCCGCGCCCAGGATTGTCAACGTCTTGCCGCCCAGCTCGTCGAACTCGACATCGCGCTCCCAGCGGTGCTCGTGCTGCGCCGCCAGCATGCGCGGGCCGCGCTTCACAATCGTCAGCAGCGCGTGCAGCACCCACTCCGCGATCGGGATCGCATGAACGCCCGCCGAGTTGGTGAAGCTGATCCCGCGCTCTTTGATCGCATCCGAGAGCAGATTTTCAACGCCCGCGCTGGCGGTGTGCATCCAGCACAGACTCGTAGCGCGCTCCAGAATCCGCTCATAGCCCGCCTGGGAAAGATTGGCGCGAAACAGCGCGACAGCCTGGCTCAGATCCGAGTCCGTCACGCCATCGTCGCCGACAACGATCAATTCCACGGGCAGATCCAGCTCTGCGAGACGCTCGCGTACCTGCTCGGCTACCCCGCTTGTGACAATGATTTGCATCCGATGCTCCTTCTCCACTCGAACATTTCTATATGCTGGCATGGAGGTTGCACTACCTTCAGCCAGAAGGGATGACGAGATGAACCGCTATCAAATATCTGAGCCGCTCCGGTCGGGCGGCATGGCAAATGTTTATATCGCCTGGGACGCGGCGCTCCAGCGCAATGTCGCGATCAAGCGGCTCAAGCCCGAGCTGCTCAACGATCCGGCCGCGCTCGATGCGTTTCACTCCGAGGCGCGCACCCTGGCGGCGCTGCGTCATCCGAATATTGTCGAAGTCTTCGACGCCCATCTCGACGATCATCCGTACCTGGTGATGGAGCTGGTCGACGGCTCACCGCTCAGCGCCTTGATGCCGCTGCCGCCGCAGCAGGCCGTCGACTACGTGCTGCAAGTCGCTTCGGCGCTGGCGCATAGCCATGCCAACGGCGTGATCCACTGTGATGTTAAGCCTGATAATATCTTGATCGATCAGGCAGGCCACGTCAAGCTGCTGGATTTCGGCATCTCGCTGATCGATGGGCAGGGCTGCCACGATGAGGTGCTGGGATCACCGCACTATATCGCGCCCGAGCGTGTGCTGGGCTCGCCGCTCACGCCCGCCGCCGACATCTACTCGCTGGGCATTGTGCTGTTTCAGATGATCACAGGCGTCGTGCCGTTCGACGGTCCCGACGCCGCGTCGATCGCGCATCTGCATATCACCGAGCGCGTGCCGCTGATGAGCGAGGTCATTCTAAGCGTGCCGCTGGCCCTGGAGCGCGTAGTGGCCAAAGCGACTGCGCCGACGGCGATTGCGCGCTACAAGGACGGCACCGCGATGTATAACGCGCTGATCGAGGCGCGCTACGAGCTGGCCGGTCTGCGTCCGCCGATACCAACCTCGGAGCTGCCGATCTCGGCTCCCGAGCGGCTGTGGGAGATTCCAACCAGCCCGATTCCGGCTATTGTGCCGCATCCGCATGATGACTCCGGTTCGTGCCTGTCGGCTGCTTGACAGACCAGCGCCTGCATCGCTACCATAAGCGCACTTCCACGCTTCATTCAGCACGCACTCGCGATCAGTTCTAGCAGGCAGGTTTATGGCATCGCCAACAACGCCGATTTTAGCAAATCGTTATCACCTCGACAGCATCGTGTACAGCGATAGCGCTGTTGTAGCGTATCAGGCCCGCGACCAGATTCTCAATCGCACCGTGACGGTCGAGCTGCTGCGCTCAGAGAAAGCCAAAGACTCAACCGCAGTGCAGCGGATGCTCGATAAGGCGCGCAACGCCGCGATCGCCAATCTGCCGCATGTCGCCGCGCTCTACGATCAAAACTCCGTCGATCAGCGACCCTTTCTGGTGCTTGAGGAGATGGCCGGCCCGCCACTGGCGGACCTTGTGCCGCTGTCGCCTCAGCAGGCGATCATGCTGGTCGAGAAGATGGCCGAGACACTTGAGGCCGGACTCAGCTATCAGCAGCCGCTGCCGGAGATCAACGACCAGACAATTCGCATCAGCCACGAGGGCCGGATACAGGTGCTGGATCTGGGACTGGACCAGACGCCGCCCCATCCGGGCTATGCGGTCAAGGCGCTCGGCCAGCTGCTCAGCATGTCGATCGCCGGCGCGTCGGATCTCAGCCGGATCACGCCGCTGCGCAAGCTGGCCGAGCGCGCCACCAACGGCGAGTACCAGTCGATCGGCGATCTTTTGATGGAGCTGCGCTCCCTGAACCAGCGCGCCAACACGCCGACGACGGTCATTCCACGCACGCATCCCACGATCCCGGTCCCCGACTCAGCCAGGAGCGCGCCGCAGCCGGCCCGCCCGGCGCCTACCCAATCTTCAACTACCCGCCCCGCACCCGCCGTGAGCGCCCCACGCGGCGCGCCGATCACGCCGCCGATGGTGCAAGAAGAGCCCGAGCCAGCGCCGCGCCGCAGCCTGCTGGGCATTGTTGCCGCCGTCGTCGTGACGCTGCTGCTGGTAGCGGGAACGATCGCTGTGTGGGGTGGCAGCGATGGCAACGAAACGACCGCCGAGCCATCACCGTCAGCAGTTGTTGGAGAAAGCCCGGCCGCATCGGCGGCAGCCAGCGCCGCACCCGCAAATCCAGAGCAGATCTTCGTCGTCAACACAGCCGGACAGCGACCGCTCGTGGTGCGCTCCGCACCGGGCACTGATTCTGCGCGGGTGGGCTCGCTAGGATACGGCACACAGGTTGAGGTGATCGGAGGGCCGCAAGCTGCTAACGGCTACAACTGGGTGCAGATCCGCACGCCGAACTTAACCGGCTGGTGCATCAGCGAGGCGCTGCGTAAGCCGTGATTCCGGTCGTCAAGGCGTGACTCAGGTTCAAACAAATATTAATATGTGCTGTCGGGGCGTATTGCGATACGCCCCGCTTGTGTTTTCGAAAAGAATAATATGATTTTGGGCGTGATACATCACGCCCCTACGGATGGATTCTTTTCTTCTTCAGGTTTACGCGCCGAGCTTCTCGCTACCGGCGGTGTTTGCCTGCTTGCCGGCGCTGGTGCTCTGGCCCGGCTCCAGCTCCGCCACCTCGATATTCTGGCTCGACAGCTCCTGCTGTACCTCGGCCGGCGTTCCGGTCAGGATCGGGAAGGTGCCGTAGTGCTCGGGGATGACGCGCCGCACGCCGAGCAGCTTGGCGGCGTACGCGGCCTGCCTGGGGTCCATCGTGAACCAGCCGCCGATCGGCAGGATCGCCACGTCGGGCGCGTACAGCTCGCCGATGATGCGCATATCGCCGAAGACGCAGGTATCGCCCGCGTGATACACGACCGTGCCGTCTTCGAAGGTCATCACATAGCCTACCGGATTGCCCATGTAGATAATGTTGCCGGAGTCGTCGGCGATGCTCGATGAGTGAAAGGCCGGCGTCATGGTGAACTTCACGCCCGCCACCTCGACCGTCCCGCCCATGTTGAAGCCCACACAGCGGTCCTCGTCGATGCCCTGGTTTTTGAGCCAGGTGACAATATCGAACATGCAGATGATCTTGGCCTCGGTGTTCTTTGCGACCTCGACCAGATCCGCGACATGATCGAAGTGGCCGTGGGTGATCACGATCGCGTCGAGATCGCGGCTGACCTGATCTTTCATGTGCTCGGGAAACTTAGGATTCCCGTTGAACCAGGGATCGAGCAAAATCCGCTTGCCGGCGGTGCTTTCGAAGAAAAAAGTGCCGTGTCCTAGCCAGGTGATCGTCACTGTGCCGTTCGTCATCGAAGCCTCCTGTCAGGTTCGTAGCGACTATAGCCGTATTTTATGCTGACTGTAGATGTTTGCGAAAGAGCGCCAGCGTGCGCTGCCAGGCATCGCCAGCCGCCTCGGCGTCGTAGACTTCGGGCCGCGTCTCGTTGAAAAAAGCGTGGTCGGCCTGCTCATACACCACGAGCTCGTGCGGCACCCCGGTGCGCGCCCAGACCTCGCGCTGGTGAGCGATATGCTCAGGCGGGATGCCGTGATCCTGGCCGGCGTAGATCGCCAGAATCGGGCAGGCGATGTCCATCAGCTCGGTGTCGTCTAGCTGCCGGCCGCCGTAGAACGAGGCCACCGCGCCGATACGCGGCGTTTTACTCGCCAGCAGCAGCGAGAGCGTGCCGCCCAGGCAAAAGCCGATCACGCCCACGCCGTCGACTTCGATCCGGCCGCACAGGTAGTTCACCGCCGCGATCATCTCCTTAAGCACCCGCCCAAAATCCAGCGCCATCACCAGCTTGCGCGCCTCGTCGGGCTCGCTCGTCGTCTGGCCGTGATACAGATCGACTGCCAGCGCCACGAAGCCGGCCTCGGCAAACCGATCGGCGACCGACTTGATGTGCTCGTCGACGCCCCACCATTCCTGGATCACAATCACGCCGGGAAACTGCCCGCCGCCGCTGGGCTGCGCCAGATAGCCCTGCGCCTCGATTTCGTCGGATATGAATGTCACAGTTTCTCCATTCGGCATAGATCCTCCTTGGTAGAGAACAAAAGGACAAAGGAACAAGAGAACAACGGTGGGAATATCTTTTTATTCTTTGCTTCGCTGTTCTTCTTAAAATGCTCAGCAACTCGCACGCCGAGGAACGCCAATATACAAGAATACACGCGCGATGTGGCATACAAGTTGCTGACTAGGGTACAGATACTAGCGAAAAGGAGCAGCATGTATGGTCATGCGCCAATACGAAATCGAACAAGAATTTGACACTGTTGAATCGAATGTGCTGATGATCGACGAGAGCACCGCCAAGCAGGTTGTGGCACTGCTCAACCCGCATCTCGCCAGCCTGTACGCGCTGCATCATCAATATCACAAACACCAGTGGGTTGTCGAGGGGCCGCAGTTCCGCGAGCTGGAGCAGCTTTTCTCGATGCACGCCGAGCAGGTTGAGCTGGCGGCGGTCGAGATCGGCGAGCGCGTCAACTCGCTGGGTGGTGTGCCGGCCTCCACGATGCGCAAGCAGATCGAGATCACCTATCTGGAAGAAGAGCCCGACGGCATTCTCGGCATCCGCGACATGCTTGAGCGCGATGTCGAGGCCGAGCGCACAATCGCCACGAAGATGCGCGAAGATATTCGCACCGTGACCGATCTGGGCGACTGGGGCACCGAAGATCTGCTGAAGCAGACGCTGCAAAACACCGAGAAGCGCGCCGCCTTCGTTCAGAAGCACCTGGAGCGCGAAAGCCTGGATCGCGGCCTGGTCAGCTCAGAGCCCGACGAGCAGGCCGTTGACTCGACGATCCGCCGCAAGTAACGAAGGAGCATCGCGCGATGACGCAAAAAGCACATACACCGACGATCCGGCAGCAGCCGGACGAAGTGATCGATAATTCAATCAATCTTACTCGTGACACAACCACCCAGCTGATTGAGGCACTTAATACGGATGTCGCCAGCCTGTTCGTGCTCTTCCACCAGTATCAAAAGCATCACTGGGTCGCGGAAGGGCCGCAGTTTCGCGATATTCACCTGATGCTGGAAGAGCACTACACCGCCACGCAGCAGGAGGCCGACGCCTTCGCCGAGCGGATCGTGACACTGGGCGGCGTGCCCGTGAGCGGTGCGACGGCGCAGCTCAAGCGCGGCTATATCACCGAGGAGCCCGAGGGCATCCTGGATCTGCGCCAGATGCTGTCGAACGATCTCAAAGCTAACCAGCAGATTCTAGTCAAGCTGCGCGAGCATATCAAGCTGGCGCGCGACCTCGGTGATTACGGCACCGAGCAGCTGGTGAAGCGCCACCTGCGCGAGCAAGAGTTCCGCACGCAGGACATTATGCATATGCTTGAGCACGAGACGCTGGACGAGATTCTAGCCGACGGTCAGCAATAGATTTTTTGGAGGAAATATGACCCAACACGAAATTCGACAAAAGCTGAACGTCGTGCGTGATAATCCGTTCGGCCTGCCTCACGAGACGGCTAGCCAGATCGTCGAGGTGCTGAACAAGGATCTCGCCAGCATGTTCACGCTTTATCACCAGTACCACAAACACCACTGGATCGTCGAGGGCGCGCAGTTCCTTGAGCTGCATCTGCTGCTTGAGGCGCACTACACCCAGCTGCACGACCAGTTCGACGCCGTGGCCGAGCGGATCGTGGCACTGGGTGGCCTGCCGGTCACTGGCCCGACCGACATCGAAAAGCACGCCTACGTCAAACATGAGACGCAGGAGATGTTCGATCTGCGTGAGATGATCAGGCACGATGTCGAGGCCGAGTGCAGCATCGCCGAGAACATGCGCGAGCATATCAGCCTGGCTAACAAGCTCGGCGACTTCGGCACCGAGTCGCTGCTCAAGGAGATCCTGGAGACCGGCGAGAAGCGCGCCTCGTTCCTTGAGAAGCACTTGATGCGTGAAAGCCTGAGCAAGCGCATTCCGGCGGAATAGGCCAAACGGCTTACTTTAGGTAAGCGTTGCCCGGTGGTACAATAGGTGAGTAGCTGTGGAGCAACAGCGAGACGCAGCTTGAGGAGGTTTATAATGGCAGGCAAAACGGTCGCAGTGACCGATGCAGATTTTGAGCAGGTTGTGCTCAAATCAGATAAGCCGGTGATCGTCGATTTCTGGGCGCCGTGGTGCGGCCCCTGTCGCGCAGTTGCCCCGATCCTGGAAGAGCTGGCCGGTGAGTACGACGGCAAGGTTGTGATCGCCAAGGTCAACACCGACGAGCACCAGCGCCACGCATCGCAGCTCGGCATCATGGCTATTCCGACCTTGATTATGTTCAAGGACGGCCAGGAAGTCGATCGCATCCAGGGCGCCGGTCCGAAGTCCTACTATGTGCCACGGATCGAGAAGCTGATCGGCTAACGAGCGAGTTTGAAAACGATTGGGGATGCAGGCGCTGCTTGCATCCCTTTCTTTATGTCGAGGAGATCCGCCCTATGAGGAGCGATACATTTGAGGTTGTCGGACTCGACCATGTGCAGCTGGCCGCGCCCGCAGGCTGCGAGGAGGCGGCGCGGAGATTCTATGGCGAGCTGCTGGGGTTGCCGGAGCTGCCCAAGCCCGCGACGTTGGCCGGACGCGGCGGCGTTTGGTTTCAGCTCGGCGCTCAGGCGCTGCATATCGGCGTGGAGCAGCCGTTTGCCGCCGCCCGCAAGGCGCATCCGGCCCTGCTGGTGCGCAACCTCGACGCACTGGCTGAGCGGCTTCAGGCGGCCGGCGTCGATGTGAAGTGGGACGACGATCTACCCGGCTACCGGCGCTTCTACACCGGCGATCCCTGGGGCAACCGGCTGGAGATGCTGTGGCCGGAGAACAACTAGCGCTGCCGTCGCCACTCAAGAAAGCTTTCCAGCGCCATCAGTCCAAGAATCACCCACAGGCCGTAGCGGCGCGCGAAACGCTCAAGCGTGCTCTGCATGCTGTTTAGCTGATCCATCTTGCTCCTCCCTTGAGTCGCAGCGTGGGGCAAGATCAAGACCGTGAAAAAGGCAGGCCCTGGCTGAGCGAGTCAGGATCTGCCGCATATCCTCATTGGCACGTTTTTATCAGCTACAGCTTGAGAGCAGCCTGAGAGATCAAGACCGGCGCCGGCTCAAGCTCCTGAGAAATAGGATAATTCGTAATCAGCGCTTCTTTCATGGCATTCCTTAAGTCTTCGGTTGCTCCTACATGATAGAAATGTTCAGCCGTTTGCATATAGTAGCCTGGCGCTTGCCAGTGCTTCTGGATGGCGAGATTTTCGCGGTAGTGGTTGCTGTGCCAGGTAGACACTATGAATCGGCAGCGCAGCGCCTTGAGCAGCTGTACAAGATCCTGCTCGTCAGCATCGCTCCAGCTGTTGAAATAGTCGACGTGACGACCGGCGTAGGGTGGATCGGCGTAGACCACATCTCCTGGCTCAGCCTTAGCTAGCGTTTCACGAAAATCACTTATCTGAAACTGCCATTCTTTCCCCTGTAGAACTTCGGCAAACTTTCTTACCTGATTCACGATTTTAGTGATATACGCCTGAGCAAAGCGGTTTGGCTTATGACCAAACGGAACATTGAACTTGCCATAGCGATTAAATCGCATAACTCCATTGAAACAGGACCGATTGAGAAAGAGAAAATCAAGAGCTTGAGGATTATTATTGAATCTTTCGCGTACTTGATAGTAGTAATCGGCGCCGCCGTTGCGCAATTTACTACCTTCGTCTTGCAGATGCTGATTGACGATCGCCGGCGTGATCGATTTGTCTTGTATGGCTTTATATAGATTTATGATGTGAATATTTGTGTCGGCAAGTAGCGCGCGTTGCGGCTTCACGTTAAGCGCTACCACGCACGAGCCGCAGAAAGGCTCGATCCAGCGGCCCTCAACATCAGCGCCGGCAGCCGCGATAATCTGTGTGACGAGCTTGGTCTTGATGCCCTGGCACTTGATCGGCGGGACAATTGGAGCCATGACTTGCTATTCTCCTTCTGCCTCGGCCTTGGGTGCTTCGTCGGCAGCCACCAAAGATCCCATAATAGTATCTCAATGCCAGGCCGGATTAAACTCAACAGGACGCTCGGATCAGCGTCCTGTCGGTCCTTACCTGTTGTCCGCGACGACTAGCGTCCGCTCAGCAGATCGTCGATCGCGTTGGCGAGCTGTTGCAGCGTCGCGACATGATGCACGGCATCCATCTTGGGCGCATACTGGCGCATATCGCTGTCGCCGGTGCCCCACAGCCGCTCCTGCTCGGGCGTGAACCAGAGCACGCGCCGGGCGTGGCGTTTGATCGTCTCCACGCAATCGATGCGCGGATCGTTGTAGTTGTTGCGCCCGTCGCCGAGCACAATCACCGTCGTGCGGCGATCGACCGTGCTGAGATGATCGCGGCAAAACGTCGCCAGGCTGTGACCAAGATCGGTCGAGTAGTAGCCGGGCGGAATACGCTCCAGCACATTCGCGATCGCGGTCTGTGGCCGCTGGCCCGTGAAATCCTGCGTGATGTCGTGCATATCGTCGATGAACGCGAACGAGTGTGTGCGCGCCACGATGTCTTGCAGCTCGTACATCAGCGTCAGCATAAACGTCGCGTGTGGCCGCATCGAGGTCGAGATGTCGCAGATCACCGCCAGCTTGGGCTTGAGCCGCTTGCGCCGAAACTTAAGCTCGATCGGCACGCCGCCGTAGCGCTGCGCACCCCGCACCGTGGCTTTGGCGTCGAGCGCGCCCGATCGATGCCGGCGATTACGCAAGGCCGCACGCGTGCGCAGCCGCGCTGCCATGCGCCGAACCTCATCGCGCAGCATCTCGATCTCGCGGCTGCTAAGCTGGTCGATCGGACGATTGGCAAGATCGTGAATCGGATCTTGCTTCATCTGCTCGGCAAGCTGTCGCGCCAGGCTCTGGCCGACGTACTGCTGGATCTGCTGTTCCAGCGCCTGGGCGTTACCCTCGGCCATCTCCTGAACCTGCTCGCGACCTTCGCGGCCCATGCCCTGCTTCTGCAACGCGGCCTCAAGCTGCTGAAGCAGCTGCTGAAGCTGTTGCAGGCCCAGCTGACGCTGCATGTGCCCTTCCATGTAGCGGCGCACATACGGCGATCCGTTGGTGATGCGCTGCATACCGGCCTGCTGAGCCAGCTTCTCTAGCTCCTCGCGGCTCAGCGCCTCGCCGTTCATCAGCCGCTGGAGCAGCTCGCGCAGCTTCTCGCTCAGCTGCTGCATCATCTGCTGCATGGCCTCCGAAAGCTGCTGCTGCTGCTGCTCATCCAGGCCGCTGCCGGGACCCTGCATCTGCTGCATGGGCGGCGTGCCCACGTTGAAGAACATCGGAAACAGCTCGTCGAAGGTCGGAAAATCCGCGTGTTCTTTCACCAGCGTCGTGCGTAGGGCGGACTTGAACAGCTCGCGATCTTCGACGCCCATCTGCTCGATCGCCCGCATACAGTCGGCGCTCTCCGCCAGCGAGACGCGCACCCCCGCACCGCGCAGCGCCTGGACAAATTCTACAATTCGATCATCCATAGGCTTAAAACCAATGATCAATGATCAACGACCAATCCCCGATTCAGTCACTGATCATTCACCACTGACAAAAAGATTAGCGTCCGAGTCGGCCTTCGCGGCCGGACTGCTGCATCGCACGACGGGCTCGCTGAACATCGCTCTCGTGCTTGAGCAGCACCGTCAGCGTATTGTCGAGCGTCTCACGATCCAGCGAGCGCGCGTTCAACATCACCAGCGCCCGCGCCCAGTCGAGCGTCTCGGACACACTCGGCGACTTCTTGAGATCCAGGCCACGCAGCCGCTGCACCAGCTCAACCGCCTGCTGCGCAATCTTGGGCGCCAGATCCGGCACCTTGAGCCTGACGATCCGCAGCTCGGCCTCCTCGTCGGGATAATCCACGAAGAGATACAGACAGCGCCGCTTGAGCGCCTCGGACAGCTCACGGGTGTTGTTGGAGGTCAGAAACACGGCCGGCTGATGCCTGGCCTGAAGTGTTCCCAGCTCCGGCACCGAGACCTGAAAATCGCTGAGCACTTCGAGCAGAAACGCCTCGAACTCGCTATCGGCGCGATCGATCTCGTCGATCAGCAGCACCACCGGCTCGGGCGAAAGAATCGCGCGCAGCAGTGGCCGCTGGAGCAGAAAGCGCATCGAGAAGAAAACATCTTCCTCGGCGGCCAGTCGATCGGCGGCATCCGAGAGCGAGGTCGCGTTGGCCAGCGTGTCGTGCAGCTGATCGCGCAGCAGCTGGGTGTACAGCATCTGCTTGGCGTACTCCCACTCGTAGAGCGCTTTGGTCTCGTCCAGGCCCTCGTAGCACTGAAGGCGGATCAGCTGACGGCCGGTCGCGCTGGCCCAGGCTTTGGCTAGCTCAGTCTTGCCGACGCCGGCCGGACCTTCCGCCAGTAGGGGCTTGCCCAGCTTCTCCGCGAGAAACACAACTGTCGAGATGTCATCGGAGGCGATGTACTGCTGGGACGTTAACGCGCTGCGAACGTCGGTCATCGTCGTAAACGTCATGTCGGCTCCTTCTACCATTGGGAAACCATGAGGACGGCGGGGTGTGAGCAGCGTCAAGGGTGCTAGCGGCGGTGCTCTGCATTCATTGTACCAGTGTTAGCAAATTTACAGAACATCTGCGCCGATCAAGATCATGGGCTGCGGAAAGATTCGGCCTGCTGAGGGCGTCTTTAAGCTAAAGCCCCCCGCGTTCTCCAACCCAAGGAGTAGTGGAGTTATGGTGTTCCGACCGCACCTTCGCTCACTCGGCCCCAAGCCGACGCGTCCACTTGTCTCGGCCCTGATCCTCGGCCTCGCGCTCTCCGTCGCCGTTCTCGGCCAGCCAGCTCAGGCACAGAGCGGTACAATCCCGGATCTTGGCGACGCGCCCGCCAGTGCCAATAACTTCGGCGTCGCGATGCAGTGGCATCCAGCCAGCCCATTCGCGGCACGCTACCCGACGGTCTTCTTCGCGAACAACGCGTCGACCGGGCCTAAGCACTGGAATAGCCCGGTGCTGTACTATCTGGGCAACGCGAATCTGGGCGGCACGATCACCTGCGAGCCGCAGTCGGATATGCCGCCTGACTGCGACGGTGGCGTGAGCAACATCGATCCGCCCGCTAACCTGGCCGACCGCGACAAAGGCGACGACGGCCCGGATTGGACAACCCTGGGTGCGATCACTGGCTGCACGCCCAAGGCGTTCAAGTACGCCGTCACCGTGCTGCCGGGCGCGCCAAGCGTCGGCTACGTCAACTCCTGGTACGACTTCAATCAGAACGGTCGCTGGGGCGATATTTTTACCTGTGGCACCCTGACGATCGACGAGTGGATCGTCAAGAACCAGCCGATCGGCACTGGTGCGCCCGGCGTGTACGGGTTCCTCACGCCGAGCTTCAATGCCGCGCCGAAGCCTTCGACGCATCCGCGCTGGGCGCGCATCACCCTGAGCGAGACGCCGCTACCCACCTCATCGCCAGATGCCCGCCTGGGCAGCGGTCAGGTGAATGGCTGGAAGTACGGCGAGACCGAGGACTATCGGCTGTCGAACTAACACCAACCCTGAGGGAGTGCCGTGCTGAAGCGGGTGCGGCACTCATCTGTGTTTGTTTGCCAGGCAGCTAACAGTCGCGGAAAGGTTGAGCGGCTCGATCACGTCTTTAAGCTAAAGCCCCCCGCGTTCTCCAACCCAAGGAGTAGTGGAGCTATGGTGTTCCGACCACGCCTTCGCTCACTCGGCCTCAAGCCGACCCGTCCGCTTGTCTCGGCGCTGATCCTCGGCCTCGCGCTTTCCGCCACCGCTCTCGGTCAATCTGCCAGCGCAATTCAGCTCCAGGCCGCGCCCTCGCCCGCGCCGGATCTCGGCGATGCGCCCGACAGCACCAACAACTTCGGCCTCCCGATGACCACGCCGCCTGTGCCGGCACAATTTCCAACCGTCTTCTGGCCCAACCCGGCGACTGGACCCAAGCACTTCAATAACCCGACGCTGTACTATCTCGGTAATGCGAGCACCGGCGGCACGATCACCTGTGAGAATCAGGCTGATATCGGGGCGGACTGCGACGGCGTCAACAATATCAACCCGCCCGCCAACGTTGCCGACCAGGACAAGGGCGATGACGGACCGGTGTGGGGCACTATGGGGGCGATCACGGCGTGCCAGCCCAAGCAGTACCGCTACTTCGTCACTGTAGTAGCCGGCGGGCCGTACACCGCCTATGTCAACTCCTGGTACGATTTCAATCAGAGCGGGAATTGGGGCCAAATCTTTTTCTGCGGCAACCTGAATGTGGACGAGTGGATCGTCAAGAATCAGGCGATCAACCTGCCAGGACCGGGTGTGTACGTCTTCTCGACGCCGGTCTTCAACGCCGCGCCGAATCCCGCCTCGTATCCGCGCTGGGCTCGCATCACTTTGAGCGACACGCCGCTGGCCGTAGGATCGCCGGATGCGCGCCGGGGAAGTGGCCAGCTTGGCGGCTGGAAGCTCGGCGAGACCGAAGACTATCGACTGCCATACTAACGCCCACAACGATCGAAGGAGCGCCGCGCTGAATCGAGCGCGGCACTGGTTTTTTAAGCAGCGTAAAACTGGAGGAAAGGTTGAGCACCGCGAACACGTCTTAAGGCTAAACCCTCCCAATTCCTGCTAAACCAAGGAGTCGTGAAGTATGGCATTCCGACCATCATTATTCGGCCACAGGCCGACGCGTCCACTTGTCTCGGCGTTGATCCTCGGCCTCGCGCTTTCCGCTACAGCTCTCGGCCAGTCCGCCAGCGCGATTCAGCTCCAGGCCGCGCCCTCGCCCGCGCCGGATCTCGGCGATGCACCTGCCAGCACCAATAATTTCGGCGTCGGTATGCAGTGGACGCCAATCAGTCCCTTCAATGCGCAGTTCCCGACGGTCTTCTTTGCCGGCGTGCAGCCGACCGGGCCCAAGCACTTCAACAACCCGACGCTGTTCTATCTGGCGAATCAGGCCGGCACGATCACCCAGGAAAATCAGGCCGACAGTGGCGCTGACGCCGACGGCGTGAACAATATCAGGCCGCCGGCGAATATCGCCGATCAGGACAAGGGCGACGACGGCCCCGACTGGGCCTCGCTGGGGGCGATCGCCGGCTGTGGACCGAAGCAGTATCGCTACTGGGTCACGGTGCTGCCCGGCGCGCCGACCACCGCGTACGTCAACTCGTGGTACGACTTCAACCAGAGCGGCCGCTGGGGCGATATCTTTGCCTGCGGCAGCCTGAACGTAGACGAGTGGATCGTCAAGAACCAGGTAATCACTTTCCCTGGCCCAGGCATCTACGCCTTCTCGACGCCGGTCTTCAACGCCGCGCCCAAACCGACCGGCAACTCCAATCCGCGCTGGCTGCGCATCAGCCTGAGCGAGTCGCCGCTGCCCAACACCACACCGGCGCGGATCGGCAGCGGTCCGGCGCAGGGCTGGAAGTACGGCGAGACCGAGGATTTCCGGCTGTCCAACTAACATCGACACGCAGGCGCCGCGCTGAATCGAGCGCGGCGCTGCTTTTTGTTTAAGCGGCGTAAAACTGAAGGAAAGGTTGAGCGACTTGAGCACGTCTTAAAGCTAAAGCCCCCCGCTTCCTCCAATCCAAGGAGTAGTGAAACATGGTGTTCCGACCGCACCTTCGTTCACTCGGCCGCAAGCCGACGCGTCCTCTCGTCTCGGCGCTGATGCTTGGCCTCACGCTCTCCGCCACCGCGCTGAGCGGCATGCAGCCACAGACCGCCGGGGCGCAGGCGGCGGCCAGACCGGATCTTGGCGATGCGCCCGCCAGCGTCAACAACTTTGGCGTCGGTATGCAGTGGACTCCCGCCAGCCCCTTCAACGCGCAGTTCCCCACGGTCTTCTTTGCGGGCGCACAGCCGACCGGACCCAAGCACTTCAACAATCAAACGCTGTACTTCCTGGGCGACTCGGGCGTCGGCGGCACGATCACCTGCGAGAACCAGGCCGATGCCGGCGCCGACTGCGATGGCGTCAACAATATCAACCCGCCTGCCAATACTGCTGACCGAGACGGCGGCGATGACGGTCCGGTCTGGGCGGCCTTCGGTAATATCACCGGCTGCCAGCAGAAGGCATACCGCTTCTGGGTCACGGTGCTGCCCGGTGCGCCGACGACTGCCTACATCAACTCATGGTATGACTTCAACCAGAGCGGCCGCTGGGGCGATATTTTTACATGCGGCAACTTGACGGTAGACGAGTGGATCGTCAAAAACCAGGTAATTAACTTCCCTGGCCCTGGAACGTACGCATTCGCGACGCCGGTCTTCAACGCCGCGCCGAATCCGTCGACGTATCCGCGCTGGGCTCGTATCACCTTGAGCAACACGCCGCTGCCGAATACCGCACCGGCACGCATGGGCAGCGGCCCGGCACAGGGCTGGTCGCTGGGCGAGACCGAAGATTTCCGGCTGCCTTTCTAGGCTCAGGCAGCGCAACCGTATCGATTGGGCGCGATGGC
The DNA here is from genome assembly GCA_036401895.1 of Herpetosiphonaceae bacterium. Classification (GTDB taxonomy): domain Bacteria; phylum Chloroflexota; class Chloroflexia; order Chloroflexales; family Kallotenuaceae; genus LB3-1. The sequence goes on along the minus strand of DASWTW010000288.1, from coordinate 866 downwards.
CGCCTCCCGCCGTCGCGCAAATCTTCCTGGCGCAGAGCCAATTTGTAGGAGGACACGATCATGTTCCGGCACAACCCACGCCATCGCTCGCTGAATGCCTTCAGCCGTCCGCTCTCAGTGCTGATCATCCTGGGCACGATCCTGGGCATTGCCGCCGCGCATCCCACCTATGCCTCGCCCGGCGGCGACCTAGGCGACGCGCCCGACAGCACCAACAACTTCGGTCTCAACATGTCGGCCTACGCGTTCGGTCCGATCGCCAAGTACCCGACGGTCTTTTTCGCGGGCGCACAGCCGACCGGGCCGTTCCACCAAAACCCGGTGCTGCTCTTCAATCTTGGCGCGGCTGTGACGTGCGAGCAGCAGGCGGATATTGGACCTGACTGCGACGGCATCAACAACATCGATCCGCCAGCCGATACTGCCGACCAGGACCGGGCTGACGACGGCGTGTTCTGGCCGATCTTCGGTAACTGCCAGCGCATCCAGGTTCGCTACTCGGTTACTGTGCAGCCGGGCGCGCCAAGCCGTGCCTACGTCAATATGTGGGCCGATTGGAACAGCAACGGCATGTGGGGCGATCGGCCGGTCTGCAACGGCATGGTCGCCGATGAGTGGGCCGTGCAAAACCAGTCGATCGCGCTGCCGGGACCGGGAACCTTTGTCTACACCACGCCGATCTTCCTGCCGATCCGCAGTGGACGGCCGCAGTGGGCGCGCTTCACGATCAGCGAGTCGCCGGCAACCTGGGCTGCGGCGCGCGTCGGCAGTGGTCCCGCCGGCAGCTGGAAGTACGGCGAGACCGAAGATTACATTCTGCCATAGGCCGCTTAAGCAAAACGAGCGACTCGATCGAGTCGCTCGTT
>DASWTW010000287.1:0-4603 GCA_036401895.1 Herpetosiphonaceae bacterium | reverse complement strand
TTTTGTGGATTACCTGCGGCTAGCGTTCCGGTATGGCGGCTTTCCCGGCCTGCATGACGATGCCCAGGCGCGGGACGCCGCGCAGGCCGAGCTGGCTCTGCTCACCGAGGGCCTGCTGCCGCTCTGAAGTCCTGGGAGCAGCCGAAAGCCCGCGCTGGTTATCTGGCTTCTGTCTGCTCCCAGGACTTCACCGTGAGGCACTGCTATCCCGACGTGTTGAGCACAATCGACAGCGTGTTGGAGCCGCTGTTGGCCACCGCCAGATCGACATCGCCGTCCTGGTCCAGATCGTCGGCAATGAGCGCCCACGGCTCATCGCCAACCGCCACCACGGACGTCTCGGCGAACCGGCCGCGCCCGTCATTGGTGACGATCGAGAGCGAGTGCGAATCTTCGTTGGCCGTGGCGAGATCCAGGTCGCCATCGCGATCGAAGTCGCCGGCGGTGACCGCATACGGCTCTTCGCCGACCTGCACCGTGTGCGTAACGCTAAACGAGGCGTCGCCCTGATTCGCCAGCAGGGAAAGACTGTTGTCGCCCTCATTGGCAACTGCCAGGTCGAGATCGCGGTCCTGGTCGAAGTCACCCGCGATCAGCGACCACGGCTCTTCGCCAACCTCGACGCTTGAGCCACGGCTGAACTTGCCGCCGCCGTCGTTGAGCAGAATCATCACCTGGTGTGTGTCGTAGGTCGCCGTCGCCAGGTCGATGTCGCGATCGCCGTCGAAATCGCCGTGGGTGATCGTATAAGGATTGCCTCGGATGATCAGCGAGTCCGCGATCGTAAACTCGCCTGCGCCGTTGTTGGACAGAATCGTTACCGCGCCGGTCGCGAGATAATTTGCAAAGCCAATATCGGGATCGCCGTCGGCGTCGAAGTCTGCGGCTGCCAGCATAAACGGGTAGCTCTGGGGCGTAAGGCTCACGCGAGCGCGCTCCCCAAAGCCGCCCTTCCCATCATTGGTCAAAATCGAAAGATCGTCGGACTCGTGATTCGCCGCCGTCAGATCGGGATCGCCGTCACCATCCCAATCGGCGCTGGTCACGGCAATCGGCGCGGTGCCGACCTCAATCACCGACGCGGGAAGGAAGCCGCCCTTGCCGTCATTCGTCAGCACCGAGAGCGTAGTGCCGTCGCCGTCGCCATCGTTGGTGGCAACCAGGTCCTGATCGCCATCGCGATCGAAGTCGCCGGCAAGCACCGACGTTGGGTGATCGCCAACGGCGACCGAGGCGGCGTGGGTGAAGGTAATGTCGGAAGCGGTGCTGGGAGCGTTGCCGGATGGGCTCGGCTCCGCTGCGCTCAGGGTTGGACTGGCAGGCGGCACGGCGGTTGCCTGGCTGATTTGAGGTGCAGGGGGAGGCGCAAGGTCACAGGCCGCGAGCAAGAGCACGCTCAGGATGCAGATGAAGCATGATCGTTTCTGCATGGGATGATCCTCCTTTGCGGTACGTTCGGCTGGCGTTTCCGTCTCTGCGGAAACTCCGTCGAGCTAGCGATCAACAAGGGTGGTCATCGATTTCTGTCGGCTGGGCTGCACGGTATCCGTGCTGCGAGGATAGCAGATCAGGTCAAGCAAAACAACCCGCCGATCCGATCGTCTCCGGCGCTGCGAACAGCATTGCGGGATGCGAACACAATGAACAACCGAAAGGGAGTGGAATGCACAAGAATATGATTCGATTCGCCGCTGCTGGGATTGCGGCCGGCCTTTGCCTGTTGGGCGCGATCCTGCTGCTGCGACAACCCTCATTGCCGCCAGGGCTAGCCTGGCCAGCGGAGCGCGTCACGCCCGCTCAAGCCGAAGTCGTATCCGATAGTCTGGTCGCGCTTGTCGGTGAGCTGAAAGCCGATCTTGATACCAATCGTGGTCGTGGCGCAGCGCAGATCGTCCAGCGCTGGCAGGGAAGCTTAACCAACCAGCCCATCGATCAGCATCTGTCCAGATTGCTTACGTTCCTGAATGACCAAGACAGTCTTGACATCCGTCGACTGACGTACCTGCTGGGTCTGGCAGAGGACATCGATGATCTGGCTGAAGCCGGGGAGATTACGATCCGGAGTCAGGTCAATGGATCTCAGGTGGTCATTCTGACAGAAAACCTCAGCACTGGCGAGATCAGATCGGTAGAGCTATACCCTTAGCCGCTCCTCCGGCTGAGGTTCTGGGGCGCCCAGGGGCTTACGGATTATTGATCAAGATCAGCCCCGGCCAAGGTACAGCACGATGGCATGCTTACCGCGTGGGTGTGCCGGCAGCGTAGGCTATTTTCCAGGCGCAGACAGGAGGATTGGCGGTGTTGCGTCTTTGAATGTGCGTATCTAACGTGTTAGACTCCGCAGGCGATTCATTCCCGACGAGAGGCCATTTCAATGCACCTCCCATTCATCTCACGTCCAGCGTGCTCCATTCTCATGCTCCTGGCACTCCTGCTCAGCGGCTGTGCAGCTATTCCAGCACCAGTAGAGGTTGTCGCCCAGCCTGCGATCGCGACGGCGACCATAGCTGCAAGGTCGCGATCTCCCTTCTTCGGCTATCAAGCTACTATCGTTCAATAGATAAGGTGCAGCGATGCGAAAATTTCTGATCGGGGGATTCGTGCTGATCCTTCTCGGTGGCTGCGGGCTGACCTGGCCCTACATCCAGGCATTTCGGACCACGGGCGCGGCAGCCGTGCAGGCGATGACGCCTCAGGAGCGGGCGTATATGGAGCAGCGCCTGAAGAATATCCCGCGCGGCGCGACGCGGAGCCAGGTCGAGAAGCTCATCGGCACGCCCTATCGCAATCAATCAAGCAATCGACCCAACTGGTATGGCCCGACTGAGGAAAGCCGGGTTGATGTGTATTTTGCCGAGGGCAAAGCGTTCAAAATTCGCTGGATGCATGTGGGCCGCTTTGTCTGGGAAAAAGATCTTACGCGCTAGTTTCCGCCCGCGACCGAGCGATACCAGCGCTCCGAGGTCGCCAGCCGGCAGGTTCTACCAGGCCCTGGCACATATCCTTGACATGAAAGGCCCATTCCGATGCGCCCCTGGCACTGCTTGCTCATGCTGCTCATTGTGAGCGTGACCGCCTGTGGATCTGATCCTTCAATCGCCGTCGAGGATCGCGACCTGAAACAAAGCGGGGTGGTGGATGTGCCGCCACCGCCAGGCTGGATCTATGTAAGAGATTTCGATAGGCTACCCAAACCGAGATCGGGCTCTGCCTTGCCGACACCGGCAGAGATGATCAGCATCGTCTTTGAGCTTGAACAGGGCGGTGGATTCGGCCAGGCATATATCGCCAGATTCGCATCGCCTGATCCATCGCTCGATCTGTATAACCGCGTCGCACAGGCTGACGTGGAGAACAAGCAGACCATTGCCGGGCTGGGCGAACGCGCCGTGCTGGTCGATACCCCGACGGGCACACTGCGCCAGATTAACTTTGTGCGCTGCCAGGTCCAGGTGATGCTGATGTTTTCCGCGTGGGGCGTATCTACGTCGCTGTCGGATGAAGATTTCATCGCGTACGGCCAGCGCCTGGATGCGGCGCTCCAGCCCCATGTATGCTCCTGACGAGGCTGTGTTCACGCAGCTCAAGCTATGTTTCTCCACCACACCAAGAAAGATGACCATGCAACAATCAAGCCCCACACGCTCCACGCTGATCATCCTGGCGCTGCTGCTCCTCACTGGCTGCGGGACACCAAGACCATCGACTGAGATTGCGCAGCTGACGCCGAGCCCCGCCGCGCGAAGCACGGCCACGTCCACACCTCGACGCCCAACCGCAACGGCGCGTCCGGCAGCGCCAACCGCACCGCCCGCGACGACCGCAGCGCTGCCACCGACCACCGCGCCGACGTCTGCGCCGCTGCCAACGCCGACAGCGATCGCTGCCCGTGCCAAGGCGGTTGTTCGCAATGGCGGCAACGTGCGGCGTATTCCCGCGACCGGAGAGCCGCTGGATCAAGTTCACGCTCATGAACAGGTGCCGCTGATCGGCAAAAATGCCGACGCGAGCTGGTATCTGCTGGTGACAGCGCGCGGTGTTACCGGCTGGGTCAGTGCGACGCTCCTAACGATCGAGCCCGCCGGCATCGCCCAGGTGCCGGTCGTGCCTGAGACGACGCAGGGACAGGCAGCCAGCGGCCCGGCGTCCGACGCATGGACCACTCATACGATTAATGAGAGTACGATTCAGCTGCCATCCGCCTGGAAGGTGCTGCCGATCACCGATGCGGATCTGGAGCGGGCCGCCAGAGAGCTGGAGGGCGAGAACGCCGCGCTCGCCGCGATGATGCGCAACATCCTTGCCTCAGGCCAGGCCACACAAATGCGCTTCTTCGCCATGGACCCGGCGACGGGAACCAACGTCGGCATGCTGGCGATACCACGTCCCGCCGGAACGCCCGACGAATTATTGTCGCAGGTGGTGGACACACTACCGAAGATGGCGCCCATGATGAAGTTCATCAGCCGCGACAGCAAACATCATGTGAACGGGTGGCCGGCGGCGCGCGTGGCCTATGATCTGGATATGCCGCTTGCCGACGGCTCCACTGTCACCCTGCGCGGCGTCCAGTGGTATGTCGTCGGCGCAAACCAGGTGTTCA
>DASWTW010000286.1:0-9566 GCA_036401895.1 Herpetosiphonaceae bacterium | reverse complement strand
GGGCGCTGACGTGGCAGCCGGACCCTGCGGCTGTGCGGTCGCCTGTGGGTTGCTCGGCCGTGCGGTCGCCTGCTGATTACCGCTGCCTGCCGGTGGCCGGGTTGGCTGCGGATTGTTCGGCCGTGCGGTTGGCTGTGACGGACGTGCCGTCGGCTGTCCTGGCCGCGCGGTTGGCGCTACGGTCGGCTGCGGCGGTCGATTCGTCGGAGCAGTGGTCGGCTGCGGCGGTCGATTCGTCGGAGCAGCGGTCGGCTGCGGCGGTCGATTCGTCGGCTGCGGTGGCCGCGATGTCGGCTGTGCCGTGCGCGGTGGCGTGGTTGGCACAGGTGTGCGCGGCGTGGTCGGCACAGGTGTGCGCGGCACGATCGTCGGGCTAGGCGTCTGCGGAATAGCAGTCGGGTTGCCCGTGCCTACCAGCACAATCCGCGCATTACCGACCGCGCTCTGGCCCGTGCCCAGCGTTGCGGTCGCGCTATTGGCGATCGTCGCGCCGGCTTGGGCCACAACTCGTACGCGCACCACCACGGTCGCGACCTGATCAGCAGACGGAGTCATCGTACAGGTCAGCGTCTGCGCGTTCAGGCCACACGAGCCGTTCTGCGTGCTGACGATCGTCACCGGCCGCACCTCGCCGGGGAACGTGTCGGTGAGCTGTACGGCGACAGCGGGCGTGACTGGATTATCCACGCGGATCGAGTACAGGAACTCGCCGCCTGGGGCGATCGTCGCAAGGCCCTGGCCGTTCAGATCCAGCGCTTCCTTGATCACGCGGAACGGGCTCGGCGATGCACTCGGCGATGGGCTCGGCGATGGCGACGGGCTTGGCGACGGGCAGACCGGATCGGGATAGCCTGTGCAGGGCGTCGGGCTCGGCGACGGCTCTACCGATGGGCTCGGCGATGGGCTTGGCGACGGGCTCGGTGATGGCGACGGACTTGGCGAAGGACTCGGCGATGGCGACGGACAGACCGGATCAGGATAGCCCGCGCAGGCTGTCGGCGAGGGAGCAGGATAGCCGCTCGGCGATGGCGTCGGGCTCGGCTCGTCACTCGGCGACGGCGATGGGCTCGGCGAATCGCTGGGCGATGGGCTCGGCTCGTCACTCGGCGAGGGGCTCGGCGATGGCTCGTCACTCGGCGATGGTGATGGGCAGGGCTCATCGGGCGGGCAGGCCGTTGGCCGGGTTGTCGCCTGGAGCACCGGGCCGCTCGACTCACGGGCCGGCGCGGCAGTCGGCACCAGCAGCGCGTAGCCTGCCGCAAACAGCGGCGAGGCGATCATCACCAGGCTAATCGCCAGCAAGGCCAGCTCCCACAGACTCCAGCGTACCGGAGGCCGCGGCGTTGGTCGTCGCTGGCGGTTCGGTGTTAAACTCATTGCAAAGCCTCCAAATTCTTAGGTTCCACCGGCAGGGGCCTGGGCTGGCATAGCACCGATGAAGTCTGCAACAACAAGAAAGCGCTGTGTATCCCAGTTAGTACAGGTCAGCAGCGTCAGCTGCGGCTGCGCCGTGGGATACATCACCTCTACTTGATTCGGCCAGACGCTGCCCGTGGTACGAACACGATACTGGAAGCGCTGACCTGCGGCCTCGACGATGATCTCATCGCCGGGCTGCACTTCTTCCAAACGCGCAAAAACACCGCCGCGCAGCCCTTTATGTCCTGCCATCACCATGTTGCCGTAGCCGACGACGCCGGTTCCGTGGTGATAGCCGACCGCATAGTCGGCAACTTGCCACGCGCCATTCTGGATAAACACCTCGACAATCTTCGAGTCCAGACCCATTCTTGCGACTTGAATGCGCACGGGTCGCAGATCGATGGGCTCGGGGCGCGGCGTAGCTTCGGGCTCAGGCGTCGGCGTGGGCTTGGGCAGCAGCGGGGCGACATAGGTCCGGGCGGGCATCAGATAATCGAGGCTCACGCTGGGCCGGTCCCGCTCATCTTCGACAACCGGCAGCGACGCGCCGAGCTCGGGGTGGGGCTGGGGCGTGGGAGGAGCTGAGGGAGCAGCCAGCGCGACGGTCTGGACGGTTGCGACGGGCGGCTGCTCAGCGTAGCGCGCGTGCCACCAATCACGGCCGTAGCCATCGGCCAGCCACCAGAGAAAGAAGACGAAGACGACGACTCCGAGCAGGCGCTCGCTCCAGGAGAGCACACGATCGAACCAGTTTTTAAGCGGGTATGGCGCCAGCACCGTGCGCCGCTGATCGACGACGGAGCGCAGCATCACTGCGCGCACCCTGGACTCGGCCACAGGTGCCTCAAGCAGTTCGGAAAGCAGTTTGTGCGTAGCGTCTTCGGCAGGCTGCCGGACGCGGCGGCGCATAAACATAGGCACTCAGGCTAGAGCTAACGTGTGGAGATTGTAGCGAGAAGCCTTACCGAAGCTCAATAGTACGTCGATACTACGTTGCAGCCTCGATCCGCCGTAGGCAGACCTGGACAGGAATAGATAGAATCTGGTCAAAGGGTTGTTACAATGGAGCGCAGCCGTTATAATGTTGCTCATAGACTTGCCGAAAGCCACCACATGCGTATTCTCTCGATCTTGACCTACTATTACCCCCACTGGACCGGCCTGACTCAGCACGCGGTGCGAGTTGCGGAAGAGCTGGCGGCGCGGGGACATACCGTCACTGTCCTGACGGCTCAATACTCGACGGAGCTACCGCCGGAAGAGATGCTCAACGGTGTGCGCGTGCTGCGCCTGCCGACGCTGGGCCGTCTGAGCCGGGGCATGATTATGCCGCAGTTTCCAGCCGCCGCGATCCGGGAGATCCGCGACCATGACGTCGTGCATATGCACACGCCCATGTTCGAGTCGGCGCTGATTGCGGTGCTGTGCCGGGCGCTCAACCGGCCGCTGCTGATGTCGCATCACGGCGATCTGGTGATGCCGTCCGGGCCGTTCAACCAGTTCACCGAAAAGGCCGTCACCAAGCTGATGAGCCTGGGCGGTCACCTTGCAGATCGCGTCAGCACCTACAGCCACGACTACGCCAGCCACTCGCGCTTTCTCCAGCAGTTTACCCACAAGCTGACCGCGATCTATCCGCCGATCAGCATACCGCAGCCGCAGCCGGAAGCCGTCGCCGCGTGGCGCGCCGAGCTTGGTCTCGACGACAAGCTGCTGGTTGGCTTTGCCGGCCGCTTCGTCGAAGAAAAAGGCTTCGATTTCCTGCTTGACGCGATCCCGCAGATCCAGGCGCAGATCCCCCATGTGCATTTTGTTTTCGCCGGCGAGATCAACGTCGTCTATGAAAAGTTCTATGAGCGCTGCGCCCCGCAGATCGAGCAGCACCGCGACGACATCACGCTGCTGGGCTTGCTGCGCGATCCTCAGCAACTGGCCAATTTCTACGCCATGTGCGATGTTTTTACGCTGCCGTCGCGCACCGATTGCTTCGCGATCGTGCAGGTCGAGGCGCTGCTGAGCGGCACGCCGCTGGTCACGGCGAATATTCCCGGCGCGCGTGTGGTGCTGCAAGAAACCGGCATGGGCCGGCTGGTGAATCCGCGCGATCCCCAGGCACTGGCGGAGGGACTGATCGAGGTGCTGAGCAACGCCGAGCGCTACCGGCCCAGCCCTGAGGCGGTGCGTAAGGTTTTCGATCTTAAGCTAACGGTTGATCAATACGAGGCATGTATGCAGGAGTTGAGCGAATCGCGCACGGGCCGTCAGTCGACGCAGCTCAAGCCGGAGGATCGGCGCAAACTTGATGTGCTGCTCCGCAACGAGGCCGATATGGCTTTCCGCCGCCGCGCCTTCCGCCTGCTGGAGTGGCTCGATCTCAAAGATGGCGAGCGCGTCTTCGACTGTGGCTGCGGCATGGGCTTTTACCTGATGGCGATGGGCAATCTGCGCGATCTGCGGCTGGTCGGGCTCGACGGTGATGTCGCGCGGCTTCAGTGGGCGCGCAGCGAAGAGGTTCCCGCCGAGCTGCTGAGCGGCAACATTCTGCGGCTGCCCTTCCCCGACGAGTCATTCGATAAAGTATTGATGAGCGAGGTGCTGGAGCATATCGACGACGACCGGCGCGCGCTGCAAGAGCTGTATCGTGTGCTCAAGCCAGGCGGCGTGCTGGCGCTCTCGGTGCCGCACGCGCGCTATCCCTTCTGGTGGGACCCGATCAACCATATCTGGATCGCGATGGGCGGCCAGCCGATCCGCAGCGGCCCGATCGCCGGCATCTGGTCGAACCACGAGCGGCTGTACGAGCCCGAAGATCTGATCGAGCGCTTCCGCAGCGCCGGCTTCGAGATCGAGATCGCCGAAGAGGCCACACACTACAGCTTTCCGTTCATCCACTTCCTGGTCTATGGCATCGGCAAACCGCTGATCGAGCATAATCTGCTGCCCAGCTCACTGCGCAAGAGCGCGGATCGCTTCTCGGGCGCCCAGAACAGCGGCAGCCTGCTCAACCCGATCAACCTCGGACTGGCGATCTTCCGCTTCATCGATCGCCTGAACGACCGCCCGCGCGTGAAGCGCAAACGCAGCTTTGTCAACGTGCTGGTCAAAGCGCGCAAGCCCGTGGCGGTTAACTCCTTCGCGGCCGAAGAAGCCCGGCCTGTTGTCAACGTGGAAGCCTAAAAGGACGGCCCGTGCCGCCGATGCGCGAGCACCGCTACCAATTTATGCGCACTTCGGTAACATCGACATCGCAAACACCCCCCACGACATTGCTGCATCGCACTACACTGCTCGCGCCGATCCTGGCCTGCGGCGGTCTGGTGCTGCTCACGGTGGCGCAGAGCCAGCTGCAAAATCAGCTGCTGACGCTGGTCTCGCTTGGCGCGCTGGTGCTGGGCCTGTTCGCCTGGCTGATCGCGCTGCGCGCCGCGCCGCCCACGCCCGACGTGCTGGACGAGCTGGTCACGCAGCAGCGCACGATCCGCTGGCCGCTGCTGGGCGTAGCCGGCGCGCTGATCGGGCTGAGCTGGATCGGCTCCGGCAGCGGTGTGTACACGCTCTTCGGCGTCTGCGCCTGGATCGCGGCGACGCTGGTCTGGTGCCTGGCCTGGTGGCCGACTGGAACAGCCAGGTCCGAGTCGCGATCGAGCCGGCTGCCGATCGCGTTCTGGCTGGCGCTGGCGGTGATTCTGGCGACCGGCGCGTTCTTTCGCTTCTACCGCCTGGCCGAGGTTCCCGCCGATCCCACCAGCGATCACGCCGAGAAGCTGCTCGACATCTATGATCTGGTCAGCGGCCAGCGACCACTCTTCTTTCCACGCAACACCGGACGCGAGCCGGGCCAGTTTTATATCACCTATGGCCTGATGCGGCTGTTCGGCCTGCCGCTGAGCTTCGAGACGCTCAAGCTCGGCACGGCGCTGATCGGGCTGCTGGCGATCCCAGCGGTCTTTTTGTTTGGCCGGGAGTTGGCCGGAAACACGGTCGGCCTGATCGCGGCGACGGGCTTCGCGATCTCGAAGTGGGTCGTCAACACGGCGCGCATGGGGCTGAGATTTCCGTACGGCCCGCTGCCGACCGCGATCGTGCTGTGGCTGCTCTTCCGCTACCTGCGGCGCGGTGATCGACGAGATGCGCTCTGGTGCGGCCTGGCGATTGGCCTGGGGCTGCACGGCTATATCTCGTTTCGGATCGTGCCGCTGCTGGTGCCGCTGCTCTTCGGCTGGGCGCTGCTGACGGATCGGCGCTGGCGCGGCAGCTGGCGGCGGCTGCTGGCCGACAGCGCGCTGATCACGGTGACGGCGATCGTCACCTGTTTGCCGCTGATCCACTACACCGTGCAGCATCCCGACCAAGTCTGGTACCGCGTGGCAACACGGGCGGCCAATGCCGAGCAAGAGATCGGCGGCCTCCAGCATTCACTGGCTACGTTTCTGCTCAACAATCGCAACGCGCTGCTGGCCTTCAACTGGCGCGGCGACGATACCGTCGTCAACGCGGTGCATCACGATCCGTTTCTGGATCTGGTCACCGGCGGCGCGCTGCTGGCCGGACTGCTGATCGTCGGCTACCAGCTCGCGCGGCGCGCTCCACGCTACAGCGCGCTGGCGATCGCAACGCCGGTGCTGATGCTGCCCTCGACGCTCAATCTGGCCTTTCCGGTCGAAAATCCGAGCGCCAACCGTATGGGCACGGTCGCGCCGGTGATCTTTGTGATCGTAGCGCTGCCACTGGCCTACGCCGCCCGCCAGCTCTGGACGATCACGCAAGACGGATCGCGGCCACAGACGGCACTTCGGCGCGCGTCAGCGGTGGCGCTGCTGCTCGGCGCGTTCGGCCTGTCGGCGCAGCACAACTACACGCGCTACTTCCACGACTACGATCTACAATATCGCGGCATTGTGCAAAATACGCACGAGGTTGTTCAGCACATTCGGCAGATGCAGCAGCGAGGCGTTGCGCTGGATCATGTGTATATGCTGGCCTTTCCGCACTGGCTGGACGGCCGCAATCTGGCGCTGATGCTGGGCGATCCCGGCTGGCAGCCGACGCACGACCTGCCCGACGAGCGCGATCTGCCTGAGCGCCCCGCTAGCCAGCAGATGTTGTTTGTGCTCCACCCCGACGATCTCGAACGCAAGCAGCAGCTCGAAGCCAGCTATCCCGACGGCATCTACACACTGATCCAGGCCACGCCGCCGGGGAAGAATTTCGCGATGTATCTGGTGCCTAGCCGCTAACTAGCGCCGCGCCCTGTTATAATAGGTTTCTACGCGCGATACAGCCTGTACTAAGGATCGCCCGCGAGCATGGATTATTCACAACAGCCAACCACGCCGGGAGCGGCGCTGCCCTCGACACGCCGCCAGCTTTTGATCACCGCCCTGCTGCTGGTGATCATCGTCGCGATCGGCGCTTATTTTCGAACGGTCAACCTCGGCGACTGGGACGGCCAGACGGGTCAGCATCCCGACGAGCGCTTCATGCACTACACGGTTTTTGGCATGGAAGTGCCCGACGATTTCGGCACCTATCTGACCAGCTCCTGCGCCAGCCCGGTGCCGATGCCGCGCAATCCGCAGGACAAGACCGAGGATTGGTCGCCGAGCAAAGACAGCGGCTGCTCGACGCTGAACCCGCGCAACTTTACCTGGTCGCGCAGCTATGTGTACGGCACGTTCCCGACGACGCTCACGCGGCTGGTTGCCGAGGCCACAGATCGCGACGGCGTCAGCGAGATCCTGCTGGTCGGCCGCTCGCTGAGCGTGATCTCGGATTTGATCACGCTGCTGGCGACGTTCTTCCTGGCCTACACGCTGTACGGGCGGCGCGCGGCGCTGCTGGCGGCGGCGCTCTACGCGGGCGCTGTCATGCCGATCCAGCAGTCGCATTTCTTTACCGTCGACAACTTCGCGGTCGCGTTCGGCACACTGGCACTGCTCTTCGCGGTGCGCCTGGGCCAGCGCGGACGCTGGAGCGACGCGGTTCTGACCGGGCTCTCGATCGGCGCGGCGGTGGCCAGCAAGATCAACATGGCGGCGCTGGTGGCGCTGGTCGGCGTGGCGCTGCTCCAGCTGCTCTGGTCGCGATACCGGCGCGCGGACGACGATCCGCTTGCCGCGATCGACCCTCCGCCGCTGCTCAGCCAGCTGGTGCGAATGAGCCTCCTGCTCTTCGTAACCGGCGTGGTCACCTTTCTGGCGTTTCGCATCTTCCAGCCCGACGCGTTCACCGGCCCGAATCTGTGGAACATCGGGCTTGAGCCACGCTTCCGCACACGGCTCGAAGAGGCCCGGCTGACGGCCAACGGCACGATCGATCTGCCGTCGAGCCACCAGTGGGCGGCGCGCACGCCCTGGCTGTTCCCGTGGCAGAACATGGTGCTCTGGGGCCTTGGCGCTCCGCTGGGTCTGGTCGGCTGGATCGCGTGGGCGGCGGCCGGCTGGCAGATGTTGACGCGGCGGCGATTCGTGCATGTGGTGCCGTGGATCTGGATCGCGCTCTACTTCGGCTGGCAGGGCCAGCAGTTCGTCACGACGATGCGCTACTTCCTGCCGCTCTACGCGCCGCTGTGTGCCTTCGCGGCCTGGGGCCTGGTGCGGCTCTACGAGCTTGCCGTGCGGCGACGACGAGCGCGTGTGTATCCACTGAATCGATCATTTACCTATCCCTCAATCGTCTACCGCTGGATCAGCCGTCTTAATCGATTCAGGCGGCCGGCCTTCGCGCTGGGATTGGCGGCGTGCGTTCTGGGCGCGACCTGGGCCTGGGCCTGGGCCTATACGCGGATCTACACGCGACCCTACACTCGCGTCACGGCGGCGGAGTGGATCGAGCGCGCCGAGCCCGACGGCACGACGACGACCTGGGAGTGGTGGGACGATCTGCTGCCGTTCCCGTCCGGCGACAAGTACCAGCAAAAAACGACGTATCCCTACGCCGAAGACGAGCTTGAAAAATACACCGGCAAGTTCGACAGCGTCAACCCAGGCGACGACGCGTCGATCGGCCTGATCGAGCAGCTGTCGCGCTCCGAGTATGTGGTGCTCACCTCGCCGCGCGTTTATGGCTCGACGGTGCGTGTGCCGCAGCGCTTCCCGGCGACGGCGCGCTACTACCAGGCGCTCTTCGACGGCTCGCTCGGCTACCAGCTGGTCGCGGATGTGCGCTCGTTTCCGACGCTGCTCGGCATTCCGATCTCGGACCTGGGCGCGGAGGAAGCCTTCTGGGTCTACGATCATCCCCGCGTGCTGATCTTCCGCCGCACCGCCGAGTTTTCGCCGGATCGCGCGCGGCTGCTGCTGACGCAGGGCATGAACTGGGACGAGGTTTATCGCGGGCTGCGGCCACAGCAGGTCAACGAGGCGCCGACAGCGCTTCAGCTCACGCCCAGCGCCTGGAACAAGCTGCAATCGATCGATACGCGCTACCTGTTCTCGCCGCAATCCGGCCTGGTTGGACTGCTGCTCTGGCTGCTGGCGATCGAGGTGCTCGGCGCGGCCATGATCGGCCTGCTGTGGCGACTGCGGTTGCCGCTGCCGGATCGCGGCCTGAGCCTGGCGCGTCCACTGGGCTTGCTGCTCTTCGCCAGCCTGCCGGCTCTGCTGGGCGCGCTTCAGATCTTGAGCCTGAGCCGCTGGCTGCTGCTGGCCTGGTTCGTCGCGCTGGTGATCGGCGGCGGCTGGCAGCTGTGGAAGGGTCGGCGCGAGCTTAGCACGTTTATCCAGGCTCGTCGCTCGGGTCTGATCGTCGGGCAGGCGCTGTATGGTCTGACGCTGATCGCGGGCGTGCTGCTCTACCGGCTGGGATTGGACGCAGCGCCGTCTGAGACACTGGCGCGCTGGACCGCGCTGGTACGCACCGCCACGCTCCCACCCTACGATCCGTTCTTTGCCGGCGGCCATGATCCGCTGCCCTACACGGCACGACTTCCCTTCGCGCTGCTGGACAAGATGCTGGGCCTGTACCCGGAAACCACGCTGCGCTACGTGATCCCGACCGCGCTAGCGCTAGCGCTGCTGGGCGTGTGGAGCGCGCTCTACAACAGCTTTGTGCCTCGTGCCGCTTTCAGATCACAATCGACAACCAAACAGATGCAGAGCGGTCTGCTGGCCGTGCTCGGCGCGCTGCTGGTCGTGATTCCCGGC
>DASWTW010000285.1:0-3383 GCA_036401895.1 Herpetosiphonaceae bacterium | reverse complement strand
CCCAGATTAGTCACCGCCCGATCCGCTTCATCGCCCAGCGCCCGCTTCAGCGCGCCGAAAAAGCTGTGCACCGAGGCGTCGACCCAGGGATCGTCGACTGTCTCGCCGACCTCTTCCGCCACCTGAGCGTAGAACTCTTGCCGGGACCACTTCTGCAACAGGCAGACCATGCGGCTATAGCGATCCGCGAAATCGCCGCCCCACATCCTCTCCTCGACCTGCACCTCGGGCGCCTCGCCGACGCGCACCACGGCGGCGAGCTCGGTTGCCAGATCATCGTCGACTTCGACCGCGCGATGGCGCAGCGCGTTGAAAACACCGCGCGTCCACTTCTCGGCCTCGGAGCGCGACGGGAAATGGCCGATCTGAGTGACAGCGGTGATGAACGTGTCGCGATCGGCCGACAGCGGGGTTGCGCCCGCGCCGCCGGGTGTATCGGGGAAAATCCCGCGCCGCGACTCGGTCAGATACTCGTCCATCTGCTCGGTCGAGTACTGCGTCCGCGACTGATCGGCGGTTGGCGCGTTCTGGCCCTTGGTAAAGTTGGGCTCGTTGCGAAAATCGTTGCCGCGCTCCATCTCGACGCGCGCATCCGGCCCGACCGCACGCACGATAGTGTCGGGGCGGTGCGCAGACGGCGGCGGCAGCTTGTCGCGCTTGCCGTTGACCTGGTCGATCGCCTCGGAGCGCGCAGGATCGAGGCCGCTGTCGTCGGTGCTCGGCGCGGCGCCGCCCTCGGCGTTATGATGCCCGGACGTCGCGCCGACGTTCTTATTGATACCGGTCGCGCCTGGATAAGTCTGAGGATCGGCGGCGGTCGCCGATTCCTGGGGTGTACGCTCAAGAGGATTCTCACGTTGCGTCATTGCGATGTCTCCTTTACACAAACTCTTGGAGCCCTACAACAGCAACTGCGATGCCAGGGCCGACCTGTTTGTGCAAAGCCGCAGCCGACGCGGCGCGAGTGAGCTACCCGGCGCTGCTCGGCATGGGAGCAACCTCCGCGCGGATCAGCGGCTCAAGCTCGCGCAGATCGCGGATCACGGCACAATCCAGCGCAGGAGCGCGGCCATGGCGGTCGATCAGCACCGGCGTGATCCCGGCCGCTCGCGCGCCGCGCACATCGGCGTAGTAGCTGTCGCCCACGTGCAGCGCCTCATCTGGCTGGACGCCGGCGCGCTCCATCGCCAGCCGGTAGAACTGCACGCTTGGCTTGGCAAAACCGATATTGCCCGAGCAGAGCACGAAATCGAGGAAGCGTGTAAAGCCGTGCGCCTGCAAAATACGCGGCAACGTCGGCGCCCAATCCGAGACCGCGCCCAGACACAGGCCCTGGCTGTGCAGCCGCTCGACAACCTCGCGCGCCTCGGGAAACGGCACCCACGCGGACGGCTCGCCGTACCAATCGACCAGCTCATGAGCCAGCTGCTGATCTTCGTCGGGAAAGCCAAGCTCGTCGAAGACGTGCCGGTAGTAATCCAGCCACATGCTGCGGATCGTGTGTGGCTGCGCCCAGTCGTCGCGCAGCGAGTGGTAGCGCTGCATATGCGTGGCATCGGCGGGCTGCATCGCGGCTTTGATGCGCGCCAGCGGCAGCTCGTGACCGTGCGCCCGCAGCACCTTGCGGCAGACTTTGGCGGTCGGCTCGGCGGTATGGAGCAGCGTATAGCCAACATCGAAAAAGATCGCTTTGATCAAGATCGTTTCTTTCGCTTAGAGAGAACCTAGAACTAAGGCACACTATTATTCGGGAACGGATCGCTTGGCCAGCACCTGCGGCAGCTCGGCAAGGTCATAGATCAACGGCACGTCCAGCTTGGGCCAGGATCGCCGCCGCCAATCGAGCAGGATCGCGTCCATGCCCGCCGTGCGTGCGCCGCGCACATCGGCGTAGTAGCTGTCGCCCACATGCACAATTCGCTCCGGCGGTAGCTCGGCTCGGCGCGCGACCAGCCGGTAGAACTGCTGCGACGGCTTGGCAAATCCGATCGCGCCCGAGACCAGCGCCCAATCCAGATAGCGCGACAGGCCAAGGCCATGCAAGATCCGCGGCAATCCCGACACCCAGTCAGAGGCGATGCCCAGGCGATAGCCCTGCTCGTGGAGCGCGGCCAGCGTTTCCAGCACATGCGGATAAAGTCGCCAGTTCGCGGGATCGAGGTAGCGATCGATGATCGTCTGGGCGTGGCGCGACTCGGGATCGGCAACATCGAGCTCGGCCAGCCACTGACCATAGTAGCGCAGATACAAGCTGTTGATGCGCGCGTCGGCCTCCCAGGTGTCGTTCTGCGGTCGCAGGTAATCGCTCAGGAATAGCCGCTCGGCTCGGTGATGCGCCGCGTCGAGGGTGGCGGCATCGGCGGGAGCGCCTAGCTCGGCCAGCAGCGCGCCGACGATCGCGGGCGCTTCGCCGTGGGGCTCGATCAAGGTGTAGCCGACGTCGAATGAGATAGCAGCGTAGCGATGATCCGTGGACATACCTACAGCATACCAGCACTGCCAGCCCATGCGCAAGCGGTACGCAGGTCCAGCGGCGGCGCGCGCAAACCAGTATAATTGTGGATGTTCACGGAGTAAAATCTAATCCTATGGACGCTATTCGCCAACGCATTCCACGCTCGATTGTGATCCTTTCGGAGAACATCAAGTTCGAGCATACGATCTTCGCGCTGCCGTTCGCCTACCTGGGCAGCTTGCTTGCCGCCGACGGATTCCCGCCGCTCGGCGTGTTTTTCTGGGTGACTGTCGCGATGGCGGCGGCGCGCACGGCGGCGATGTCACTCAACCGCTATATCGATCGCCACATCGACGCGCGCAATCCACGCACGGCTCGGCGTCCGATTCCGGCGGGCCAGCTTTCGGCCGGCTCGGTGCTGATCACGGCGCTGGTCTCGATGTTGATCCTGGTGATCGCGGCCTACATGCTGAACCCGCTCTGCCTGCTGCTCTCGCCGATCGCCGTCGCCGCACTGGTCTTCTACTCCTATACCAAGCGCTTTACGCCGTTATGTCACGTCACACTGGGCCTGACCGACGCGATCGCGCCGGCTGGTGGCTGGCTGGCGGTACGGCCCTCGTTCGCGTGGCCCGAGGTTTTGCCGATGCTGCTGCTGGCGCTGGCGGTCGCGCTCTGGATCGGCGGCTTCGATATGCTCTACGCCTGCCAGGATGTCGACTTCGATCGCCGCGAGGGGCTGCACTCAATGCCCGCCGACTACGGTGTGCGCTTCGGCCTGAACACGGCGCGCGCGTTTCATATCGGGATGCTGGCGGCGCTGATCGGCGTGGGCTGGCTGCTTCAGCTCAGCTGGCCGTTCTACCTCGGCCTGGCGATCACGGCCGGGCTGCTGGCCTGGGAGCATAGCCTGGTCAAGCCCGACGAT